>DASUYO010000069.1:0-18404 GCA_036377375.1 Pyrinomonadaceae bacterium
ATCGCCGCAGCGGTAAGTAGCACCGCGGCTTAAGACAGATGATGATATTCAGAGATCATCTGCACACATAACCGTTCCGCGCGCTCATGATCGGGTTCAGGAGGGAGAGAAGAACGTACGTACGCTTCCTGGGAAAGCTGAAACAAACGCTCCGCCTCTGCTTTCACTTTGTCCAGCGGCCACGCGCCGCGTTTGATGGCTAATAATTCCGGTGCGTCGGCCCGCTCGACGTGCAATGTACCTTCCGTCAAAAACTCGATTCCCATACGCAATAACCGAATCAAGTGCGCCGCATTCTTGGCATCATAACCAACGCGGCGCACTAACTCTCGTCGCTTCTGGCCCATGTAGCCGCCGCTGTAGTAACGACGCCGCTCACCTCGATATCTTTTTACAATTTCCATCATCTCAGGTGTGGCTCCGACGAACGGTCGACCCTCGAGTGTTCGCAATGGATGACCCGCGTCACATGAATCGGGATTAATACCAAACGAAGTGATCTGCTCCTCGAGCTGCTGCATCAACGCCTGTGCTTCCTGATTGAACGAAATCATCTTCTTAAACTGCGCGTGAGCGTAGCCTGAGAATGAGTGATAAGCCTTCTTCGTGACGAACAAATCGCGGTGCTGACGGAGACGTGCGCCCAGTTCAGATTCATAGATGATGCCGTTTGGCTTCAGCCAAAGCAGACTCAGCACATTTGGATTGCAGTGGAGCAAGAGACCAATAAACTTGCGTAGCTCGTAGAAGACGCAGTCCCATTCACGTTCCCACTGCTCGTAGACATCTTTGCGACCAAAGCCGAGGTAGTGTTCAAGCGAGGCGATGTAGATGCCCATCACATCCTTATCGTCGATCGAATCGGGATCAGAGGTTGGGACATACATTCCGTGTGCAATGCTGCCACGCCAGCAAAGCGAGATCAGTCCTTCCGGCAGAAGCCGGTCCACCTGTCCAGGGGACAAGCCTTTGAGTTCGATTGTTCGCGTGGTCATTCGCGCAAAAAGTCCATTCTCGAGATTCAATGACACATACTACGGCGGGGCGTACTAAGATTGGAAACGGCAGCGAACGCTGCCGTTTCCGATGCCTGCTAGTTACTGTTGAGATTCTCAGCGCGGTAGAAGTAATACTCGGCTGTGTAAGGGATCTCCTTGATCTCTCCACCAATCGAACCAGGAGTCGTAGGAGCCATTCCGCCGGTCGTGTTCACGCGTTGAATGTAAGTGACTTTGCTGAAAATGCCTGCACCATCGGTGCGATACTTCGAGAGCAGCAGCCACGCAATTGCTGTTGGATCCGGAGCACAGCCGGTGCCCTGAACGCGGCGAGCCTCGACCAGGCTGCCACTCTTACTCTCCCAGATTGGACCAGCACGATGGCTGCCGACTTCGCCGAAGTAGTTCTCTTCTGCGAACAGGTTGGCGACTGGTCCCACGAAGTCCCACGCTCCAGTAATCGCATTCCATTTGTAGACCTGCGCGCCCTTTGCATAGACATGAAACAACAACGTGCTTCCTTCAGGAGCTTGAATACTTGTGCACTGCTCCGGCAACACCGGACCATTTGAGTTGTCGAGCGCGAGCGCTGGTTTTACCACGAAAGTAACGAGAGTGATTAGGGCAAGTGATTGAATGATGCGATACATGATTTTCTCCTTCTACTTTTTGTGCTTCTTTGTTTGATTACGCAGACTTCGCTTTGCGACTGGTGACGGGAACGCCGGCAATACCTCTGCCGACGCGAACGGGAACGATCATCGGAACGTTCTTCTGATAACGTCGATATTCGTCGCCGTGTGCCTGCACAAGATCGTTCTCTTCAAACTGTATTGCCAGGAAGATGTAGGCTGTGGTCGCAATCGCAAAGACGAGATGGGCCACGGTCATCGTCGGTGTGGACCAAAATGCAAACAGCCAACCAAGATAGAGCGGATGACGCACGTGACGATAAAACATCGGCGTCCTGAATTTTAGTTGCGTGTACTCCTTGCCGATCAGATACAGGTAGACCTGTCTCAGCCCAAAGAGATCGAAGTGATTGATGAGAAAAGTGCTGCTCAGCACCAATAGCCAACCTTTTGCGCAGAGTCCGTACAGCGCGATGCGAATCATCGGTTGCTCGATGTTCCACACGACTCCGCCGATTGGCTGCCACTGCCAAAACAAGAGCAGCAACGCGAGAGAAGAGAGCAGCACATACGTGCTGCGCTCGGCTGGCTTTGATACCAAGCGAACCCACCCACGCTTGAACCAAGGCCGCGCCATTAAGCTGTGCTGAACCGCAAAGAGCGCGAGTAAGCCCGCATCGATCAATAGAGCTTCGCCGAGTGGTCCAGTGCGTCCCGAGTCAATCGACTTCGGAACGATAAAATTGCCAATGAATCCGATCGCATAAAGAAACGTTCCGAAAAACGCGAGGTAACAGAAGACACCGTAGATAAACGTTGTGATTCTTCTAAGCATGAACTCTCCTTTTAGCGCTTATCGCGCTCGGTCAAAAATCAACGTCGATCGGTGAAGTTGCTGAAGTTGGCCACGTATTACCGTGCGCCGCAAAAAAGTTTTTTAGCCACTAAAAAGCACAAGAAGCACAAAATGATTTCTAGTTATTTTTTTGCATTTTGTGCCTCTTTGTGGCTCTTTTTGCGCGTTACCTCTTGAGCCAATCCAGCTAAGGAGGGGTCCATGTCGAAGGCGTTCCGCAAGCCGCTCTTTTTGCTGATTTTCAGCCTGAGCCTCGTCACTCCGGCCCTCGGTCAGTCGCCAACAGTCTCCACTTCGATCGATGCGAAGGAACTAGTGGCGTTGAAGACGCGGGCTGATCAGGCCCTGCAAAAAGGTGATTACAACGAGGCACTCAGAATCTCTCATCTCGCCGTAGACATTGCGGAGAAGATCGGAGATCGGCCGCTGCTTGGTACTGCCTTGTGTGATCTTGGTGCGTTGAAAGCGCGCCGCATCCCACCAAAGGACGCATTGAATTATCTGGAAAAGAGTCTTGCGATTTTTCAGGAAGCCGGCATGAAGCGAGAGCAGGCTCGCGCGCTGTTGGCAATGGGTGATGCTTACGAAAACGATCGACGCCGCGATCTGGCAGTGCAGCATTACAAGAAGAGCCTTGCGTTGAGTGAGGAAGTTGGAGATCGAAACCTGATCGCACGTGTCTTCATCGGCTTGGGCCAGACCTACAGTTACCTTGGAGATCACGATCTGGCTATGTCGTTTTTCCAAAAGGGTCGTGCACTCAGTGAAGAGTTGAACGATGGAAACATGCTTGCCACCGTGCTAACCCACATTGCCAACTATTACATTTCTGAGGGGCGCTACGCTGAAGCGCTTGAGTACCTCAACAGAAGTATCAGCGCCACGGAAGAGCTGGGGGCCGGTGCGGATCGGCGCAGCGTTGCGGTCAGGCTGCAAAACATCGGACTGATTTACCGGCGGCAAGGTAATCTCGAACAAGCTCTGGCTTACGCTCGCAAAAGTCTTTCTATTTACGAAGAGGTTGACGACAAATTCGGAGTCGCAAATTTACAGAACAACATCGGCGTCATTTACAAGGCTCAGGGCCTCAATGCTCAGGCACTTGAGTGGTTTCAAAAGGCGTTACAAGGCTACGAAGTGTTAAAGAACACGCCGGGTGTCGCTCGAAGTTTTAACAATATCGGAGACACATATCGGCAGCAGGGACGCTACGATGAAGCGCTCGAAGCTCTGCAAAAGGGTTTGAAGATACGTGAGCAGAGTCACGATCGCGGCGGCATGATGCTGTCGTTGAATAATCTGGGACGGCTCTATCAGGAGCAGCACAAGTATGCGGAGATGCTTGACGTCGGTCGCCGCGCGGCGAAACTCGCTGAAGAGTTGAACAGTCGTGAAGATCTGTGGATGGCCCAGGAACACGTTGGTCGAGCATTGTTTGCAATGGGCCAACCCGCCGAAGCGCGTGAGAATTTTCTTGCCGCGATTGCGACAATCGAATCTCTGCGTCGTGACGTCGCAGGCGGTGAACAACAGCAGCAGGGTTTTCTTGAGAACAGGTTATCGCCGTGGCTCGGAATGATCGATCTGTCAGTTTCGCAAGGAAACTATGCTGAGGCGTTGACGTTCGCGGAGCAGTCGAAAGCTCGCGTATTGCTCGATGCGCTGCAAACAGGCCGCGCAAATTTACGAAAGTCGTGGTCAAAAGCAGAGCAGCAGGCTGACGAGCAGCGGCGCATGCAACTGGTTTCACTCAACTCTCAACTGAACACCGAGATACGTCGTGACAAATCGGATCAGGCACGTGTTGCAGAGCTCAAGACCGCAGTTCAGAAGGCGCGACTGGAGTATGAGGATTTCGAAACTCAGCTTTACGTTGCACACCCGGAGTTAAAGATGCAGCGCGGCGAGACACCAATCGTCAAGCCGGAAGAACTGGCAGGATTACTTCCTGATTCGTCCACTGCGCTGCTCGAATACGTTGTAGGCGAGGACGAGACGTATTTGTTTGTCGTCACAAAGGGAAATAAAGATGCAGCAATTCGCACGTACACACTGCCAGTGAAGAGAAGCGATCTCGCAAAAGACACGGAAACCCTTCGCCAACAACTTGCGGGACGCGATCTCGGCTTTCGCTCCTCGGCATCAAAACTGTACGAGCTGCTGTTGAAGCCGGCTGAGACTCAGCTCCGTGACATGCACAATCTCATCATTGTTCCGGACAGCACTCTGTGGGATCTGCCGTTTCAAGCGCTCGTCATTAATACCAATCGGTTCGTCATCGAGGATGCCGCTGTCGCCTATGCGCCGTCCTTCACCGTACTGCGCGAGATGAGCAGGCGTCGAAAGGTCGAAGCTGCTCATGCGACGGCTCCGACTTTGCTCGCGCTCGGCAATCCGCTCGTCGGCAATGAGACGTTGAAGAAGGCAGCGCTTACTTTGCGTGATGGAAAGCTCGAGCCGTTGCCTGAAGCTGAGCAGGAAGTGAAAGCACTGGGCCGTTTGTATGGTGTGTCGAGAAGCAAGGTTTACATCGGTGCTGATGCACGTGAAGATCGTGTGAAGAGCGAAGCGAGCAGCGCAAAAATACTTCACTTCGCAACACACGCAATACTCAACAATGCTTCGCCGATGTACTCGCATCTTGCGTTAGCCGAAGGTGGTGCTAACGAAGATGGATTACTGGAGGCATGGGAGCTGATGCAGCTCGACCTGCATGCTGATCTCGCAGTGTTGTCGGCGTGTGAGACAGCGCGGGGACGTGTTGGTGCGGGGGAGGGCATGATTGGATTCTCGTGGGCCATGTTCATGGCCGGCGTACCTTCGATCGTTGTGAGCCAGTGGAAGGTTGAGTCAGCGGGCACGCGCGACTTGATGGTGAACTTCCACCGCGGCTTGATCTCCTCCCCGAAGCCAACAAAGACCGAGGCGCTGCGGCAAGCAGCCTTGAAATTAATGAAGAACCCCGCCACCAGCCACCCGTTTTACTGGGCCGGGTTCGTGCTGATCGGCGACGGACGCTGAGCCGCAAAAAGGCACAAAAGCTACAAAATAGATTTTGATAAGTTTAGAGTTCAAGCTTTAGCTTGTTCCGAAAAGCAGCAGCCTAAAGGCTGAACTCTGAACTATGTCAAATTCCGGTTTGTGACTTTTGTGCCTTTTTGCGGCTAATTATGGGCGGAGAGATTGGACTTGGCGGAGGAGGCTGCGGGCCAGATTGGAGTTGGGGTTTGCTTGAAGAAGAATTCGGAATTGCTGTTCGGCCTCTTTTAATAAACCTGCGTCGGCATAGAGTAAGCCGAGAGTCAGGTGCGAGGAGGCGTAGGCTTGTTTGGCCCTCGCGAGTTCGTTTGCTTTGGCTTGATCGAGGACGCGGAATTTCGCCTGTGGGGCGGGTGGACGTGGAGACGTTGTTTCCGCGCCGTCCTTTGTTGCTTTTACTTGCCATGAGTAAACTCGCCCGCGCGGCAGTGATTGCACGGTCGTCCATGAGAGCGTGGTTAATGGCGGGCTCGACTGCACCAGCTTGAACTGCTCGTCATAAATTTCAACGACATAACTCGTCGCGCCTTCCATTTTTGACCATCGGAACGACGGCCGATCCGTCAGAAGCACATTCCCTGCCGGCGCAATCACTGAAAACTCACGCGTTTGATCACTGGAGCCCATCAGCGAGCTCGGCGGCCGTGTCAGTCCCTGAAGTTGCGGAGACTTTTCGATCCTCTGGCCTGTAAGTGCTTTCTTCACGAGGCTCTGATACTGCGGCGGCAGATTGTCAGCGCCTGCCAGCTTTCCTTCCTGGTCCAGGCTCAACACGCCTGCGTGATCGTTGAGTTGCGCGACTATTACAACCGGCGAAGGTTCGGGTTGTAACGACGGCAGCGCAGAAGGTGTTGGTTGAAGCGACGGAGTTGGCACAGCAACAACCACTTCGCGTTTTTCTTCACGCGACATTCGCCAAGCCCACCAGCCGGCAAACATCAACAACAGCACCGCAAGTACGGCGCCGCCAAATGCGGGCACCGGCGATCCTCTAAAGAGAGACAAGAACCATGATTCCTTAACCACGGGAGACACGTGCGCCGGACGATATTCACGATCAAGCGATGGTGCAATCTCATTTCGAAATGCACGAAGATCTGCAACAGCAACTGCGCACTGCTCACAATTGCTCAAATGGTCCACAACCACCTGAAGCTCTTCGTCTGACAAATTCTTATCAACGTACTCAGTGGTTTCTTCAGATGTGAGGTGCGTGCTCGTATTTCCATTCTCTGAAAACACATCAGCATGCAGCGCGAAAAATGTCGCATCAGCATTCAAATTAGTCTCGACACTCTCGCGGCACACTTCACACGCGCCGAGGTGGTCGCTCACTTTCAGCAATTCCGGAGCGCCGAGGCGGTTCCGTGAATAGTCCTCAATGTGTTTTTGAGTCAGGTGTTCCACTGTTTTTTATCTGATCCGCGGCTGGGGTCCCGGCGCGTTCATCTTGATAAGTTGGCGAAAATTGTTGCGTATTACCATGACAATCAAATAAATCCTTTCAGCCGCCGCGCGAGCCGCTCGCGACCCGATTTGCGCGTATTTATTACTTGTTGGCGCGTTAATCCGAGGAGTTCAGCTATCCGCGCATCCTCGATCGGCAGGGCATTCCACAGCCCGGCCAAACTCTCCGGAGTGATTTCGAGTGCGGCCGCGAGTTGCCTCATGGTCGCGATTCCCAGCGCGGGAAATAGCGTGATGCAACCAAATCCACTCGAATCTTTCAGGTTGAGCAACAACGCGGCGCGCTGGTTCAGCGGAAGCTGCTGCAACTCTTCCCACAGCCGCTGAAGAAACATCCGCTTCTCGATACGCCATGCAGGATCAGGTTCTGGCGCTGCTGGCGCCGCAGCCGTGTCTTCATCATCTGCAAGTGCCTCAACTGGCTGATCGCTGATCCCCTGGATCGCGGCGACGACGTTTACAAGTTCATCGAATTCAATCGGCCCACCCACGTAATTGAAGATACTGGCAATCGCCTGCGCGAGTTCCTGTGGTTTGTCGCTTTTGAGCGCGCGAATGTGTGTAGGCAAGTTTTCAACATCGGAAAGATTGCGCGTCCCCGTCGCAGATTTCTTTTGCTGTTGCCAGACATCAAAGCCGGCCACGAGTTTTCCATCGTTGTCTTGCCACAGTGCTAAACCACGCTGGCGTGTCAGCACGTAGTGAAGACGATTCTTGAGTGCATGACGCTCGGGAAACTGGCGCCGCATCCAGCGAGCACAGGTGCGATGTGCGATGACCGCAGCCATTCCGCGTACGTCGCTGATCGGGTGTCCGTTGGGCAGTTTGCGAAATCGCTGCAACTGCGCCACGAGTTGCATCACGACTTCCTGTTGAATGTCATCGGCCTCCGCGCGCTCTGTTTCTCGAGAGGAACTGAGGCGGAGTTTGAATCGAATGACACCTTTGATAACTGGCGCCGCGTGGACTGTGATCAATTGTGAGAGGAGTTGGTCAACTTGATCGTCGCTGGTCTCGACCAACAACGGCTCGAGCAGAGCATCGATCTTGACCACCGACTGTTCCATTGTCGCGAAATTCTATCATCGGCAGATGGGCTCTGAGTTCGGAGACGGGCGGCCACGGAGGGCCGCCCCTACAGTTGTTGTTAATCACGCCAGCTTTTGGAACGCGCCAGATCAGCAACGACTGTAGGGGCGGCCCTCCGTGGCCGCCCGTCGTACTACAAAGGAGTGCCCGTGTTAAATTATCAAATCTATGGAACCAGTAATCGGTCTCGACTTCGGCACAACGAACAGCGCAATTGCAGTGGCTGATGACGATCGCCAGGCCACACTTGCAACCTTCGCAGACCGTTCCACAACCATAAAGAACTTCCGCTCGATACTTTACTTTCCTGCAAAGGAACGCTTCGCACAGCAAAAGCTCGAAACAACGGCCGGACCGGACGCCATCAACGCGTATCTCGAAGCTGATACAAAAGGCAGACTGATGGTTTCAATCAAGTCGTACCTCGCGAGTCACTTGTTTACTTCCACCAGCATCAATGGCCGCCACTACACGTTGGAGGATCTAATCGCGATCATTCTGCGACGCCTGCGAACAGCGGTCATGCAGCAGTTCGATACTTCCGCCACGCGGGTTGTTCTCGGAAGACCGGTTCGTTTCGCAGGAGCTGAAAACGAAGCTGACGAAGCGCTGGCGTTGGAACGTCTAAAGAATGCAGCCAAGCTGGCAGGCTTTGAGGAGATCTCGTTCGAGCTGGAGCCAGTGGCTGCTGCTTATCAATATGAAACTCAGCTCGATCATGACGAGCTGGTGTTGATTGGAGATTTCGGCGGCGGCACCAGCGACTTCACACTTGCTCAGCTTGGTCCAGGTAGAAGACAAGCCGGTCATAATCCAGTGCTTGGCACTTCCGGCGTGCCGATCGCGGGTGACACTTTCGACAGTAGAATCATGATGAGACTGGTGGCGCCAAAACTCGGTCTCGGATCGCATTACATTTCTTTAGGTAAGGAATTGCCGGTGCCTGTGTGGGTGTATTCACAGTTATCGGCCTGGCATCACATGTTTCTTTTGAAAGATCCGAAGACGATGGCAGTTTTACAGCAGGTCAAGAATCAGGCTGCTGAACGTGAGAAAGTGGCAGCGCTCATTGGAATCATCTCCGAGAACCTCGGCTACGCACTCTATCGTGCAGTGGAACAAACGAAGGTGGAGCTGACAGATAAGGAGCTTGCCAGTTTTGTCTTCTCGCAATCAGTTCTCATGAAAGATTCGCTGGAGCGCTGGCAGTTTGAATCATGGATTCAGAATGATATTCAGAACATTGCTGCGTGCGTGCGATCGCTTATGGACCAGTGTGGCGTGAAGACCACTGACATCGACAGCATTTTTCTCACCGGCGGCTCTTCATTTGTACCTATCGTCCGGCGGTTCTTTGCAAAGACCTTTGGACCAGACAAGCTGCACAGCGGCGAAGAGCTGACCACCGTCGCCAAAGGCCTCGCCCTTCGCGCCCTCGAAAATTAGCCGCAAAAGAGCCGCAAAAAGGCACGAAAGTCACGAAAACAGCCAAAATCATCTTGTGCCTTTTGTGGCTAATTTGCTGTCTGACTGTGGTCGGTACGGTGCCTACCTGTGGTCTGTATCGTTAGTTCAAAGACCTCCGTCTCATACGATCTGCGCGTTGTATGTAGAGGAGAAAAATCATGCAGCTCACTTTAAAAAACTTGTGTTTGGCTTTGATCGCGGTTGCGGTCGCTTTCACTTCCGGTCTGGCGCAGAAGACAAGTGAAGACAAAACGCTTGCGCCATATTTCGTGGTCCAGGGAGATCCGAGCGTCGATCAACTACCGCTCAAGGATACGCGGGTTGAAATTTCAGTTTCAGGTGTTATTGCCGACGTCAAAGTCCGGCAGATCTATCGTAACGAAGGATCACGTCCGATTAATGCTTCCTACGTCTTTCCAGCTTCGACGCGCGCGGCTGTTTACTCGATGCGCATGCAGATAGGCGACGAGATCATCGTCGCAAAGATCAAAGAGCGCGAACAGGCGAAGCAGGATTTCGAGAAAGCCAAAGAGGAAGGGAAGAGCGCGTCGCTGCTGGAGCAGCAACGGCCAAACGTGTTCTCGATGAGCTTGGCGAACATCATGCCTCAGGAGCAGGTTGAGATCGAGTTGCGTTACACCGAGCTCCTTGTTCCTACAGACAGTGTTTACGAACTAGTGTTTCCGACAGTTGTTGGACCACGCTACGCATCGCCGCAAGACAAAACCAAGAAGGAAGACGGCTTCGTCGAGACGCCTTATCTGCATCAGGGCCAACAGCCGCCCAGCGAACTCCACATTTCGACGAGGATTGCCGCAGGCGTGCCGATTTACGATCTGTCATGCCCGTCGCACCAGGTTGTGCCGCAGTGGCAAGCTAATGGCGTTGCTCAGTTGAAACTTGACGATTCAAATCCGTTCCAGGGCAATCGCGATTTCGTCGTTCGGTATCGTCTGGCGGGCGACCAGATCGCTTCCGGTCTGCTTCTCTTCCAGGGCGCAGACGAAAATTTCTTTCTCTACATGGCCCAGCCACCGGCGCGCGTCGCACCCGAAGCGATTCCACCCCGCGAGTACATCTTTGTTGTTGACGTGTCGGGATCGATGGAAGGCTATCCTTTAAATACGTCGAAGAAACTGCTGAAAGACTTGATCGAAAAGCTCCGTCCAACGGATTCGTTCAACGTAGTGCTGTTTGCCGGTGACTCAACCGTTCTCTCGCCCGAGTCGCTGCAAGCAAATCAGCAGAACATCGCGCGCGCCATTCGTCTGCTTGAGCAACAACGCGGCAGCGGTGGAACTGAGCTGTTGCCTGCGATCAAAGAAGCGATGAGTTTGCCGCGACAAGATGAGGTCTCGCGTAGCATCGTGCTCGTCACGGACGGCTACATTTCGGGTGAACAGGGCGTCTTCGATCACATTCGCGCGAATCTGAACCGCTGTAATGTCTTCGCGTTTGGTATCGGCGATTCGGTAAACCGTTATCTCATCGAAGGTGTTGCCAAGGCCGGCATGGGCGAGCCGTTTATCGTCACTGAAGAGAGCGAAGCTGAAGCTATGGCCGCGAAGTTTCGCGAGTACATTCAGACGCCGGTGTTGACTGACATCCAGGTACGTTCGGTCGGCTTCGACACTTACGACGTGAACCCGATCCACTTTCCTGATCTACTGGCGCAACGTCCGATCATCTTGTTTGGCAAGTGGCGTGGTCCAGTTGCCGGAACGATCGAGCTCACAGGCAAGACAGGCCAAGGCGACTACATCACTCGCCTCGACGTCGCGAACAGTCAACCCGACGAAGGAAACAGCGCGTTGCGTTATTTATGGGCGCGTTCACGGATTGCTGAATTGTCCGACTATGGTTCGTCAGATATTACAGACGAAGCTGTGAAGGAGGTCACGGCGCTTGGTTTGAAGTACAACCTGCTGACTCACTACACGTCGTTCATCGCGGTGCGCGAAGTCGTAACCAATCCGACCGGTTCCGCGCAAGACGTGAAGCAGCCGTTACCGCTTCCGATGAGAGTTAGTGACATGGCAGTTGGCGGTGACGCCGAAGTTGGCAGTGAACCTGAGCTGGTGTGGTTGGTAATGGGGTCGCTGCTGCTCGCAACCATCATGATCCTGCGCAGGAAACGGTGGTTTGTATGAACCGGAAAACGATCTGGAGCGCACAGTTGGCGGTAGTTGTGCTGTCCGCTCTCGGGCTGAAGTTTTATTACTCCACCGCGACCCCGAATGAGTTGCGGTGGATACTCGCTCCGACGACGGCACTCGTTGAGTTATTGAGTGGCAGGTCGTTTGAGTTCGAGTCGTACACTGGTTACATGAGCAGCGATCATTCGTTTGTGATCGCTGTCTCGTGTGCCGGCGTTAACTTTCTCATCACGGCATTCTTGATGATCGGACTGCGACGTTTATGGCACCGGCGATTTGAAGGTGTTAGCTGGACCTTTCTGCCGATCACTGCCGTGTCGGCGTACATCGCGACGCTGATCGCAAACACAGTTCGCATTTGCATCGCCTTGGAAATACAACGCCGCTCGTTTGAGATTAACGGACTCTCCGCGAATCAACTGCACCGGCTTGAAGGAATCGTCGTCTATTTCGGATTTCTGCTGCTGCTGTTTATGTTGACCGAGCGTTTGCAATCCGCAAGGCGGTCGTTACTTTTCCCATTGGGAATTTATTACGCCACGACCCTCGGCATTCCATTGCTCAACGGCTCATACCAGCAAGGCTCCGCATTCTGGGAACACTTCATTTTCGTGGTCGTGCTGCCACTGATCCTGCTTGTGCCTTTTGTGCTTTTTTGTGGCTACGCTCGGCGTCAACACGCATAACGTCGGACCATGCGTGTGCAGAACTCGGCGTACTCTTCGATGTGACGCGGCGCGCTCGTGTGATGCGGATTGAGGCCTTTCGACTCCGGTGTGAAGCAAAACGTAATCGTGAGATCGAAAGGCTCGAGTGCTTTCATCATTCGATCAAACCACTCCTCATAGTTGGGCCGTTCAGTATCCGACCAGCTAAGCCCAGTGCGCAGGTATCTCACTCCCAAACGCTGCAACCATTGAACGGCCGCATCAAGCCGCGGGTCGTCGAAGTGAAACCACTGACAAATTCCAAGCGCAGGTGTGTAGTCCGCAAACTGCCACAACGCACGCTTCGCAGCGCCGTGCTCGTTGAGTAATCCCATGTGGAAGTGGCGATAGTACGCTGAACCTTCAGCTTCACGATGCCGTGTGGTGGCAGGCCAGGCCGCGGGCAGATCGTAAAGACTGTACCAGTGAATACGCGGCGCTTTATCGATCAGCAACTCCGCCGATCGACGCAGACCAAACTCCTGAATCTCTTCAGCGCCAAATGTCGATGCGCCGACTTCGGAGAGCCAGATCGGCAACGACGTCGCTGCACGAATCTCCTGAATCTTCTCCGGCCACTCGTCGATCAACCAGTGATTCCAATCGAGCGGAAAACCGTGCAGCGCCACGACATCGAGAGTGCTCAACACGCCTTTCGATTCCATGTTTCGGATGAACTCAGGATCGATCGGCGAAATACCGCCCAGAACTCGCAACAGCTTTGGGTTTTCTGCTTTGACTGCTTCAGCAGCAAGCTTGACCATGGCGGCGAACATCGTCCAATCGGGATCGACTTCGAAATCCCAATGGGACTTGTTATTCGGCTCGTTCCAGAACATCACCGCCTCGATCATCGCGTGATCTCCCTGAGCTCGTCAGTGTAGTTGAGTGGACCACTCAAGTTCGTGCGCCGGCAGATAAAGACCTCATCTTCCGGGTGGTCCAGGATCTCAAAACCAGCACTTCGCAGCATCGCTTCAAAGCAGGCGCGATTCGGAATCCACCAGTTCGTCGGATCATTCGCATAGCGTTTCTCGACAAAGTACATGCAGGGAAATTTTTCATTTGCAAACAACTCATTTTCCCAGAAGGGAAAATCCGGCGGGACCTCAAGACTCTCGCGAGAACCGCGTATCATCGATTGCGCCACCAGTAAATCACCGACGACGTGCTCGTGAAGCAGCTCGAGCGCGAGCAAAGGATGTCGCAAGTGATAAAGAACACCCATAAACAGGACAAGATCGAACTTCTCCTGTAGTTCGCCGACGCGATAGACCGACAGTTTGCGAAACTCAATCTCGGTGCCGCTCACTTCCGCTGCAAAACACGCCTGGTCCAGATATTTTTCATCGCTATCGATGCCTACGACGCGCTCCGCACCGCGCTTCTTCATCTCGATTGAATAAAAGCCGGCGTTGCAGCCGATGTCCAATACGGATTTGTTGCTCAGATCTTCGGGAATGGCAGTGGCAAAGCGTTGCCATTTCACCTCCGGGTAATCACCAAGAAAATGATCGGGAGCAGTCTTGACGCCACGGAGATCGAGGTTGTGAAACCATTCGCCCAACTCGGAAACACGGCGGCGAATGTATTCCTCGGTGAATTCTTTCTTTGTTTCCACTGCGCTCATTGCTCAATGATTAAATTCGGCCACAGATTCATGCGGATGAATACAGATCTGTGGCTTATATTCTTCTTCACCCAGCACACGCATCGCTTCGCGATAACCATTCAACGTACCCACATCGACGTACACTTCTCCAGCCGGAATCGACAGCGCCTCACCACCTTCAGCCAAATACGCATTGACGAGTGTTCCCATGTATTCATCGGCGCGTTCGCGTTTGCACCACAACGCATAAAGCTCGTGCAGCACCGAGCCGGGCATCTTGAACGCTCCCCACACCCACGATGACCCTGCATCTGTCTTTTTCACATCAATCCGTGACACGCGGCCGTGCTCGTCCGCAACGACTGCGTCGAAAAACTCAGGATGGTCCACCGGAAACGTAAGGAACGAAAGTCGATCATCGGGAAGAGCGCAGAAGCCATCCTCGGGAAACCAGATCGTGTCCGGCAGACCAATGACAACAGCTTCGTTGCGGTCGATGAAAGGTAACGCGTGAAAGATTGCATCACACAATCCGGCGGCAGTTGGTTGCACGGTATAGCAGAGCGTGGCAGGGCCAATCTCGCCGCCGAAGTACTCGAAGATGTCAGACTTACCCGGCGAGACTACGAAACAAATCCTGCTTGCGCCGCCTTTGATCATGCGTTCGACGAGATACTCGCTGACCGCGCGCGGGCGCTCGTTGCCGTTCTCCGTGCGGCTGCCGACCGGCAACAGCTCTTTAGAAAACGCGAGTGGTTGAATGCGGCTACCAATGCCTGCCGCCGGCACAATTCCCCACATGTTTTATGCCTCAGCAACCATCTGTTTGTGATTGAAGTTTTGGACAATGGGCACACTCAATGAGCTATCGAAGATCGACTCGAGCTCCGCGGCGCGCTGAGTTGCAGTGTGCGACTCGAGCACTCGCTCGCGGCCGGCGCGAGCGATTCGTGCGATTTCAGCGTTCGAAAGTTGTAACGCATAAATCACGTCGTTCGTGTCGTGAGCAACGAGCATCTCAATGCCCGGCTCAAAAAATGTATCCAGTCCCAACCATTCGTCGGTGACAATCGCTACGCCACATGCAGCAGCTTCAAAAAGGCGTCCCGAAGGACAGTAACCCATGCGCGCCATCGCACCTCGCGTAACGTTGAGAGTTAACGAAGACGAGCAGAAGAACGACGCGTGTGCTGAAGGTGGAACATGCTGCACGTACCAGATGTTTTGTTGCCACGGAAAATCGATCGGGTACTTCGATCCACCAAGAACAAAACGCCGTCTCGGTAACGTACGAGCCACTTGAATAAACAGATCCTCGAGCACGCTCTGTCGATCCCACGCGTAAGTTCCGAGATAGGAGAGATCCGCTTCGTAAGCGGGCCGTCGAGGTGCAGGGTGATGAACGTCAGGATCGACACTGCCGAAGAGCGGCACTACACGCCGCGCTTCCAGTTGATCACGAAGTGCGTCGAGCGCAGCGCCACCCGTGTAGCTCAGCACCAGATCAAAATCGGCGAGCTTGCGTGGACCGATGTAGGCAAGTTGTTCGCCGTTCTGTAGTGCTTCGAGCGTGATTGGTGTATCGAGATCATAGAACACACTCAAGTTCACATTCGACGAAACGACGAGCTCGGTCGCGGCGATGCCGTCAGGACAATACGAAGTGACGACTGCGACGTCGGATTCGGCGACTACGGCACGCGCCTTCGTTACGATCTCAGACCAGTCGTCATAGAGATAGATCTCGACGCCCGGCATCTCAACGAGGTCGCGATGCGCTGCGTAGTACGGAACGTCGCGTTCGAAAAAGACGATGCGATGGTGGCGCGCTGTCAGTGCTTTGAAGAGACCGCGGAGCAGTGTCGCGTGGCCGTTACCCCACGAAGAGCTGATTGTTAAACCAAAAAAGACGATTTTCATTTAGCCGCAAAAAGGCACAAAAGTCACAAATTAGTCAATCAGTTCGAGCTGATTGTTTACGGTCAATAGCGTTGCACTCGCTTGATCTAATGCCACGACGGTCACTGAGCACGGTGAAATTTCAAAGCGCTCGATCAAGTCGATGGGGGTCGCGGCGAAGTATGCGACCGCGGCGCGGATCACATCTGCATGAGAGACGATCGCGACTCGCGCATTGCCGTGCCGCTGTGAAAGCGAACTGAGCTCTTCAATAATCCGGTTCTGCACTTTCAGGAACGACTCTCCTCCCGGAACGATTGCCATGCTGCGATACGTATTGAACAGTCGCCAGTCTTCTTCGCGCGATAGTGTCTCGAAGGACTTGCCGGTCCACTCACCAAAGTCGATTTCATTCAACGCGGAGCTCGTCTTAACTTCGAGATTCGTACTGCGAGCGATCGCTTCTGCCGTTTCGAGTGCTCGTTCAAGCGGACTGCTATAGATCGCGTCGAGTGTTATCCGCGTAAACCGCTCCGCCAATCGCTGCGCCTGAAGCTTTCCGTCTTCATTCAGGCAAATGCCCGGCGTGCGACCCCACAGTGTCTGGCCCAGGCCGCCGCACGAGCCATGTCTGATGAGAAATAAAGTCGTCACGCAATTGCTCCCGCTGATTGACTGCTGAGCTGTGTTGCCGTTGTAGTCTTCATGACTTCGGCAACGTAGCTCTCCAGCTCCAGCGCTCTGTGTTCCGACGTGTGGCTTGCAAGCACGCGCAATCGTGCGCGCTCGCCGATCGCGCGACGCTCCTTTTCCGAGAGATCATTCAGATACACCAGGACTTCGTCGGGTGATGACGCCGTCAGAATTTCTTTTTCCAGTTCGAAGAATGTTTCGAGTCCAGGCCAACAGTCGCTGATGATCGGCGTTCCACACGCAGCAGCCTCAAAGATGCGGACGCTTGGCGAATAACCCGCAGTACGCATGTCAGCGCGTGTCAGATTCAGTGTGAAGCGCTGCGAATTGTAAAAACGACGGTGCGATGCCGGTGGCAGATGCTCGACTCGTTCGACGTTCGTGGGCCAGGAGAGTTCCTTCGGATACATTGGCCCAGCTACTACTGTCTTCAGTTTGGGCGCACGCCGTGCCGGTTCCACGAGTAACAGATCGAGCGAAGGCTGGCGATCGATACTGTACGTGCCCATGTAGCCGAGGTCCCACTTCAGCGGCCGATCTTCAGGACGATAAACTTTTGGATCAACGGAACAATAGAGCGCATGCGCTCTCGGCGAGCCCAGCTCCTTTTCGATCTTTCTGAGAACAGGTCCGCCAGAGAACGAGAGGTAGAGATCGTAACGATGGACCAGCCGGCGATTGATGTACTCAGCGTCGCCTGAGGCAAGTTTCGCAAGCGTCACCGGTGTGTCGATATCGTAGAACGCTTTCACTCCACGGCACGTGCGCATCACCCATTCACCGATGGCAATGCCGTCAGGAACGTACGAACCGACGATGCACAGATCGGCGTTCGTCACCTTGCGCGCGAATCTTCGTTTCAGCTCGGCGACTGACTTGTACAGTTGTGTCAGACCATAAGGTGGATTGGGCATGTCGCGGTGTTCGGCGTACCACGGCATGTCGCGCTCAAGAAAGCAGACGTTATGGTTGCGCGCGCTGAGAGCACGTACGAGCGCGCGAAACGTAGTGGCGTGCCCGTTGCCCCAGGAAGAGGTGATCGAGAGGCCAAAGATTACTATGTCCAGCGAGTTGGCCATCTTAAACTACGGCTACTGCCGCGCCCTCAAATAGAACTGCGTGAAGCTGCAACGCGCGATGTTGATACGTGTGCTCAGCAAGTACACGTCGCATCGCCGCCTGTCCGATCGCCTTTGCCTTCCCTTTATCCAACGCCAACAAATGTCGCACGACATCATCAGCATCATGCGCAACGAGCACTTCGCGGTTGGGCGTTAAGAAATTCTCGATTCCTTCCCATGCATCCGTGATCAAACAAGCTGCTGCGCCCGCAGCTTCAAAGATGCGCGTCGGCGGTGAAAACCCGTAACTCGCCATGCTGTCGCGATTCACGTTCAGCACAGCGCGTGACGAGCAATTGAAAGCGTTGTGATCGCGCGTGTAAACGTGGCCCACATAATTCACGTTTGCAGGCATCGCTTTATCGGCCCAGCCGCTGCCGCCCAGCATGAATTGATACTCCGGCAGTTTCTCTGCGGCCTTAAAAAAGAACTGCTCGATTCGTGCTTCGCGATCCGGTAGACGATTTGCGAGTAGAGCGAGGTCGCACTTAAATCTCTCCTGCGCCGGCACCGGATGATGTGTGTCCATGTCGAGTGCGTTGTAGATCGGCACGCATGCACGCGCGCCAAGTGCGCGATAGCTCCTGACGACCGGATCGCCGCCGCCATACGTGAGAATTAGATCGTAAAGTGGAATCAGATCCAGAAATGCGTCTGAAGCATCAGCT
>DASUYO010000070.1:0-20669 GCA_036377375.1 Pyrinomonadaceae bacterium
TTCCTTCGTTGCCAAGATTCATCTCGACTGGCTTTGCTCGGTCTTCTTCGAACGCATAGCCAAGCGCGACAGCGACAAATACGCCTTCCAAACTGACACTGATCACATCCTGCGTCACGTTGCCGACTTCGCCAGTGATCGCAAATTCAGCGACATAGTCGTAGGGGATAACCTTCACCCACGGCAGATCCCGGTTTTGCTCCTTGCCGAAAGGCATCTTCCGTCCGTTAGCTTGAACAGGTGTACTCATCGTTTCGATCTCTCACTACTGCACGTCGCGTGTCAGGTATCCATCAAGTACAACCCAAATAAAGAATGGACCATAAAGTCCCTGCAATTCGTCTACGACGGCGCTGTCGGGAAACTCGATTTCGATTCTGAAGTGCTGTTGTGCGTCGATGGTTACAGGTTCAGCAAAACGAAAGGTGGCGAGTGGATTCGGAAAACCGTTAGTCACTACGTTTCCGTTTTCCGCAAAAGGACCAGCGCCGGCAGGGAAGAACCAGGTCGGCATCTGAATCATTACTTTCTCGCCGACAAAGAGCGTCGTGACGGAGTTGTAGATCAGTTTGCCGAGTATTCGCCGGCAAGCGTTTTGGTCAAGTTGTGCCTTGAGCCCGATTCTTTCCGTCGTAAGCTCTCGCAACCATTCTTTTAACCGGGCGTGATCGTTTTGCAGTGAAGTCTGCGTCGCCCGCCGTTCGGCTGCTTTGATACAAGCTTCCACGTTTCGCAGGTTCTCATCTTTGAGACGAACCGCGAGATCGTTCAGCTTTACCAGGCTACTCAAACATTCTGACGCTTCCTGCAACACCTCGAGCAAAGCATTGGCTTCATTATCTTCATCTCTAAGCTCCAGGATCGTTCGCAGTTTTTTTAATGCGGCTTTTTTTGCGATCGCGGGCTTCGTTTCCGCCAGCACGGTAATCGCCTCGTCTCTTATCGCAGCGAGCTCGACCTGCGTTCTCAGGATGTTGACCAGATGTCCTGTCTTGCATAAACGATTCAGACTTCCCAGACATTCCGCATAGTCTTCCGAGATCGCGTTTGCCGTATACGTCAAAGCATTCCAAGTCTCTCGAACTGAGGTGAGCTGTTCGCCAGTCAATCCTGAGTCGAAATTTTCAAACAGAACGTCGAAGTCGTTAAGACGAGAAGCTGTTTCCCGCGTTGCGCTTTGATCCACGTTACCCAAACAGTGTTCAGGTAGATCTGAGATCACTACCCGAAGCGCACGCGCCTCGAACGTGTTCCAATGAGGCAAGAGCGACGACGTCTGCATGTTTGTTTCAATCTTTGTCTTGCCGTGAATGTTTACAAAGAACTTCAGCACGTTAGAGCTGACGTGATCTCTGAGTTGCCTGCCACGGCGCACGAAAAGCGAATCGTAGAGCGGCAGATGAACTCTTTCGTTTACACCCTTCACGATAGCCATGGCAGACCTTGTCGCAGTTTGATCGTTGACCGGCTCAGTGTAATAGGTCCTATAAGTCTTATGAGCCTATAGGACCTATCAGCTTAACTACTGCACGTCGCGAGTCATGTATCCATCGAGAACCACCCAGATGAAGAGTGGTCCATAGAGACGCTGCATCTCTTTCAAGACGTCGCTCTCCGGAATCTCGATTTCGACACGAAAGTTTTGTTGGGTCTCGATGGTGACCGGTTCAGCAAAGCGAAATGTCGCCTGCGGGTTCGGATAACCGTGAGTGATCGTGCCACCGTCTTCAGAATATGGTCCTGCGCCGGCTGGGAAGAACCAGGTGGGAACCTGGATCATGATCTTCTCGCCAACATAGAAGGTCGTGACGGTGTTGTAGATGAAATTGCCAATCACATTGCCATGACCGTTGTGCGGAAAGATCTGTACTGCCGGAGGCAGCAGGCCTCGTGTCTTCTGCTCAAACTTGCTGCGGAGGTCTATTAGATCCACAGTGACCGTCGTCCCGTCAGCGAGAGTTCTGATGTTCCCCTCGGAATCCTTGATTTCCAAGCCAAGCGCGTTCAAGGTAGACTCATCCACCTCAATTTTTTCGACGTCGTCTCGCGTGGCTCGACGCGCTAAGGTAACGAATTCACTCATGGTCAAGGTATTCTTAAAGGTGATTATGTCTGTACCCCCTCCCGACAGTTTATCGACCTCTGCCCTCCAGGTGACCTCCACACTCTCATCTCCGAAGCGGGGACCAAGATCAGAAATCACCACTCGCAGCGCGCGCGCCTCAAACGTGTTCCAATGAGGCAATAGCGATGCGGCCTGCATGTTCGTCAATAGCTTTGTTTTCCCAGTGACATCAACAAAGAACCGTAACAAATTTGATGTCAGAGTACTGCCGAGTTGCTTGCCTGGTTTGACCTCAACGCAATCATAGAGCGGCAGGTGTACTTGCTCTTTAACTCCTTTAACAACAGCCATGGTTTCCTCCTAAATAACGCACAGTTGGCACTGTGCCGTGTTGGATAGATTCGTTCCGTGGCGCGGAGCCACGCTGCTGATCACAGATTGCAGTCGGCGCTACCAGTTTGGTTTGAACCACTCAGTAGACCGCTCGGCCACTCTCTCTGCTGGACGAAAATTTTCACAGGTCGGATTCACAGACTTAGGTGTGTAAAAGCCATCGAATCCACTGATCTGATCGACTGGCGCAACGCGCGGACTGTTTCGATTATCCGACTCGCGAACGTAGCCACTGATCGGCGCTACATCTTCAGCGAAGTAACCGACGTCGTCTCGGTTTTCGCCGTAACCCGTCACGTCAGCCGACTCGGCGTATTCGCTCATGTCCGGCTCGCCGTAATCACCCATCTCAGGCTCGCCGTAGTAGCCCATCGTTTCGGCATCACTAAACTGTTCCGGCGCTTCATAGACGTATCCCATTTCAGTCGGTACCTCCGCGAACTCCGGACTCTCCGCGTAGTAACCAACGGTTTCCGGTGCTTCATATACATAGCCAACATCAGGTGCTTCGTAGACGTGACCCACCTCCGGCGCCTCCGCAAATTCCGGCGCCTCTGCAAAGTAAGCGAGCTGTGATTGTCCATAGCCTTCCACGAATCCCGGCGGCGGGTCTGCAAAGTAACCAACCTCCGGCGCCTCTGCGTAATAGGCGAGCGGCTCTGTCGGTTCACCGTAGTAACCAACCGTCTCCGGCGCTTCATAGACATAACCGACTTCGTTTGGCGCTTCGCCGTAATAACCGACTTGTTCCGGCGCCTCCGCAAAATAGCCGGCCATTGGTCCATCAACGGGATACAGCTTCATGCGTTTTCCTCCATTGCAACCGCAAGGGTTTACGATCATTATTTCGTCAAATGGTTCGCCAGCCATCTTCTTTTACCTTTCATCCATGAATGCCATTGTTTTTAACTCGATAACTCCCACCAACGATGTACAGTCTCGTGCCCGCAGGATTTGTCGTAAGAATCGGAAGCTTGTCTTTGAAGAAGTGAACATAATTTTTTGGCTCTTCACCTGGTACTCTACTCGTCCGATAGATCACTCCTCGTAACTCGCCCACCGGCGCCGTCGGTAACTGGACCACTCGAGCGACTCGCATCGCGATCGGACGCGAGGTACGGACCGACATTGTTTGACTGCAACCACACGAACAGGCCATCTGTTTGGTCCTTTTAGTAGTAGCGGCCGATTCCGTGAACCGTCGCTGCCGGTGCGGGCGCCTGCATGGGCACTGGCATGGGTGCTGTCGCAGGCGCCATGACCACCGACTGTCGCCGGCGACCACGTCTTACTCGACGAGTCACGCGAGCTGCGCCGCGCCCGCCGATGTATGCCGGGATAACAAGTCTCACGGGACGCAGGTGCCGTCTGTGTTCACCTGCTGCGCCAATTCCTTCCACCACTTCGTAAAGTTGGCCGTCGGGCGCTTCCATGATTGGTCCATCAACACCGGCGATTCCGGCATTGCGCAACTGAGTGCAAAGGCCCTGCGCCTTCCTGACGTAAGAACCAGCCACGGGGATATATTTCGCGATTGGTCCAACTCGATTGATGGCACTGCACATCGTTCTTGCGGCCGTTCTGGCAGCCGGTGGTACCTGCGCGACAACCGCTTCAGGTACTTCCATCACGCCATAATCAACACCGGCAATTCCGGCACCACGAAGAACTCTGCACATCCCTTTAGCACCGGAGTAATAAGGAGCCGCGGCAGGAACTGCGGTGACCGCTGGTCCTAACTGATCGACGGTGCTGCAAGCTCTGCGCGCGGCCCACTTGAGTGGACCGGGAATCAGTCTGGCCAGTCCGGCCTTTACAACTCTTTGCGCCGCGCCTTTGATGGCTTTGAATGCTTTCTTCCAGAAGCCAATTGGATTGCCAAGTCCATCCACTCCGTGGACCCACTCATAGAGGTTTCCATCCGGTCCCTGGCGTATCTCGCCCACATAACTTCCTATGCCCATGATTTCAGTCATGTCCGTCGGCCCGTAAAGCATGAAGTCCTCCTAGTCGACAAAAAAGATCCGTTTGTTAGTCGCGGGCGGTGACCAGCCCATCGGGTAACGTGTCGTCGGGTCAAGTGGTATCCAACGACCTTTGCAAAAAGCTTCGAGATAGACGTGGGTGAACAGCATTCGTTTTCTGGGATTAAAACCAACCAGCACAATGCGTACTGGATGACCGATTGCTTTCAGCATCGCCGACAAGAGAATCGTCATGTCGTCGCAATCGCCGGCACGCAGATCCAACATTCGTTTCGCGGTATGCAGTAGTTCGACGCGATGAATGTCGCGCGTGTAACGAACGTTTTGTCTCACCCACTCAAAGAGCGTTCTGATCTCGTCGAAATAATTCTTTGCTGCCACCCTGTTCTCAATAAGAATGTCGATGGCAGTTTGGCGAACACAAAAATCCTTTGCGCCATCCTTGATTAACTGAATGATGTAACTAACCGTCGATTGTGTTCCGGCATAGCCTTTGGGAATGTGGCCCACATAGATCCTGGGCTGCGTCCGAGACGAACAGATGTACATTTGCCTATCATTCCCTTTCACCATCAGCCTCGACGGGCAACAGCGCAAGGCGCGTACCATTTGGCAGTTGAGTGCAGTTGATTGATGAATCGTTAGGGATTTCAACGATTCAGGGCGTGGTGTGAGTGATCACGGAGAGGTGCACAGGTACGAGTTGTCATAATTTCTTAGACAACGATCTCGCTCGATCAATCAGTGGAGCAGACAATTCACCGCAGGTCATCAACTTAACCACCGCATAAGAAATCTGCGCAGCCACAAAAAGGCACAAAGAGCACAAGAACTCAGGAAATCATTTGTGCTTTTTGCATTTTTGTGGCGAGAAATACTTGAAACTTCGCTCTTGTCACAATTCCCTTCTCCATTTATACTCCCCACCACCACGGAACCGCTGAAAGCTACACTTCAGCAAAAACAGCTCTAAAAATGTCCGAATGAACGCGAGAGGCGCGCGTCCCGAAAACCGTGCCGCCTCTCACCGATTCTCTAGCTCTTTAATCATCGTCAGCAGTCAGTCTCCCTCGTTCCTTGTGTGAACCCGCGGGTCAGAACTCAATAGACATAACCGCCTGAGGTGTATGTATGGCAGAAGCCAACCCCCCTACTACATCCGATCTCTTGCTCCTACTTTTCGGTTTGCAGCTCGTGAAAGAGCCCGATCGCACAGCGCATTCGGGGGCAGACTATTACCTCAATCCACCGGTACAAACCCGCGAACGCACACTGCGCGCGACAATTGCTAACCAACAGTATCTGTACAACCCATTCGCCGCCTGGAGGGAAGTCAGTTTTCGCGACTGGCTGATCTCCCAGCTGTTCGCGGGTATTACCGACAACAAACATGACTTCACCGCGATCCCCACCGAACCACTCCGTTATTCAATAGACTTGCTCGGCAAGAAGTACGAACGCGGCGCCCCCGGCATGTCGGCGGCGATAGAACAAGCCCTCCTTACAGAAGACACAAAACGCGACCGTACGCTGTTCTCTACTCTGACGTTTGGGATGACCCAGGAACGAGTCGGCACGAAGGAAGTTCTTCTCTTCGGCGCAGGAATGAGACGGCGAGTCGAATTGTGGTTGAACGAGGGCGAGGCCTTGCAGCTCGATGCCGAATTCTTCATTCCCTTTCTAATCCTTCCAAACAAGGATCACGGCGACGAAGTCACGTCGTCGTTCGTGCGATCGATCAGCGCGGGCATCTCACTCAAGAACACAAAAGAGCAGGCACTCTGGCGCGAAAAAGATCCTGAACTCGTCGCCATGCGTTTCAACATGCGCATCCCGTTCAAAGCGCAAACGCTGACAACGGGCGACCAGGACCTCCAGACGGAATTTGGCAAGCCTGAGATCAAAATTCAGAAGAAGCTTAAGAACGCGCTCGACTGGCAAAAGTTTGACGGTTGGAAAGAGTTTCTCGAAAAGTTCGTCGAACGGCAGGATGTCAAAGACTTGTTAGATGCCCCGATGGGTCCGCTTCTCGGCGAAAAAATCTCAGACGGCAGTGGCGTTACCGATCTCATTCTCAAGCAATCCAAACGGGACGAAATCAAGGCAAACCTGCCGCAGTTCAAAGAAGATCTTGACGACACTCGCTACCTGCTCAAGCACGTGTGGGAGTGGCAGCCGCCCAAAAAAGAGGAGCATGAAGGTCATTCCGGGAGCCGCAAATTAATTAAGGTGCTCCAATCGCTAGGTCTCATGACGGGCGACAAGTTTAAGCTCGCTCCGAACGTGACGGTCTGGAGTGTTCTCGATCGAATCATCGACGAGCTCGACGGATTTCCGCTTTATATCAGCGGGCTCGATTCCAAAAAAGACAAGTACAACCGCATCGCCGTCACACTCGCTTCGCAAAAGAGTAAAACCAATGACAAGAGGAAGTACTTTGGTGTCGCAGGACTCGCCTACAACTGGTTGCTGAATCCCGTTTCCGATAAGGATAAAGACGAGGATCCGGGCAAACCGACGATCGTTCTGAGTAAAGATAATTTCACCAAGGATGAAAGCATCCTGATCGATCGCGAAGAAGAGGAAGAGGAAGAGCAAGAGCAGGAAGAAGGAACCGCCACTCCCGAAACTAAAAAAGAGGACAAGCCGGAGGATAAAGAAGGTAAGAGCAAGGTCGACGTAATGCTTCAGTTCGGCAAATGGTTCAGCGGTGAAACACTCGACGACAACTGGATGCTGCGGCTGCTGCCAAAGACTGACCAGCCGGGAAAAGAACGGATTCCGCTTCCTGGCGTCCGTGTGCTGCCTTTCAAGCGAGTAGAGTCGGACGATCACACGAAAGCAAATTTCTCCTGGACCTTTCTCATCGATCTCATGAGTATGGGTATCGACTTCGAGGGAACGACGAAAGAGGGTCTCACCTTTGTGGAAGGACTCGCCGGATACTTTGGTCTCGGAGCATTTGAAGCGCGCCTTACCTTCAACCTCGCTCTTGACGATTTCAACGATAAGAAGAAGACCTTCTTTGATCGGTTCGCCTTCGGCGTCGGTGTGAAGTTCAAGGACTTGCGTCTGTCCTTAGGGCCAAAGGAAGAAGACGAGAAGAAAAAGAAGGGCTCAGGCGATCAGATCATCGAAGGATTGCAGGAATTGCTCGCCGACGACTGGGCAGTGGTGCCAGTTACGACACCGAAACCGAAGAAGCCAAATGTGAAGACTCGGCTGAGCGCCAAGAAGAAAGACAAGTTTTCGATCTCGGTTGGCTACCTCTCACCGCTGAAGGACGGCGGCTACAGCACACTCGACATTCAGCTTTACAACGACAAAGGCGAGCGCGGCAAGATGGTCCTGATTCCGATTGACCGCTTCGCCGAGCCCATCTACATCAAGCAAATCGGAATCGCATTGAAGGGTGTCGAGAATGTCGAGATACGCAAAGGTCTGCCTGACAGTGCACAACTGACCGTCATGGTGACTGGCGGCATTCGTTTGCCTGTCTTCGAGCTGGGCTTCATCGGCGCCAAACTAACTTTCCAGTTGAACAGTCCTGGAACGTTCAAGTTCGCGCTTGATGGGCTCGACGTCTCCGTGAAGTTCGGTTCCGTGGTCATATCCGGCAGTTTTATGAAAGTCGGGATTGAATATGCCGGCAGTCTTACAGTGAGCATACCCAAAGGTTCGTTCTCGGCGATGGGCTTTTACGGAAGCCTGCTCCTCACCAAATTCGAGAAGGAGCCGGATACGATTTCCAAACTAAATACGAACAAGGTTCCGGCGAAGCTCGCGCCTAAGCTTCGTGAGAAGAACATCACGCCTAATTCCATCTCTCGAGCGGCGGGGGGCGGATGGGAGCTCCACGCGTCTGACAAGACGCAATATCTGATTGATCAATACGACGACGAGTTCATTGTTCTGCGTCCCGAAAAGACCTTCTTCATATACGTGACGTTAAGCGCCGCCGCCGGCACCGGCATCACGGTCGGACCGATCCAGTTCACCGCAATCGTGTTCGGCTATGGCTACAATCGTCGGGCCAAGATTCCGACCATCGAGAACGTTGCAGAGTTTCCGCTCGTGAAGATGGTAATGGGCCAGGGAGGTTATCAGAAAGAAGACAAAACCTTCGAACTGCACAATCAACTTGCCAAGCCAGTTGAAGATCCCGTCGCGTTGCTGGAGAAGATGAAAGACTATCTGGTTCCTGAGTTGGACCAGCAATTCGCTTGCGGCGGTGTGCGTTTCACCATTTCCGGACTGATCGATTGCTTTGCATTGCTTATCGTGCAATGGGGCGGTGGCGAGCTCGAGATTGCGCTGTTGGGCCTCGCGCGATTCAGGCAGCCGCGCGACACCACGGCTCGCGCGATCTGTTACGTCGAGCTGCAAATCCTGATGACGATCAAGCCGAAGGAAGGAGCGTTCAAGCTACAGGCGCTGCTCACCAACAATTCGTGGATCATCAACGAGGACTGCAAGCTCACGGGTGGATTCGCTCTGTTTGCATGGTTCAACGGCGAGCACAAAGGCGACCTCGTTGTTACGCTTGGCGGATATCATCCGAAGTTCCGCCGGCCCGAGCACTATCCGGTAGTGCCACGTTTGGGATTGAACTGGCGCGTCAATGACAACCTGACGATCAAAGGCAGCGTGTACTTCGCTTATACGCCTTCATGCGGAATGCTCGGCGCCAAGTTAGAAGCAACTTTTCACTCGGGCCGCATCTCCGCGTATTTCACTGCGTACCTCGACGTCATCATCAATTGGAGTCCGATCTTTTTTGAAGCCGAGCTTGGCATCTCATTGCGGGCCCAAGCAAGGTTTTTCCTCACCTCGCTTGATGTAACGATTGCCGCCAGTATCAACATGTGGGGTCCGCCAGTCGGTGGAATTGCGCATATCGATCTAACGGTCGTCAAGTTCGACATCGAGTTCGGCGAGAAGCCTCCCGAAAAACTGAAATTGATCGAAAGGTGGGAGGACTTCTGCCACGAGTTTCTCAATCTGAGTGGCCAGGACAGAAGAGCAGTCACAGATCCGGTACCAGCGTTTCCGATGGTCCAACCTAACCTGACTGCGGGCCGCAACAACCTCAACAACCTGCCGAATGCGCGTCGGAAAGACTCGCAACCAAAACCGGAAGACGGAATTTGGAGAGTGCGGCCGGATGAGTTGGAGCTGGCTGCGGCCGCGACTGTTCCGGTAAGCACTTTGAATCTTGGCAAGATAAAAACGTTTGAGGGAGTTCAGCACCGTAATACGAGCGGTCGATCGATGATGGTCACTACGCCGATCAAGGTCGAGAACACTGTGCCGCCGAAAAAGTCTGCCAACAAATTGGGCGCCCATCCGATGGGTAAAGGGATCGACTCAGTGCTCAATGTGACGATGGTCCGCGATGAGGGTACGGCAGTCGAGACCGTCCCGATGGCCGGCTGGACCATTGAAGAGGAGATTGGATCATTGCCCGCGGCTGTGTGGCAACCGGGCAAGCCGAACATGAAACCCACCGAACCGACGGCGAAGCTGGTTGAGGGTTGTATCACCGGGATCAAACAACTGAAGCCGCCGCCGGGAACGCCCGGCAAGAAAGCGGAGTTGCCGCTGTTGCAGTGGTTCCGGCTTGCTCCCTTTGATGTTGTTCGGTCAAAAGCAACACAGAAAAAACCTCCTGCCAAAGGCACGCGCAACGTTCAGCCGCTCGTGGCCCAAAAGCAGGCGGATCAAGAGAACATCGCTAAAGCACTTTCTTCAGTGGGCTTCTCGCTGACGTGGCAAAAAGTTTTGCAATCCGAAGTTCGCTTCCGCGAGTTACAAGCAGATCCGCTGGCCGGTGACGTTGCGGCCTGACGGGCTTTGCACGAAAGTCGCTAACGGCAGCGCCAAAGGCGCGGAATATGATAGCCAGGGGCAAGCGCGAAGCGCGTCGCCCCTGGTATCAAAAGCAGTACGAGACAAGGCCTGAAAGGCCGAAATTATTACGCCCCTTCAGGGCTGGGATAGGTTTGTTGTTTGTTACCAGGGGCGACGCGCTTCGCGCTTGCCCCTGGCTATCATATTCCGCGCCGTTGGCGCTCTGTTCGGTCAAAGGTAAAAACATGGCGACTCCGTCAATAACCTTTCACGACAACTACAAAGCGCCGCTGACGGCTGGTTCGTACCGCCTGGTGCTGCAACAAACCGTCACTCTCGATGGCGAACAACCGCGTCACTATTATCGAGATCAGCGCGTCGAAGTCTTAGCGCCACGCTATTCGATTGAAGCCGACGATATCCAGGCTTACTTTCCACCGGCAGGTGGCACCGGCGACTATCAAAACGTGCTGGCCCATCTTGTGCTCGGCAGCCGCAACCTGCCGTGGGAAAGAACGCTGTCGCGGGAAAAGAACGAACCCTGGCTGGCGTTACTTGTTCTGACTGAGAAAGAGATCGGCGAGGGCGGCGTGTTGTTTAAACGAGGCACCGTTGCCGATCTGAAACCGCATCGACCTGACGACCTTAACGTAGAAGACGAGTCACTCCCCGACTGGTGGAGCCCCGATCCCAACGGCGCGGTCCTGTTGCCAAAATTCAAACGCAGTGAAGACGCAAACACGCCCGTTGCGTATCTCGATTTGAATCTGGATCTGTTTCTGAAACTCTGCCCAACTCGAACCGAACTTCCACTGCTGGCCCACATACGAAAAGTCGATATCGACGATAAGGTGCCGTTGGAGATGGTCGCTCCCGGTGAGTTTTCAGTGCTGGTTGCAAACCGTTTTGCGTCACTGGGTGCGAACACGGTCTATTTGATCTCACTCGAGGGCTGGAACTACTTGCTCGACGCGCCGGGCGCTGCTCAACCGGTATCACGCGTACGTCTCATCACGCTGGCGAACTGGACCTTTGTCAACGATCCGACTGGACACGACACCTTCGGCGGGTTGATGCAACGGTTAAAGAGAAACTCGTGTGAGTTTGGCGCGAATATGGCGGTGAGTAGCGGTTCGCCGTATGTGGATCAAGCGCTCAAACGTGGATACGTACCTTTGGATTATAAGCCGCTGGAGAGTACGCCGGCATTTGCGTGGTATCGCGGACCATTAGCGCCTCTCAAAAGAGATGTGGTCACGCAAAATGTTTTCGAAGACGCCGACGCAGCGATGATTGTGGATCCGGAACGCGGCATCATGGACGTATCGTACGCAGCGGCGTGGGAACTCGGCAGGCTGCTGGCGCTGTCTTCCCCGGCGTTTGTAAAAGGACTACGCCTGTTTGTCCAACGCCGTCAGAATGCGCTGGAGTTTGGCGCTGAGATTGAAAAGTTTGTCGAGTCGCACCGGTCCTCTTTCAGGCAGCCGATCTCGAAGAGCCAGTCGAAACCTGTCAAGGAACAAACTACGTTAACGGAAGACCTCGTCGAGTGGATCGCAAACCTGATACTGCTCTATCCGGTGCCGTTTCATTATCTCGTTCCGCATCAGTTGCTTCTTCCGCCCGAATCGCTGCGCTTCTTCTATTTGGACGACAACTGGGTGAACGCGTTAGTGGATGGAGCATTCAGTATCGCCGTGCGTAGCCTTGACGACCCAGGTGCTGCGTCGCGATTGGAGCTGCAATCAGTGCTGTCGAAGATCGTCTACCAGCACCGGCTGCGATTGCTGGGCAAGCAGCCGGAATGGGAACCGAAAGAGAGTTACATGGAAATTCCGAAGTCGGGATTTCTATTGCGTTCGCGAATGGTGAGCGGCTGGCCCGGCGTTGAAGTAACGGCGAAGACAACTGAGACGCAGGATCAGACGTTGCCGAAGATTCTTCGTTTCGATCAGATTGCGGAGGGCGTTCTGTTTTGTCTGGCGCGCGGCACGGTCGATGAAGTCACGTTTCGCGAGCCGCGTGAGGGGCTCACGTTCGGCGTTGCGAGCAACGGCACGCTCCAAGCCACAAAAGCGAAAAAGACTCTCGAGATAAAGAAGAACTTGCTTCGTGCTGGTCCTGTCGGCGGAGTAGTTGATATCAGCAAACTTCAAGTTGAACTGACCACCGCCGGCTCCGCGGAATTGGCAACGGAGATGGTCCGTAAACCTGAAGAGCAATCGATTACCTGGAAGCAAAAAAGTTGACGCCCCGCTTTGCCTCTAAACGGAGCGCCAACGGCGCGATATATAACAGCCAGGGGCAAGCGCGAAGCGAAGCGGAGCGCGTCGCCCCTGGATAACAGAAATAAAAGGCGCTGTAGCCCTGAAAAGGGCGTAATACCTATGATATCTCGGCCCTTCAGGCCTTATTTTCTCGCGCTTATCGCAACCAGGGGCGACGCGCTTCGCGCTTGCTCCTGGCTATCATATTCCGCGCCGTTGGCGCTCGGTTTCGACTTTTAAGCCAAAGTCGACATCCTTGTGAAGAACCATTATGGACTCAAACTATCTACTCGTCCCCATCAAAGTGCAGGCGCTCGTTATCGACGACCTGGTCATTAACAAGAGCGGCGCCATTAAGAGTGGAGACAAGTACGCCGCCAACACTGGTCGTTGGTCCCCACTGACGTACGACTATCAGCAGGTGCCGCGTGCGCTCACCCCGCCTGGTCCAGTACCGTTTTATGGAGCTGGTCACCAATACTCGGGTACCGCGGCGGAGGAACTGGTACTGCCAAAGGATTCGCCTGCGTTGCCGAAGGATGAGCACCGCGGCGTCTATTTACATTGGATACTGCCTGCGGGTTTACGCCACGCGTACACACCGGGACAATTCGACTTCCCCGCCTTACCGGATCACTGGTTGATCGTGCGATTTTCTCACCCGGGTGCTGCGGTGAAAACAAGAGCGTGGTTTGTAGATGGCGGTGCGGCAGTTAGTGAGGGTCAGGGTAATCTTCTGTTCGAGAGCGGCAACAAGTACACGGCGAAGACCGTCGGTAAAGTAACTCCTTTGGAGCAGTTTGCTACTCCCGACTTTTCTCGCGAGCCACAAAAGATAACCGCACTCGGCAACGCAACTACGGGCTCGCCCACATTCACCGCGTTCATCGCTGAGAATCGAAACATCTTTTCCTGGCACGACAAACTCGAAGACCTTCGCGACCCCATCACCACCGGCAGTGTCCCCGACGGGACAACGCTCACTTACTTATTGCTGGGCTGGTATCGCACTCCCGCGCATGAACCGCTGTCCGCACCCGCCGTCACCGTCACGGCCCAACATGAGAAGGACCAGTTGCGAGGCTGGCTGATCGATCCGCCTGGATGGTTCGTCGATGCGAAATCAGACCCGGTCGCGCTGCTCAAACGGCGCTCGGTTTTTCACGGAATGATCGCGCACATCAACTATTGGGCGAATACATATCAAGGCGAGATGCTCGGGTATCCGGGTTCACCGTCAGTTGAGGGCGTGATGCGACCGACGCAGACTACGTTCACGGTTGGGGTCGGCAACAACGCTGAGGACGCGCTCGTGTCACTGGTTTCGAGCTCGTACAGCGCTGAATCAGCAGGGTCGATTCTCGCGGAAAAGCAGCCCAACCTGTGGAAGGCTTTAGAGGCCGTCATCTATCGCCAGACAGAGTCGCTTGTTAAAAACTGGAACATCGCGTCGCGCGACATAACTGTTCACGAGAATTGGTTTAATACCCGCGACGCCGGGAAGACTTGGTACTTCCGGCCGAAGTCCGGCAACGAGACCCAGTTCTCACAGGACGCCGAGGAAACAGCCCGTGAAACTAAGGTCCGCCCTACAGACGCTCAACTCGCCAAACTCAGCGAGCTCAATCGTGTTCAATCCGAAGCTGACGCGCTCAGCCGCGAGATGTCGGCGTTGCAAGCAGATTTGTATGCGCGTTGGTGGAAACTTTGTGCCAAGTCTCGCAACCGGTTCAGCGATCGCCCTACAGCCGCAGATGAAGCGGATCTTGAAGAGCTGACTCAACAGATCACGAATCTGCGCGGACGGCTCGCCGAACGAGTAACTCAACTCAGCTCATTGCCCGAGACTCTGAAGAACAGCCTGCCAAGTGAACTCGAACTCAAATCCGACGCGGCGCCGCGATTCTGGGTGCCTGCCGATCCCGTAATAGTGGTGAAGGATTGCGGTCTGCCGACAAAGCATCAGTTTCCACGCCAGCATCCGTGCCGGTTGCCGGAACAGATCGTCACCACGGGCGAAGTCATCGTTACTAAAAAAGACACCACCAAAGAAACCAAAACGTTCGATACCGCCGCTGGCGTCGCGAACATCGCTGCGGCAGCAACGAAACATCTTCCGGCGTGTCCGGAAGTCGTGCCCGCGTTACTCGACGAAGGCTCGATCATCGAGCAGGCAATTCATGATTTGGCCACAAGGAGTTTGCCCGCCAAGCTCTTCGACGACCAGGGTGAATGGCGTAAGTGGACCCAGCGTCTCGAGCACGATCTAACCTGGGATGGAGATCTCGGAAAGTTTCCGCTCGACGAAGTAAAATTTGGCAAACCGAACGCGTTGAATATACGCGCGCATCGTTTGGCAGATCCTTGGATCGAACAGCCGTGGTCGCCACTGTTTCTCGATTGGGAAATCACGTGGTTCCCGACGAGTTCGAGCTCAACTCCGGAACATTCCTTCGGCCCGGCTTGGGTGGGAGGCCAGGCTGACTTCACTCCATTGAATGCCGCGTCGATCCCCACGAAAGGCTTCACCATTCGCGGCCGCAGTCTGCTCAGCCCGATTGATGAGCGGATCTTCAAAGAACCGATTAACGCGTTGCGTGACCTCCTTCGGGAGGATGACAACAGCAAGGGCGACAACTCCTTCTCCCGTGCGGACGCAAGAGAAGTTCTGAAGCGCTACGAAATCGTTTGGGACAAGACACTCAAGGCACTCTCCAGCGCAGGATTGCTTGGCCAGGCGCTGAGTGGCTTTCATCAATCATTGCTCCGGCGCGATGTAATTCGTCCGCGCGTCATGCCTGACCCAAAACATCCATGGATCGGTGATCGAATTGCAACTGAGGAAAAAGTCAGCAAAGCGCTCGAGCCGCCGAACCAACCTGGAGTGGCCGGTGAACAGCTCGTGCCGCCGAGGGTGGAAAAAACCGGCATTGACAACACGTTCTTTTCGCTCATCCGGGCCGGCGCGCTGCGCATTGATGAACTGTGGCTCATCGATGATTTCGGTCAAACGGCAGACCTGCTCGGCAAAAAAGGAGGTCGACAGGTTTTTCATCCGCGCATGCGCTGGCATAACGACGAATTCATGCTGGCAATGCCGCCGCGCGTGTTGCAGCCGGTTCGGCTCAACTTTCGCTTCGCCGCTGAAGCTGAAGCGAATAACCCGAGAAAATGTGATCCCTCACTCGATCCGATCTGCGGCTGGCTTTTCTTTAACCCACTGGACCGCGCCCTCGTGCTTTGCGACAGATGCGGCGAATTGATGGGCCACCTCGTCATCAGCAAAGACGCGACAGGACGCCGCGTCGCGTGGAACGGCGGGGACCCGGGCGCGGGCGGTGTCGCGTTGGACAAAATTCCCAACGACAGTCTGAAAGCATTTGCGAAGTCGTTTATCCAAACCACTCCCGTTTCAAATCCGAAGCTGGTCGAATTGCTGAATTTGATCGACAGGTCGCTCCCGCGTATTCGCCCAGCTGCCGCACGTAACAACACGATTCTGGTCGGCCGTCCGCTCGCTCTCGTTAACGCGACGGTCGGATTGGAACTGTTCGGCAAAGCGTGGACCGATCCGCATACGGATTTCGTTAAGCAGAAAGGCACGGGCAGCGCGCTTGATGCTCTTAGTGTGCGCGTGAATCTCGGAGATTTACATAACGTCGAAGACGGATTGATCGGCTACTTCAAAGGAGGCGCTTTCGATCGCCTCGTCGTGCATCAATTTCCCGACAAGATTGCCGCGTCGGATTATCTCGGCGACCCGAAAAAATATGCAGTACAGGTCGGCTTTGGACCGCCCGAGCGAATAACGTTGCTGATGGATCCATGGGGCTCCGTTCAAGCAGCGTGCGGCATCGTGCCAGCTAAAACGATCAGCATGGCCGACGGCGAATTAGACGAGACGGTCACGCAGATGGAAACGTCATTTCGCGTCGGACCGGTCCTCGTGCAACCGGACCGAATTGCCTTGCCTACGCCAACCGGCGATAAAGGCGTCTGGAATTTCAGCGGACCAATGACGAATCAAACCGCCACCGTCGTCGCGGCTTTCGACCCGAGACATTTCAACGATCAGCCGGTAGTCGCAACCGAGGGACGCCTGCTGCTGCTCAACGAAGAATGAATCACAACAGAGCGCCAACGGCGCGAGATATAAAAGCCAGGGGCAAGCGCGACGCGAAGCGGAGCGCGTCGCCCCTGGTGACAGCGAGACCACGACTACCGAGGCCTGAAGTGCCGAAAATACACAGGTATTCCGCCCTTTCAGGGCTGAAATTAAACTTCGATTATCTTCCAGGGGCGACGCGCTTCGCGCTTGCCCCTGGCTTTCATATTCCGCGCCTTTAACGCTGCAATTCGTATCACAACAAGAAATAAGGAAAATCCAATGGCTGAAAATCTCCTTGAACTCACCACTGTTTCTTACACCGCTAATCAGTTAGCTATCAAAGTAAAGAACGCCAGCGGCGCTGCTTTGGACAAAAGGCTGGTGATCGAGTTCTCTCCCCCGTCGTACCTGATAAGCGACAAGCTCAACGCCGAGGCCACCCTGGCCTCGAAAAGCACAGACCCAGTCGGTGCGAAGAGTCTGGCCGGCATCGTGACCGGACCCCAGGGCTGGTCTGTCTGGGTCCGACGCGAAACATCCGACTCCGCCATCTTCATCGCGTTCATGAATGATATGGATGAAGCTGGCGTCAATTTGCCGGCGCCGACTAAGTTTGAAGCGGGCGGCGAGTTCACTGTGACCATTCCGCTCGACCCCACCGCCAACCGTGGCGGCCTTATCGATGTCCTCTATAGCTACCAGCGGGGAGATGAGAGTGCTATCTACGGCAAGATCGAGTTGAAGTCTGAGCAGACCACCTGGAACCCGGACGTCACGCTGTCCACCAAACATCCGAACCCAACCATGGTTAAACCCGGAGACCTGGTAAAGATCGAGTGGAAGATCACGGATGGAGTAAGCGCCATATTGCGTGGACCATTACCGGGCGGCAACGCGGATATGAGTCTCAGCACAAAATCGGAGGCCGATTTCAAACTGGCAGCGGGCTCAATAGATGTCCGCGTCATGAGTGCGGTGACCTACGTGTTGGAAGCGGAAGTAAAGCGTGCCGGGCAGGCCAACGTGCAAGTCGTGAGAATGCTTTCGTTGGATACCCCTAACACCAAATACTTGTACGTAGACATCAACCCGCAAAAGGTCCTGCCTAACGGTCTTCTGGAAATCAATTGGGCCGCCTGGGGTGTCAAGGAAGTCGAGCTCAACGTCAGGAATTCCAGCGGTACGCACACGACACGGAGTATCCCGCTGACCCAGCAAACAAAGGGACGCTTTTTCGAGGGAAACGGTGTGATGCGCGTCAGTGCGGCGAAGACGGACAGTGAAAAAGCTGAACTGCTCGCGGGTTTGCAAAAGGCATCCGCAGACGTGTCGGTCGTCTCGTGGGCGTCGATGGTAAAACCAGATCTCACCGGTCGACCGTTGGCCATGGCGGTGCAAGCGCCGGAACTCGCCGTTCTGACCAGTGAGGGGCTGTTCATGGCAACCGTAGGCGAAGCTGATCCTGAGCAATCCATAAAGAAACTGATTTTTACTAAAGTCAGCAAGGAGACGCCGAAACAATGGCTCAGCCTGACAACAACGGATCTACCGGCAAAGGAGAAAAGGTTCGTCGTCCTGCGGCGCACAAACCAGGACGATCTCGAGCTGGCGCCTTACACACTCGCTCGCAGTCCCGAAGACATTGCGCCACTCAATCTTCCCGCCGACGTTCGCCCGCTTGTCGCACGTGAAGCAACGATCTTCGATTGTGTCGGTTTCAATGGACGAGTCTATGTGGTAATCGAAAGCGGCCTGCCCGAGGCAAAAGTTCGGCGCGCTTTCTCCGCTGCATTCAACGGCACTACAAAGAAAGCTGAATATCGCCCGGAGCCGCTGCTCGAACCTCTCACCGGCTATCGCTTAGTAAGCTTCGACAATGCCCTCTACGCTTTGAACCGTGCATCCGGCCGGATGTTCCGCTTTGGACTGACGACTACAGGCACGCTTGAGGCACCGCGAGCGGCCGCGAGCGCCATCAAGGAAGACAGTCCACAAAAAGAATCGATGATCCGAGACGGAGTGTTTGTGCCGATAGGACGGGTGCTTGCCGTGTTGGGTCCCAGTTCAGTGCCGTCATTGGAATCGCTGGAACGGTTTGGTCTGCATAACGTATTGGGCTACCTGGGACAGCCGGCTGCTGATCCAAATAAGATTCCCCAGGATCTCTTCTACAATCCGCAGAAGAATTACTGGGCGCGCTGTGGTCACGATCTCGACGCCAAAACAGGCGCTGTCGCTGCTTACCGGCCCATGGGATCACGCCGCCTTTGGCTCATTCAACCAAACGGCGAAACACATACGCTGGCAGCCGGCTCTGAATCACTCTTCGCACATGATTACGCATCGGGTGTTCCCACTGCCGCGTTGCCTCCATACTTAGACAAGACACGGGAGTTCACGATCCTTAACGACTCATGGGTCGACCTCGCGCCGATGAGTGAGCAATATCGCGACATGGGTCTAATTGATTTCGCGCCAACTGGACCAGGCGAGCTCCTTTCGCAGCTACCACAAAATCTAAATCACGGAAAATCGGCGACGTTTCAGTTCAGATACAACGAAGCTGATCCAGCGCCGATACGTCTGCGTTTTCTGGCCGCACGCCGGCCCAAGGTCAAACACGACTATTTTGTTGAAGTGACTTTCTCGGGGCGCGATCTATCGACTGCAACTTCAGTCTTCAAGCGTATCGCTGAAGACACCCAAGGCGTATTGTCAGTCGCCGAGATCCCGGGAACTACAGTCAACTACACAATTGATAAGCAGCTCATATTACGTCCGCCGAAGATACTCGTCGGGGGCGTAAGGTTACGCACCCAAAATGCGACGACTTACCAACTATGGCGGGAGCCTGATCAGGGCATGTACCAAGCAGACGGAACAATAACGTATACCAGTCCACCATTTACTATCTATGCCCACGGCGCGGGTCATTTGCAGGTCAACGTTGACTTCAGTCTTCCTTCCGGCGTCGAGATAGTCTCCGCCGGCGCTCCACAACGCAAATTGATTAGCATCGACACTAGCCGTTCAACCGGACTGCGGGCTGAGGTTCTGTCGCAAACAGCCGACGTTTTCGACTGCAAGATTACCTATGTGGGAAAGAGCGATATCAACGGAGTCTACATAGGAGACGGTGTGGCTAACGAGCGCGGGGAGGCGCTCTATATTCCTCTTTCGATCCCCCATAACCAAAGGAGAACGCGTATACTGAAGATCAATCCGGAAAACCTGACTGCCACCGAAATCACTCACGATATCCTTTATAGCGAGCGTGGCGGCTTTGCGATGCCCAACAGTATCGCAGTCACCAACGAGGCTGTATTGGCCCTGTTCGATAACCAGGTGTTTCTGATGAATACATCGCTGCAATACTGGAACACGTTTCCTTATCTTAACAGTACGATTAGCGCCTTTCAGGCTCACTCCGATGGCGACTGCTGCATGATTGAGACAAACCCTGGCGCAGGCCTCGGGGTGTTTTCGAACTACACCTACCATTTCCAGCTTCTTCGTGGGCGCGTCGGGAAAAACTTTCGACAGGAGTTAGATTTTTCCATGGGGTCACCAATACTGTTGGACAACGTAAGGAGTGTTAATCAGCAGCCTGCTATACCCGGAGCTCCGCCCTGGGTCCCGCTTTCAGTGTCTCCAATGGCGCTTTCGCCATCGCCCGTCTCTACCACAGGTGAACGAATCAGGGAGGTGGCCATCTGCATTAGTGGAGGAGTATTCGTTGTCGGAAATAACGCGAACAGTATTCGCTCGCTCGCTCTTCAGTCGGCCGGCCGGGAGGAGGCGGTGGTCTTTGGCAGAGACGGATCGGAGATTTATTGCGCGCACTCACAAGGTGAAAATGAAGGACTGCGGATCTCACGCATCGACAATAAAGCGTGGAAGCAGACGCATAGCCTATCACTTCCTCGCGGTGAAGGCGTTGCAAATTTGACCACCGACACACGACAGAGGAACCCTCAAGATCGCGATAAGGTGTCGCGGTC
>DASUYO010000071.1:0-6210 GCA_036377375.1 Pyrinomonadaceae bacterium
GGCTTCTCGATCCCAACGCACTTCACATTCTTCTCTTTCCGATTAGAAACGAGATACGGCTTCTCAGTCGCAAGGTCGCCGGGTTTGACCTGCACCTCGCAATTCCACGTCACCAGCGACAATCCCAGCTCTGTTGGTATCACGTTTGATAAAACATATGTTCCTGGTCCAAGGTCGGTGAAGTAAGCCGTGCCGTTCCGGTCAGTCATCACTGAAAACACGGTCGCCCCTGCTTGCTTGAGAAGCGTTTCCAGCACGCGCTGCCGGTCGCGATAGAAGCCGTCGCGCAGATCGGAAGGGATGTTGGTAGTCAGCCACCGCAACGCTGTTTCATCATTGCCGTATTCCTTCTGACCGGCCGCAAAGGCGCTCGCGAATTCAGGCACCGCCTTTGTTCCAGCGACAAAGTCTTTCTCGACACCGCGACAATAAACTGACTCACAATCACCTGACTTTAGCCAGTTGATCAGGGCCGCACTCGCGCCGATCTTTTGGTAATAACAATCGCGGCTGTTGAGTGACTGGTGCTCGATCGCATCGATCAGTGCGCGGTTTTGTTCGAGAGTTCCGGGAATGAGAAAGAAACGCTTGCGCGCCAAGCCACGCAACGGCGATGAGTCGTCAGTCTTGACACGCACGCGTAAACGAAGCACGCCAGTCTGCTTTGCGACGGGCTCCTGGGCCAACACTACTGTGACCATTAACAAAAGCGCGAAGAAGACTAGTCTCATAGATTCGGACTGCGCGGAAACTTCAAAAACGGCAGACGCACGCCGCGCACGAAGATTTGATCTGAACGCATTGCTGCGGGCGGTGAAAAGCCATTCGCACCAGCAGCCGCGATGAGATCGTCCTGGTCCACGCCATCGCCGCTGATGCCGATCGCGCCCACCAACACACCATTTTTATACAGCGGCACGCTGCCCGGAAAGATCTGAATCCCATTCGGTAGCGAGGGAATCGAAGTGCACGGAACGGCGCCCCCGCCGAGCGCCGCCAGGAAATTCGTGCGAATCAGATCGAGCTGCAACCCAACATTGAAAGGACTCCAGCCGGGAATCGCAGTGCTGAACGGGCCGGCAGCAGTGTTGTCTATGCCATCTGGGAAAAACGGACGATGCAGAAATCCGACTGCACGATCGCTGAAAGCGATGGTGCCATCGAGCGCCAGTCCGTCAGCCGCAGCACGATCGACGTATGATCCGAAACCGGCAGCGCGTAACGTCGCGGCTGCGTTTGCACTTGAGAAGAATGCAGCGTTTCTCGCTTTTTGCACTGCCACGTCAAAACCAAAGACCGGCGCATCCTGCTGTCTGAAAATTCCGAGAACGACTCCGGCCGTGTCGACGACTGCGATCGTCACGCGCGCATTGCTGCCGAGCGGTTGCCGGATCGCGGCGCGCGTGATGTTTGCCTGTTGCGCTGCGTGGGCGATGATCGTTCCCACCTCGCTGGCAGTCAGTGCATTTCCAGTCGGAGCCGTGCCCGAGATGAAAGGAAAGAAACGTGGACTGACTTCACCAGCAATCCCGCCAACCACCTGCGGCACAAACTCCGAAGCGGGCGCCGCAGTGATGATCGCACCCGTGATGCTTACACTGCTCGACGGTGCGGGTGGATTCGTGACGTTCGTGAAAGGAAGCCTGATTCCATCGACGAGTATGTTGTCGCCACGAATCATCGCCGGAGCTTCGAAGCCGCGAATGCCTGCCGCCGCAATTAACTCTTCGAAAGGTTGATCATTGTCGGTGGGATCGCGATCGACCGTATAAAAGCCATCGCCCTCGATGCCGATTCCGCCAGCCGGCAAACCGTTCTTGTAGATTGGCAGACCACCGGGATCGCCCGACAGACCGAGACGCGCCGATGGTATCTTGATGTCGCCGCAAGGCAGCGATGAGAACTGAACGCCGTAAAGCGGGCCGGCGGGTCGAAAACTAATGCCGGGTGGAAAGTGTTCCTGAATGATGAAACCTGCGGTACGAGTCGAGAATGCATTGCCAGTGGTGCTGAAGAACGCGGCTGTTGCAGCTTTGGCAGTGGCAGCTTCAACTGCGGGTGCAACTGTTCCTTCCAAACCCTGACCCGTGGCGCCGACGCTACGAATCACTGTCGACGCGGGCGCGCCGATCATGGCAAAGGATCCGAGAATGTTTCCTTCATGATCCGTGATGACGATCGTGACCGGCTTGCCGAGAGCTGTCGCCGCCGCGGCGGCTTGCTGAAGGATCGTCTGCACGTCGATTGAGGATAAGTTCGTGGTGGTGAGCGCTGCGGGCGTGTCAGGGGGGAACGGTGGACCGGGAGTCGGCCCCGCATTCAAGTCGTCTGCTGGTCCACCACCAACCTGTCCGATGCCAACGCGCACACGATTACTTGCGATGCCACGATACTTGATCCGCACCAGCACATCGCCTGTTGCCGGAAGATTTTCCGGAATACGGACGACGACGGACGAAACCCATGGATTGTCTGGAACGGGACCTACGTACTCGACCATCAACGGATAAAGAGAGTATTCCGCGTCTTCAGCATCCGCAGTAACCGCAGTTGCAGTGTCGCCGGACTGCAAGTTCAGATTCATTGCAAACAGCATGAGGCGCGTGGCTGAGTCGGAACCAAATTTGATCTGAGCGGTGGTGGTGAATGGTTCGCGAAGATGAGTTACAGAGTCGAACGCGATCGCTCGAGTTGAATCGGCATGACTGATCAGCACCGGAGATGTTTGTTGCGCATGAGCCTGAACGGCCACGAGTAGACAGGCGAACAAGATCATTCGTCGCAACATCGGCGCACAATGTAGCACAAAGCCATCCACAGATTACGCAGATTTATTCTGTGGAATCTGTGGACGGCTTTGTGGTAAAAGGCAAACCGCGTGATCCGTCGCTCGGTTCAAACAGTAGCGCTGACGTCTCTGATCATCATGAGTAGTCTCTCCGTCGGCGCGCAATCGTCGGGCCGGCTCAAAGGCGTCGTCCGTACCTCCGCAGGTGCACCGGCGCCAGGTGCTATCGTCCTTATCACGAATCAGGTGACGCGCAAAACTCATCGTGCTCGCAGTAGCGTTGACGGTCATTATTCATTGTCGTTACCAGCGGGCGCTTATCGCGTCAGTCTGGAACAGCCAAGTACGGCTCAGTTCGACAAAGACAAAAACTACGGTGACTTTGCGATCGCACGCGGCGACACGCTCGAGAATGTCATCATTGAGTCTGGTAAAGAAACTGTCGTTGACATCTCTCTTGCGGCTCCACCGACAGGCGCCGCGCCAGCGCCACAACGTCGCGAAACACCGGATCGCTGGCGCATCACGTTTCCCGAATACGATCGATACGGCGATCGCGGCGCGCGCGGTCGCGACATCCCGTTCAAGCGCGGACGCTGGTGGGATCCGTACAATCAGAACGTCCTGAAAGGCGATTACCCGATCAAGGGCGACAAGCTGTTCATGATCCTCACAGCTGTCAGCAGCACGAACGCCGAGCAGCGGCGCGCGCCAACGCCGTCGGACGTAAGCAGCGTCGATCCATTGAGCGCTGAATTCTTTGGGCGGCCGGAACAGTTTGCTGCGAGCGAGACACTGCAATTCAGCTTCGAGTTATTTCACGGCGACACAACTTTCAAGCCACGCGACTGGGCGATCAAGTTCTCGCCGACCTTCAGCGTGCCAAATTATCTCAACGCGCGTGAGAACGGTGTCGTCAACATCGACGTGCGCCGCGGCACAAATCGCACAGACTGGCACGCTTCGCTCGAAGAGGCGTTTGCCGAAGTCAAGCTTGCGGACATTGATGCCAACTACGATTTCGTTTCGCTGCGCACCGGCATCCAGCCGTTTGTGTCCGACTTCCGTGGCTTTATCTTCTCTGACAACAATCTCGGTACGCGCGTGTTTGGCGCCTTCGACAACAATCGTTATCAATTCAATGGCGCATACTTCTCGATGCTCGAGAAGGACACCAACAGCGGCCTTAATCGCTTCGATACGCGCCATCAAAACGTCTACATCGCAAACATCTTTCGTCAGGACTTTATTCGCAAGGGCTACACGATTCAGGGAAGCTTTCACTACAATGACGATCGACGCACCGTCGAATTCGATCGCAATGGTTTTCTGGTGCGGCCTGCGTTGATTGGCGATGTTCGGCCACATGCGATCAAAGTCGGCTACATTGGCGTCAGTGGCGATGGTCACTTGGGGCGTATCAATCTTTCTCACTCTTACTACTTTGCGTTTGGTCACGACGAGCGGAATCCGATTGCCGGACGAAGAGTGCAGGTCCGATCGAACATGGCTGCTCTCGAGGCGTCAGTCGATCGCGACTATCTACGCTTCAAAGGATCGTTTTTGTGGGCGCAGGGTGACAGTAATCCGACCGACGCACGCGCTTCCGGTTTCGACGCAATCTTCGATGATCCGAATTTTGTTGGCGGGCAGTTCTCGTTTTGGGTTCGCAATGGGATTCGCCTGACGCAGACGGGTGTCGGTTTGGTCCAACCGAACAGTCTGTTGCCGAGTTTGAGAAGCAGCAAGATCCAGGGACAGGCGAATTTTGTGAACCCGGGGATTTTTATTTACAACGGTGGCGTCGATGTCGAGCTCACGCAGCGGATCAAGGCAGTGCTCAACATTAACTACCTGCGATTTCATCGTACGGAGCCACTCGAATTCGTGCTGTTTCAGAATCGCATCCGGCACGATATTGGTTTTGATTACAGTTTGGGTGTCGCTTACCGGCCGTTCTTGATCAACAACTTTACGGTGACGTTTGGTGCGGCGGCATTGCAGACTGGGCGTGGGTTTCGAGACATATTCACTGATGCGTCGCGCAACTGCCCGCCTGGTGTTGGAGATTTTTGTCAGCCGGATGTGATCAGTCCGAGGAAGGCGTTGTATCAGTTGTTTGGGCAGATGAAATTTGTTTTTTAGGTACACGGATGAACACGGATCACGCAAGAAGATTTTCACGGATTCTTTTGTGCATTTTGTGCTTTTTTGTGGCTGGAATTGGCTTTGTGGCGTCAGCGAAGATCGAGGGGTGTGTGGCGTGTCATGGGCAGATTGAGCCGATGCACAAGTATGGGACGACGGAGACGCTCGACAAATTGAAAGATGGGAAGGATGCGGTGGGGTTGAGCTGCACGGCATGTCATGGCGGCAATCCGGCGTCGCGCGTGAAGGAGGAAGCACATGTGAAGCCGATGTTTCCGCGCGAGTGGCGGCGCGAGGGGAAATATAGTGGTGCAAACCCGGAACGGACCAATACGCTTTTGGCCCGCGAGAGTTGGGAGTTTGTGCGTTTCATCAATCCCGGCGATCTGCGTGTGGCTGGCAGCACGTGTGCGGGATCCGCGTGTCACGATGTCGAGTCGAAGAACGTTGGGCGCAGCATGATGACGCACGGCGCGATGCTTTGGGGTGCAGCGCTTTACAACAACGGCAGCTTCCCCTTGAAAGATCCGCGCTTCGGCGAAAGCTACAGTGAGTCGGGCGCACCGCAGACACTGCTGCAAACGAGCACCGAAGAGCAGCGACGGACAAAAGGATTGCTGAGCCTGCTCGATCCGATTGCGCGTTGGGAGATCTCACAACCGGGTAATGTGCTGCGTGTGTTTGAGCGCGGCGGCAAGCGCAGGCTCGAAGTTGCTCTGCCTGACAAAGAGGAAGATCCGGGCAAGCCTGACAAAGGACTCAGCGCGCGCGGCTTTGGCACCGCACAGCGCACCGATCCCGTCTTTCTGGGACTGCAAAAAACACGTCTCCTGGATCCAACGTTAAATTTTCTCGGGACAAACGATCATCCCGGCGACTATCGTTCCTCCGGTTGTTCCGCATGTCACGTGATCTACGCCAACGATCGCGACCCGGCGCACTCGGCTTTCTACGATCAAGCCGGAAATCTTGGACACTCACAGACCGCTGACACTTCGATCCAGAAGAGCGAATCAGGTCATCCGATCAGGCATCAGTTCACGAGCCAAATTCCGACTTCGCAGTGCATGGTCTGTCACATGCACCCGGGCACAAACATGGTCGCGACTTATCTCGGCCTCACGTGGTGGGACAACGAGAGCGACGGCACGAAGATGTATCCTGCGACACAGTACGATCCCAGTCAGGACGAAGAACAGGAAAAACTGAATCGCAATCCTGAAGCCGCGAGCATGCGTGGCTTATGGTCCAACTTCGATTTTCTGAAAGATACG
>DASUYO010000072.1:0-5000 GCA_036377375.1 Pyrinomonadaceae bacterium
GCCGCCCGCCTTTGCCTAATAATGCTTGTTTGTAAAGATGGGCGGCCACGGAGGGCCGCCCCTACAGATGGATTCTACACAGGCAAGTCAATACTGAACTTCGATCCCTTTCCAAGCTCGCTCGCCACGCTGATCCGGCCACCATGCTGCTCGACAATCTGCTTCACAATCGCCAGACCCAACCCCGTGCCGCGCTTCTTTGTTGAAAAGAACGGCTCAAAGATGCGGTCGCGCGTGGCCTTGTCCATTCCCTTGCCACGATCCGCAATCGTGATGCGCGCATAATTCTTTGGCGGCTGGCCATCGCCATCAGTCTCCGGCGTTAACAGCTCCGTTGATATCAGCACTGCCGAATTCTCCTGGCTCGCATCAACCGCGTTCGCAATCACGTTCACGAACACCTGCCGCAACTGGTAAGGATCCCATTGACCAACGATCGCAGCGCCCGCGTAATGTTTCTCAACTGTCGTATTCTTCTCGCGAATCTTGTCAGTAATGAGATCGATGCTTCGTTCAAGCGATTCGTGCAAGTCGACAGCGGATCGCTCCAGCTCCTTCTGACGCGAGTACTGTGTGACGTCGACTACGAGCTTGTTCAGGTGCTTGATGCCGCGTTCAACGAGCTCAATCGTGTTCAGCGCTTCCGGATCATTGACGCTGTCGCGCAGCATTGAAACTCCGAGACGAATGCTGCCGAGTGGATTGCGTATCTCGTGTGCGACTTGAGTAGTTGCACGACCGACAGCGGCGAGTGATTCACTGCGACGTAAAGTCCGCTCAGCCGCGGCGGCTTCAGTAGCATCGACGAGGGTCACGATTTGTCCGCGATCTTCGTTTATTGATAGTGGTGACGAATAAACGTCGTAGGCTTTGTCTTCATCGCCGACACGAACAATCGAGCGGCCGTGATATGTTGCTTTAGTAACGCGAATCGCCGTCACTGCTTCCAACATCTTCATCGCATCTTCAGAACCCAGCTTCTCGAGTACTGAAGCACCAATACTCGCGTCCGGAAAGATTTGTAAGAATGCGGCATTTGCGCTGCGAATTCGATCGTCTTCATCGACAGCAGCTACCGCGCTCACCATGCCTTGCAGCAGTTGAGTAGTGAAGGTGCGTTCGCGGCGTGCTTCCAACATGCTGCGACGCATGTCATTGAAGTGTCGCTGCACCTGCCAAACTGTTCCCGCGGCAATGAGAGCGCCCACCAGGAGGGCGATGACGGTCCAACTGACTATAGATTTTCGAGAGGCTGCCTGCCTGCGCAGCACGTTATTAATCCTGTCGTTATTTACGTCCTGTGCTGTCGCGAAGAGATCGTTGAGCTCTTTATCGAGCTCGTGAAATCTCTTGAAGCCGTCCAGGCTATACTGCTTTGAGTCTTTAGTGAGTTCAACGTAGCTCTTCAGATCCTCGCGCAATTTGATCCACGGCGGCTCGTCGGGTACTGAATCCAAACGGGAAATGGCGTCGATCACTTCACCGCGGGCTGCGTTCAGTTGCACCTCAAACGGTGGCGCGAGACCACCACGTAAACCCTCGATCCGTGCGCGTGCGCGCGCTTCGTTGTCGAGCCTCGTGACGTGTGCGTGCAGATCCCAAAGCAAAGTCAATCGTGCTGTGCGCTGTCGTCCCACATCAAGTGCCTGATCGCTGACTGCCTTCATCAGCGTTACGCTCAAAAAGCCCACAGCAGAAATGAGGACGAGCAAAAGCAGAAACCCAATAATCAAGGGTGTGACCGCAGGTGCTAAGCCCCGCCGCCACGATTCGAGTGGGCCTGATCGCGTGGCTGATAAACCGCCTTCCGGAGTGCGACGGTAAACAACTTCGGGATGTTTTTCTGGCGCGGGCTGCATAACAATCTCTAAGGCTTCGCGTCCATCCAATTGTCCCCTACACCCACATCAGCTACAAGCGGCACGTCGAGTGAAACAGCCGTCTCCATCTCGTGCTTCAGTATCTCGCTGACAGTGGTCACTTCCTTTTCCGGAACTTCAACCAGCAGCTCGTCATGTACTTGCATCAATAACCGCGACTGAAGCCCCGCCCGCTTGAACTCCTCATCAACTTTGAGCATCGCGATCTTCACGATATCACTCGCAGTTCCCTGAATGGGCATGTTTATCGCTTCACGCTCTGCGGCCTTGCGAATGTTTGCGTTGCGATCGGTGATGCCTTGCAGTGGACGAATGCGACCATAGATTGAACGCACATATCCATGCTCACGCGCACGAATCGGTACTTCCTCCATGTAACGGCGCACGCCCTTGTAAGTGTTGTAGTAATCCTCGATGACTTTCTTCGCCTCCTGCCGGGAAATTCCCACGCGCTGCGAGAGACCCCACGGCTCAATCGCGTACGCGATAGCAAAGTTAACGATCTTCGCAAAGCGGCGTGCTTCTTTAAGCTCCTCGTTAGTCTTCGCACCGAACACGAGTCGCGCCGTGCGTGCGTGAATATCTTCGCCTTTCTGAAAGGCTTCCAGCATCACCGGATCCTGCGTGATATGGGCCAGCAGTCGTAACTCGAGCTGTGAATAGTCGGCAGAAATGATCTTGTTTCCCTTCTCTGCTACGAAAGCACGACGAATACGCCGCCCCATTTCACTGCGAATCGGGATGTTCTGAAGGTTCGGATCGCTCGAAGATAGCCGGCCTGTGGCCGCGACGGTTTGGTTGAGCTGGCAGTGAATACGTCCGTCGGTCGCGATCTGTTGAGGCAGTGCGTCAGTGTAAACACTCTTCAGTTTATCGAGCTCGCGATAATCGATAATCAAACGCGGTAACTCAAACTGCTGGGCCAGCTCTTCAAGCACGGCCTTGCTGGTCGAAACGCGGCCCGTCGAGGTTTTCCTGCCGATGTCGATATGTAAATCCGCCAGCACTTCGCCGACTTGCTTCGGCGAGCCGATGTTGAACTCGCGTCCGGCGAGTTGATAGATCTGCATCGTGAGCTTGTGCAGCTCCTGGCCGAGATAGCTTGAAAGATCTGCGAGAACTTTCGGATCCACTTTCAATCCGACGCGCTCCATGCGATAGAGCAGCGGCGCCAACGGCAGCTCAACTTCCGAATAGATCGTCTCCAGCTTCTTCTCGAGAATTCGTGTACGGAGTACGTGAGCAGTTTGTGCGGTCAGGTCTGCTGCAACTGCGGTTTGCCAGGCAGTCTGGGGCCAATTTGCGGCGGGTGCGTTGCTGTTATCAAGTCCGAGTGCTTCGCGTGCCAGATCGTTCAGCTCATATTTACTGCGCGCCGGATCCAGAAGATATGCGGCGAGATACGTGTCGTCTTTCACGCCTTCGAGTGTGATGTTGAAACGGTCGAGTAGTCCCGCCGCACGTTTCACATCATGAATCGACTTTTCGATCAGACCATTCGACAAAACATCGCGCAGAGTTGCTATTGCCGTATCAGCTCCACCGGAAAACTTTTCGAGATCCACATAAGCCGCAACTCCGGGTTTCGTCGCGAAGGCGATTCCACGTGTTGCTTGCAGTTCGGTGAAACATTCCTGCTCGCCAGTGCCCGCAGGAGTTGAATCTGCGACAGCAACGCCGACGCTTTCTGCGTCATAAAGAGTTCGCACCAGATTGTCCAGATCGCTTTTGTTCTGCACGATCTTGTAATTGCGCGCAGACTCCGCGGAGGCGGGCCGCTCGACAGCGGCATCGGCGTATTCCTTAATCAGCAAAGTGAATTCGAGCTCACGGAAAAGTTCGTATGCGGCAGCCCGATCCGGCGGACGAGCCTTGATCTCGTCGAGCTTCAAAGGCATGTCGAGATCGCACCGAATACGCGCCAGCTCGCGTGACTGTCGAATCAGGTCAGCGTTGTCGCGCAACGACTCGCGATAAGTCTTGTGCTTGACTGATTCCCAGTTCGCCAGTGCAGCCTCAATCGATCCGAACTGCTGAATGATCTGCACTGCTCCCTTCGAGCCGATGCCCGGCGCGCCCGGTATGTTGTCGATCGAATCACCCATCAATCCGAGAAGATCGACCAGCTTGTCAGCCGTAACGCCAAACTTGTTCTCCACCCACGCTTCATCGCACCACTCAATCGGAGGCACAGGCTCTTTACGCTTCACGACCTGCGAGTTCTGCCGCATACAGACAATGTAAGGATCGTGCACGAGCTGGCACATGTCTTTGTCATTCGAAACGATGACTGCCTGCACCTGCTTTTCTTCCACCTGTTTGGCAAGCGTGCCGATCACGTCGTCCGCTTCGTAACCGGGATAATTGATCACTGGGATATTCAGCACGTCGCACAGCCGGAAGATATAAGGCATCTGCTTCGACAAGTCGTCTGGCATTGCCACCCGGTTCGCTTTGTAATCTGCAAACGTCTCGTGTCGAAACGTCTTTTCACGTGATTCAAAGATGGCTGCGATGTAGTCGGGTTTCTCTTCACGCAACAGCTTGAGAAGCATGTTAGTGAAGATGTAGACGGCTTGAGTTACGAATCCCTGCGAGGTCGCGAGCGGCGCGGCGCGATTCTGCATAGGCGCAAAAAAGGCGCGAAAAATGTGCGACATCGAGTCGATTAGGAAGACACGTTGAGGTCGCTCGTTGTTGGTTACAGATTCCCTGGCAGGCATGTAAAGAGATCATAGGAAGGAGGTCTGAGCGTGTCAAACAAGTCAATCCACAGATTACGCAGATTAATCTGTGTAATCTGTGGATAACTCTTTTACATGCCTTCTGACGGTTTCCCCAACTGTTTCCAGGTTGTAGCCACCCTCCAGACAGGAGACGAGGCGGCCTTCACAGCTACTCTCCGCCCATTGTTTCAAACTGCGCGTCATATCCACGAAATCTTCGTCTGTGAGACGCAACTGACCCAGCGGATCGCCGAGATGGGAATCAAACCCGGCCGAGATAATGATCAAGTCGGGGCTGAACTTTGCTGACATTTCCTCGAGCGCAGCTTCGAAGCCTCGCTTGTGCTCGATGGCAGGCGTCGCTGCACGTAGCGGAAGGTTCAGAGTAAAACCA
>DASUYO010000073.1:0-16579 GCA_036377375.1 Pyrinomonadaceae bacterium
CAGCGCGAGAATGCACAGAACCGAGCGCGGTAGCGCCGGGTCGATGGTTTTCGTTGCGCGTCTCATCTGAAGTGGACCCGGCGCTACCGCGCTCGGTTCTGTAGCATTGACCTGAAGGAAGAGCTTGCATAGTATGTCGCACCACGCAGCACATAGGCAAACTCTTGCTCGACCAACACCTGCACTAAAGGAGAAACAAGTTGGCTACGTCTTCTGCCCAGATCACCTCGGAGTTCAGCAATCCAAATCTCAACATCCTTCTCGCTGAAGAACAGATTCAAGCGCGCATCAAAGAGCTCGGTGCCCAGATCACACGCGACTACGCCGGCCTCAATCCGTTATTGATCGGCGTGCTCAAGGGCGCCTGCTTTTTTCTCAGCGACCTGCTTCGCGCCATCAACACGCGCCTGAGCATCGAGTTCATGGCCATCTCGAGTTATGGATCCTCGACGCGAACTTCGGGTGAAGTTCGCATCATGAAGGATCTCGATGTGCCTATCGAAGGACGACACATACTCGTGGTGGAAGACATCGTCGATACCGGACTCACGCTGTCGTACCTGCTTGCCAATCTGCAATCGCGCGGTGCAGCAAGTGTGAAGCTGGTGGCACTGCTCGACAAATACGAGCGACGGCAGAAAGACGTAAAGATCGATTACCTCGGCTTTCAGATTCCGGATGAATTTGTTGTTGGATATGGTTTGGACTTTGCGGAGCGCTATCGCAACCTGCCGTTCATTGCTGTGTTGAAAAACCCGGAGGCGTAGGAGGGAAACACTGTGAAGAAGTTTCTGTTGTTAACTGTTTCGCTGCTCTTTGCTGTCTCCACACAAGCGCAGACTGATTTTTCTAAAGTGGAAATCAAAGCGACGAAAGTCGCGGGCAACGTTTACATGCTCGAAGGTGCAGGCGGAAACATCGGCGTCTCAGTTGGTGACGACGGCATTTTGATCGTCGACGATCAGTTTGCGCCACTGGCCGATAAGATCAGGGCAGCGCTCAAAGGCATTGCGGATAAAAAGCTGCGCTTCATTCTCAATACACATTGGCACGGCGATCACACAGGCGGCAACGTGGTCTTTGGACCAGAAGCGGCGATCATCGCGCACGACAACGTTCGGAAACGCTTGTCAACTGAACAGAAGTCGACAGTCTTCAACCGCACAACTCCGGCGTCTCCAAAGGAAGCACTTCCAGTCATCACGTTCAGTCAGTCGTTATCTGTGCACTTCAACGGTGAAGAGATTCGTGTGATTCACTATCCGCAGGGTCACACTGATGGGGATAGCGTGATCTTCTTCTCCGGTTCGAATGTCGTTCACCTGGGCGACGATTTCTTTGCGGGCAGATTTCCGTTTGTGGATCTGGAGAGTGGCGGCACTGTCGAAGGATTGATCAGGAACATCGGCGAGATCATCGGCAAGATTCCTGCGGGTGCGAAGCTGATTCCGGGTCATGGTCCACTTTCAACGGTCGACGATCTGAAGAGTTATCACCGCATGCTTCAGCAAACCACTGAGATCGTGCGCCAGAAGATCGCCGCTGGAAAGACTTTGGACCAGATAAAGAGTGAAGGTTTGCCGGCCGAATGGGCGCCCTGGGGAACCGGATTTATCAAGACCGATCGCTGGGTCGAGACCATCTACAACAGCCTAACCGCCAAGAAGTAATTTTAGCCACGGATTACACGGATTAGATCCGGATCAAATCCGTGTTTATCTGTGGCAAAAAGCTCTTTCCCTGACTCAACTTCACCCCGAAGTTATCTGCAATGGTTTGTCCGATGTCGGCCAACGAATCTCTTGTGCCCAGATTAACTCCAGGCCGCGCGCTCTTCCCATAAACAAGCAGCGGCGCATATTCACGCGTGTGATCCGAGCCCTGAAACGTCGGATCGTTCCCGTGATCCGCGGTGATCATCATCACGTCATCATCGCCCATTGCAGACTCAATTTCCGGCAGGCGCGAATCGAAGTGTTCCAGCGCCTTCGCATAACCTTCAGTATCACGCCGGTGGCCGTAAAGCATGTCGAAGTCAACGAGATTCGAAAAGATCAACCCGCGCGTCGAATCATTTAGAGCTTTGATCGTCTGATCGATCGACTGTTCGTTGTTCTTCGCCGTCAGATCCTGAGTCACTCCGAGTGAGTCGTAAATCGACGCGATCTTTCCGATACAAACAACCTCGAGATCCTCATCAGCTAGCGCCGGAAGGAGATTCTCGTGCGGAGGTGGCACAGCGTAGTCGTGCCTATTCTCCGTGCGATAGAAAGCTCCGGGTTGGCCCAGGAAAGGCCGCGCAATCACGCGCCCCACTTTGTGTTCACCATCAAGTATGCCGCGAGCGATCTCGCAAATCTCGTAAAGCCTTTCGAGTGGAATCACTTCCTCGTGCGCCGCAATCTGGAAGACGGAATCTGCCGAGGTGTAGACGATCGGCTTTCCTGTCTTGACGTGCTCTTCTCCAAGGACCTTGATGATCTCCGTGCCTGAGGCCGGAATGTTGCCAAGAATGCCCGGCACTGACGTCTCGCGAACGAACCTATCGATCACAGTCGCGGGAAATCCGTTCGGATACGTCGGAAAAGCATGCTCCAGAACGATCCCCGCCATCTCCCAATGACCGGTGGTTGTGTCTTTGCCGTTGGACCGCAAAGCACAGCGACCGTACGAGCCGTCGAGATGGTCCAACGGCGGCACTGATTCGAGTGGTCGAATATTACCGAGACCGTATCGTTGCAAATTGGGAAGACGCACCGGGCGCGACGCGAGAATGTGTCCGAATGTATCGGCGCCCGCGTCGCCCCATTCGGGAGCATCCGGCATTGCGCCAATGCCTGCACCATCGAGAACGATTAGCAGGACGCGGTGAAACGGAGATGAAGTGGGCATTAAGCGTTAATCTTTCGGCGCGTAGTATCCGTCGCGCGCGCGCACCTGTGTTTTGTCTTTCAGGCCGCGCACTTCGAGCTTAATAGAGCGAAACTTTCCGTCGCGAGCTTTGTTGGTTGGATAGTAACCCAAACTGTAGAGCGTGCCGATGTCCTCTGCGACACGCGCAAATGCCGCGCGTGCGTCAGACAGCGTTGCCGCCTGAAAACTTCTTCCACCCGAAGTGCGCGCGAGATCATTCATCTCGCGCCGCGCGAGGTTGTAGAGGTCGCGACTGATGGACATTCTCTCGAACGGACCCATCTGGCAGAAGCCGTTGAAATTCTCCGCCTTCGCGTTTGGAAAAAAGAGCTCTCGATAACGCTGTATCTGTCTCTGTGAGAGCGAGAGCTGGCCGTCGTCGTTACAGTCCTTCATCAAACGATCTTCGACGAAGTCTTCGGTGTTTACCTGGATGAAATAACAGGCGATTCCGGCTCGTGAGAGTTTTAATTTCGCTGTGGCGAAATCCGAATTGCTCGAGGAGTCAACTCCGTCGGTCAAAGCCACCACTGCGCGTCGCCCGCGCACTTCATTCTTTGGCGGGTCGTGAAAGATGCTATCCGCAACTCGCTCGAGCGCGTCGTAGTACGGCGTGCCCTGGCTCGAACCGAGATTCTCGATCGCGGCTCGTAATGCATCGCGATCACTCGTCAATGGCGTTAGCACTTCAACTGCTGCAATCGGCTGCGCGACTGTCTGCGCCTGCGTAAATGCAACAATACCGACGCGATCACCCGGACGCAGTGCTTCGATAAAGCTGTTTGCTGCGGAGCGAATTAGTGCCACGTCGTCGCGTGTGGAACCAGAAGTATCGAGTAGCAGCGCGATCTCGAATGGAGTCTCGGCGGTACCGAAGTTCGCGATCGTTTGCGGCTGGCCATCTTCGATGATCCGGAAGTTGTCGGGTTTGAGACCTGATAACGGCCGGCCGGAGCTGTCAGTAACGACGGCAGGAACAGAAACGAGCTGCGTATCAGTTCGTATGACGTCGCCCTCGTCGATTTCAGCCGGCGAACTCTTTTTCGCCTCAGTTGTTTGGTCTGATCCACTGACGCGTCGCGGTCTCTGCGCAGGCTGTTGAGTAATCTGCTGCGCGGCAACGCACACGGCAATCAAAAGGATGATCCACCCTGGCAAACGACGGCAAAGCTTTGCAAGTATTGGCATGGCGATAAAACTGGATGGGCTCTCGTGGAAAGAATATAACAAGCCGCAAAGAGGCACAAAATGCACAACGAGTTAGGAGAACATTATTTGCGTATTTTGTGCCTCTTTGCGGCTCTCTTGTCGCCCTTGACACTCCTGCCGCGTTCTCATAGCATGACCACTCCGTCGAATGAGAGGGACTGACGACAGGGTCAGTTCCAGCGAAGGCACGTACGTCAATGGTAGACGGCTTCCCTTACAAGGAAGAGGTTGGGGGTTCGAGTCCCTCCGTGCCTACCAAAGACGATTGTTCTTGCGGAGTCGTAGTTCAGTTGGTTAGAACGCCGGCCTGTCACGTCGGAGGTCGCGGGTTCGAGTCCCGTCGGCTCCGCCATTCACTCGAAAATTAAACCTACGGTCTGTTTCTATTTCTCTGCTAATCGTCGTCAGAAAAAGGAATGATGGGCGCTATTGACACCCACTTTCAATAGCGCCCTAGCGTCGCTTTGCCCCCCTTACCAAGAGCGCGACGCCCGGCCTCACACTCTGGGCGTGGCGTGAGGCTATCTGAAAGTTGAGTGTTTTATAACTGTAGGCCTATACCCTCACAACATCTCTACGGGAAGAGCTAAATGTATTTTCATACCAGCAGATTTGCATGGGGCACACGTCAACCGCCCTGCCTAAAAAGCAGTCTCTTCCTTCTAGCGAACTCGGCAATCCCCTTAACGAACGGTGTCGCTAATAATCAGAATAATCGTTAACAGCGTGCTTGATGTCGCACCTGTCGATGGGATTTCACCTGTCGTTGATGCCGTACCTGGCGGCTGGGGTGTTGTCGCCCCTGTCGAAGGGATTTCACCAGCCTGAGCCACACCAGCGAGCACGCATGCAAGGACAACGGCTAATGTCAATCGTCTCATTCTTTCGGTTCTCCTTTGAGTTGAGGAATGCCAGTCCACTGGCAAGAAAACAGCTTAGTGTAAATACATATAGCGCTATTGACACGGCCTCCCGCAATGTGGCTACTATCCGGTGGTCGCAAGGAAGAGTTCTTACACACTCACTGGCAAAGGTTTATCTCTGGTGAAGATAGCCTCACCCCATATCGAAAATTCGAACCGACACGCTAACGACGAAGCTCTGCTTAGGTGTCGGACTGCCTTAGAGCAAAAGGACAGGGAAGACTACGCGGGCGCGCAACAGACAATGCGTCCCTATTGGCGTGGGGTGGGGGCAGAGCCAAATACAGCCGGATTGGACCCGTCTGTCACCGCTGAAATCCTGTTGTGCGCAGGGATTCTGACGAGTTGGATCGGAAGTAAGAACCAGGTTTCCCAGGCGCAGGAGATCGCCAAAGATCTTCTCACTCGGAGCATTACGTACTTCGAAGCAATAAGAGACGTTACGAAGGTTGCTGTCGCGCAATCAGAGATTGCTTACTGCTATTGGCGAGAAGGCGCGGCGAACGAGGCAAGATCGTGGCTACACGAGGCAATGAACAAGCTGACGTTTGAGGGTGCCGCCAGAGCAAGAGCCCTTCTAAAGTTGTCAACCGTTGAGTGGACATCCGGCCGGTTTCGCGAAGCATTAGAACTGCTTAGTAAGAACGATTCGCTGTTCCGAAAGATCACTAACCCCACGATTCGAGGCGGCTATCACAGCGAACTTGCAATCATTCATCGAAATCTCGCTACGACAGAGAATAAATTCGAATACTTTCAACGAGCCATCAATGAATATAAGGAAGCTGAAAGACAATTCCGATTAGCCCGCAATCCGATCTACCGAGCAGACGTAATTAACAATGTGGGCTTCTTACTTTTTAAGCTATCCCGCTACAAAGAAGCACACAAGTATCTCGATGAGGCTCGGCGCCTGACAGTCAGGTTCAAAGACAAAGCTCGCACCGCACAAATTGATGAGAGCCGAGCTCAGGTATTGATTGCAGAAAAAAGACTGGCTGAGGCCGAACGCATCGCACGTCGAGCAGTGTCGGTGTTACGTAAAAGTGGACGCTTCTGTCTGATGGCAGATGCTCTGATAACGCAAGGAGTAGCCTTAGCCAGGTTGGGCCAAACACATCGAGCTCAGTTGATCTTTCGACAAGCGATTGAAGCTGCGCACCAGGTAAATGCACTTAACATTGCCGGACTTGCCGCGCTCGCGTTGATGGAAGAAGTTAAGGACTTATCACCTGCGGTGTTGCAGGCCGCTTACCGGCAAGCGCGCGAATGGCTCGCCAACTCGCAAAGCGCCGACGTCAAGTTAAGATTGGCTGACGCCGCTGATCGAATTGTTGCCGATATACATACAGAATTGAGTACAGACGAAGCGACAGAAATTTTATTGACTGAGCCAGGTGGGCTTCGAGAAAAATTACGAAGATATGAAGGCGTAGTTATTAAGCGAGCGTTGGCCCAAGTTAACGGAAGCGTGACGCATGCAGCGTCTCTCCTGGATATAAACTATCAATCACTCGCATACATCATCGAAACTCGACATCCGCACTTGCTTAAGGAGCGAACGCCAGTGCGTCGCCGGTCACGGAAACATCGATCAAACAAACTTTAGAAAAATAATTCGTCGCGACGCTTGACCGCGCGGCGGTTTTGACTAAAATTCTATTCAACGGTGAATGTGGTTGCCGGGGTGAGGACGGTGACCAATCGAGGCTGAATGCCTCCGCCAACCTTGAGAGGCCGGTCCAAAAACCGGCCTTTCGGTTTTTAGCGGCAAACAGGGACAAGAAGAAATAGCCACAAAAGGCGCACAAACAGAAGCAAAGAAATGATTTCGGTTGCGGAAGCTATTCAGATTGTTAGGCAGCAGACGCGAACGCTGACGACAGAACGAGTGGATCTCGCGCAGGTTTTGGGACGAGTGTTGGCCCAGGATGTCGTCGCTGATTCGGATCTGCCTCCGTACGATCGCGCACAGATGGATGGTTATGCCGTTCGCGCAGAGGACGTGAAGACGGCTCCCGCGCGTTTGCGAATCGTCGGAGAGTCAGCAGCCGGTCGAGGCTGGCACCAACAGTTGGAAGAAGGACAAGCAGTGCGCATCATGACGGGCGCGCCTGTTCCCGCCGGCGCCGATAGCGTGCAGCAGGTTGAATTAACTCACGAGCTAAGAGATGGCACTGTAGTCGAGCTGCTCGAGAGTGTCGAAACAGGAAGATCGATCGTCAAGCGGGGCGCTGAGATTAAAGCTGGTGAAGTGGTCTTGAGATCCGGCACGACGATCAACGCGGCGATGATGGCAGTGCTCGCTGCATTTGGTTACGCGAACGTTGAAGTGTTTCGCAAGCCGCGCGTCGCTGTGCTCGCCACCGGCACCGAACTCGTCGCAGTAGATCAAAAACCCGGACAGGACCAGATTCGCGATTCAAACAACTACTCAATCACGGCTTACGCAGAACTCGCAGGCGCTGTCGTCGAACGCCTGCCGTTGACGGGCGATGAGACTTCGCTGTTGACACGTCAGATATCACAAGCCGCCGAGCGTTGCGATGTGATCGTGACTTCCGGCGGCGTCTCGATGGGCGTCTACGACAAAACCAAGGCAGCACTCAAAGAACTGGATGCGGAAATATTTTTCGAACGCGTTGCACTTCGTCCTGGCAAGCCGACTGTGTTCGCGCGACTGCCAAATGGAACGCTCGTGTTCGGACTGCCCGGGAATCCCGTTTCAGTATCAGTCACGTTCAATCTGTTCGCACGCACGGGGCTACTCGCCATGCAAGGCACGACGGAACCCGCGTTGAAACGCGAGACCGCGGTACTGGCTCGAAGTGTAAAGGGAACTACTGAAAGGGAGAGTTACCTGCCTGCTCAGCTAACAACAAACGATGACGCACAGCTCATCGCGTTTCCCTTGAAGTGGGGTGGCTCGTCGGATTTCGTTGCCTTTGCGCTAACAACCGCACTCGTGATCGTGCCGGCAAACGTGAAAGCAGTCGAAGCGGGGTCGTTAGTGACTGTGTTGCGACTGCCTTAAGACATCCACAAAGAAGCGCAACACGCACAAATAACTTCGGCTGAAATGCACTTCTGCACGATCGGTGCGACTCGTTCTGTTAGTCCTTTGAAACCGAGGAATCCGGGCAAACGCTCGATGCGGCGTCCGATCTTTCGGTCAAACAACTCGAGTCCTTCTTTACCGGGAAACAGCGTCGCCATCACGTAGTTTGCTTCGTTCTCCGGCTTGGCTCCCTGCCCTACCGGCGTCCAGAACTTGCTAATAATGAAGCGCGCGAGATTTCGAGAAAACTTCGTCTCACGCAGCTTCACGCGCGCGACGTTCCAGTAAAAGCTCGAGTGGATCGACTCCTCCTGCACAATGCCGGTCAGCAATTGCTTCAACACTGGATGACCCGCTAAATCTGACAGCCGCCGGTAACCATTCATCGCAGTGATCTCGTTGATAGCGCCCCAAACCATGTGCGCGCCGTGAAAATATTTTCCAAACGGACGAGTCGCGTGATCTACCAAGTAACTTCCGATCAGATAGAGACGCGGAATCTTGCGTGTCGCTTCGACTTGCCAGTTTTTGCTCGTCGGTACTCCCGCTTCTTCCAAAAATCGATTGAGCAAGTTGCCGTGATGCAACTCTTCAACGCTCCATCGATCCATGAACTTTCGAATTATGGGATCTTTGCCTGTCGGTGTGCGTCGCAACTCCTGATAGTACATGTCGGTGAAGCATTCGATGTCGCGCATGTAGACGAGCACGGGTATGAATGCAGGATTGATCGGATAATTTTTGATCTCATTCCACTGGATGCTATTGACATACTCCCTTGTTAGAGCGCGAGGTTGTCGCTCATACCATTCAAGGACTTCTTTATCCGTTTCAAACAAGGGGGAACCTCCGAGTTTCAAATAGTCGAATATTGTACGAACACGCGCGACAATTGGATTCTTTTTTGACCGCTTGATTTTCTGCTTAAGAACTAACCGAGGCTCAAGATGGCAGGAGAGCATGAGAGAGACCCACAGGAGACCTCGTCCCGGTTAATGGGAGGATAGACGGAAACGAGGTCGGATGTCGAGAATTACTTGCTTGCAACATCTTTTTGTTATCTACTTTTCGTGATGACACAACTCTCGCATGTCGACGATCATGGCCGCGTTCGCATGGTCGATACTGGAAACAAAGAAATAACTTTGCGACGAGCGATAGCGTCAGCGCGCGTGTTGATGACGAGTACGACCGTGGCGGCGCTGCGTGAGCATCGTACGCCCAAGGGAGATCCTCTCGAAGCTGCTCGGCTGGCGGGCATCATGGCAGCGAAGCGAACTTCGGATCTGATCCCGCTCTGTCATCCGCTTCCGCTGACGCATATCGATGTGCAAGCAACGCTGGAAGAAGATGGCGTGGCGTTGCAGGCAGAGGTTTCCACAAACGCTCAGACCGGTGTCGAAATGGAAGCGTTAACCGCTGTTTCGGTGGCAGCGCTGACCATCTACGACATGTGCAAGGCGCTGGATAAAGGGATCACGATCACGGACATTCGGCTGGAGCGCAAGACGGGGGGAAAATCTGGAAACTATGAGAGAAGAACAAGTCAGGAAGAGGGACTTGCCCCCGCCGATGAAAGAGCGGGGGCAAGTCACCCTTCCTGACTTGTTCTTCGTTTCGGCCTCTCTTTTGGGTGGCAGTTTAGACGGATTGGAACCTGCGCCACGCATTGTGCGTTAATCATCCCGGTACTAGAATAAGGTCCAAAGTTCCGCCGAGTTACCGGAGAGTTAAAGATGAGATTAAGGCTTTCACACGACGCGCGCCCGCAGGCAATGACGCTGCTTATCGCAGCAACGATTTCAGTGGTGCTCTCGTTCATCCCTTACGCCGACGTTCTGACTTATCCTTTCCGAATTTTCGTTACGTTCATACATGAAGGCGGACACGCTCTCGCGGCTTTGTTGACTGGCAACTCCGTGGCAGGCCTCAGCGTGGCGGTGAACGCCAGCGGCGAAACCTACACTACCCAGGGCGGACTCATTTCACAGATGTTCATCTCCAGCGCGGGCTATATCGGCTCGATGGCGTTCGGTGCGTTGCTGCTCGTCCTGATTCGGAAAGCAATCGCCGCGCGGATCGTTTTACTTAGCTGCGGCATTTTGATCTTCGGCCTTACGATGATCTATGGACTGATCAAACCGATCTTCTCGATGAGTGCGTGGTCAGGAATACCTTTTACTCTTCTGGCGGGAACCATAATTTCAGTTGGATTGATATTGATCGCGAGGTTTGCGACGGCGCGCGTCGCGACTTTCTTTGTCAGCTTTCTGGCCGTGCAATGCGTCCTCAACGCGCTCTTCGATTTAAAAACACTCTTCTTCCTGTCGTCACCGTTCGGGCTGGCAGAACCTACTGACGCAGTGAACATGGCGCACGCGACCGGCATTCCAGCTATCTTCTGGACCGTGATCTGGATCGCATTCGCGCTCGGCATTCTCTGGTTCGCGATGCGACTCTACGTCGCCGGACGCGATAAAGGTTATCAACCCGATCTTCCGTTCGAAGACACGCCACCACTTTAGAACGTAAACCGCGCTTGTAGCTGGAACATTCTCGGCGGATCGATATTCGCAAACGCCGGGATCGCATTTGTCGCCGTCCCCACACCACCAACAAACTGCCCGAACGTCGGCACCGCAACGTTTCCCTGCCCGAAAACCGTTACGCCACGACCAAGGAAGTTTCCATGGTTGAAAAGATTGAAGCCTTCCAGTCTCAACAGGATCGCCTTGCTTTCTGAAAACTTGAAACGTTTCTCGACAAACGCTCCAACGTCCGACGTAGCCGTGCCTCGAAATGCTGACTTACCGAGCAATAGTCCATTGATCCTGGGACGATCGTTGTTGATGCCGTCACCGTTGTTGTCTACGCCGGTTGTGCCATTGAAAGGACGCGCGGACGCAAACGTGCTCACAGTGCCCGCAGTGAAGTCGAAGGGAAAACGATAGTAGAACGTGATCACTGCGCGATGGCGCTGATCGACTACACTTGGACCACGCTCAAGCTCGCCCAGTTGTGAGATGTGACTCTCGTTAGGTCCGATGCCGTTGCCGTCAGGTTCGAAAGTGTTCGTCGCCTTCGACAAGGTGTAACTCACAGATGCGTACATCTTCCGATTGCCGCGATAACTGAACTGAGTCTGCAAGCCATCGTAATCAGCCACACCGAGATTCATGATCACGTTTACTTGTCGCACGCCACCGTTGACCGGAGCGATCGGTCGTGTCTTGTTAGCTTCTATAACAGAACGAATCGGCGCGGCAACACGATCGTACGGTGCAGGCGCATTCAAGTCGACGGTGCGATCGAGATTGGACCAATGCTGGTGTACGTAGTCCGCTCCAAAAAACATCCCCGTGAAGAATTCGCGCTCCACGCCGAAGGTAAAGACCTGACTGCGCGGATTGACCAGCTTATCCGGATAGTTCTGTAGCAGATCGAAATTCAGTCCGAACCTCGCAAACTGTTGGCTATAAAAGTCAGCGCGTCCGGCGCGGATGGTGATGTCGCGGGCTGGTAGTTGTGTAGCTGGTATCGTTCGTGGATCCACTGGAACGGGCAGACACGAGCCGACCAGGCACGTCGGAAAACCAGTTTGTCCCGGGCTGGCGGTGTAGGTCGTCAAACCATCGAGCCCGTTTACCAGGTACCCGGCGACGGCGTTTGCGCGGATCTGCGTGTAATACATCGCATAGCCGCCGCGAAGCGACAGTCGTGAATTACCGAGCGGATGCCAGCCAAAACCAATGCGCGGCGCGAAGTTCTTAGTGGCGTCGGTCAGCGTCTGCCGGTCGTAACGTAATCCAACATCCAACGTGAAATCGCTGCGCAGGCGAATGTTGTCCTGCACAAATAACGTATTTAGCCACTGCGGTAAATTGTAGCTGTTGACGCCGAAATCGATCGGCTGCGTGTAGTTCTGCACGTCATTCAACGTCAACTGATCGAACGGCAGGGTGGTTGTATTTTTGAAGGTGAACGTTCCGAGGATGGCTGTACCCGGTTCGCTACCTGTTCCGCCCGATCGATGATGAATGACACTGCCGCCGAAACGAAGGTAGTGCTTGCCGTGCGACCACGATACTGTGTCGGAAAACTGCACCTGGTGACTCCAGAGATCTGAAGCACGCGACTGTCCAATCGTAAATGGCACTGCGCCGGCACGTGTGTAGGTAGTCGATAAATTCTTAGCTTCCCACAACGTAACTGGATCGCCATGCAGGTAAGCAAAGCGCGCTTCGTTCAGGATTCGGGGATTGATGACCGTTGTATCATTAACCTGCATGGTCCAGGAGCGACGTGAATAGCGACGCGCGACACTCGGCGCGTTTGTGCCGCCGACCGCGTCCTGAGGATTGTCATCGAAGAATCGATCGACGTTCACACGAAACATCAGGTTCTGCGCGTCAGTAAGCTTGTGATCCACACGGCCGTCGACAAGCGTCTGGCGATAACGACCGATCCACGAAAGGTTGCCATCAGGAGGCAACACAAAGGCCGGCAGCGAGGGAGAAAGAAATGTCGTGCGATTTTGACGGGTGTAATCAGCAGTCGCAAAGAAAAAGGTGTGGTCTCTGACGATTGGACCACCAATAGTGCCTGAGTACTGCTGAAGCGCATCGGGAATGTCAACGGGATTGATGTGTTGCAGTGTGCCTGGCGTGACACACGTTGGTACTGACGGCGGGCAAAAGTTTTTGGTCGAGAACGTTTCAGCCTGCCAGTCGCCGGGACGAACGAGGGCAAGAGCTTCGCCATGTAGATTGTTGGTTCCTGACTTAGTGACGATGTTGAGTGCCGGCCCCGCAGTCCAGCCATACTCTGCCGAAAACGCATTCGAGATAACAGCAAATTCCTGAATCGCTCCAATCGGAATCGTAGCGACGGCGGTCTGGCGTCCCCAGCCTTCATCGTTGTTCGCGCCGTCGAGTGTGACTGTTGTTGTGCGGCGTGAGCCTGCGCCGGTGATGAAGTAGATCTGGTTGACGAAGAGATCGCCCGTTCCTTTTCCTTGCCGGAATGCGGAATTTAGCAGTGGTAGCGCTGATGTCTTGCGGCCGAGGATTGGCGTCTCGTTTATTTGCTTAGTGTCTAGCGGCAGCCCAATCAACGGGTCGGCGCGCACGCCTTCGGCAGTGCCGTAGACGGTGACTTCTGCTGTTTGCGATCCAGCGAGGAGCGTTACCTTCAGAGTTGCAGTTTCACCCGAGCGCAGCGTCAGGTTCTCGCGTTCTTCGTTGCCGAAGCCTTCACGTGAGACGGTGACCTTGTAAGTTCCGGTCAGCGACAGCGCTGGAAAGGTGGCGTCGCCGTCAGTGCCGGTAATCGCTTCGCGCGAAGCGCCGGTAGCAGTGTTTTGGATCGTCACCCGCGCGTCTTTTATCACTGCTCCTGTTTGATCATTCACAACGACGATCATCGTCGCAGTGTTAGGCGACTGCGCCGCGACCGCAGCCACAAAAAGACACAAGAGGCAGAGAATGCTTTTAGTCATTACAATGAGTTCTTTCATCGTTAGAGAGTAAGGGGGTGAAACTAGATGAGGGATGTTAGAACTGCGAGCGAATTACTACCAGCCGCCGTAATGAGTTAAGCCGCTTAACTCATTACTACGACGACCTGTTCGACAAAGTGATGAACTGCGGCGAGGACTTGCGGACGACTTTCGAGTGTTACTCCGCCGACGACAATCAGCGTCAGAACAAACCACGGCACAAGACGAATGAGTGAAGCATTGCTGACTAGCAGACGGGGATCTGTTGCGGCGAGCTCAACCAGACGTCTCACTCTGACTTTCACTCCGGGCACATCCTCACCGCCGAGAAATGCAGACACGGCTGCGGGAATTACCTGTCGTTGTCCGTTCGGAATCATTCTGGCAATTCGCACCAGCGCAGAGGCGAGGTTCAAAGCGACGAGCGAGCTCTGCTGCGCGGCATGTTCGTCAGCGGCTGACTCAGAAGCTTCACTCCATGCTCGATCGAGTGATCGGCCACATGGAATCAGCAATAGCGCTGCGCGGCTCACACGCATCACCGACCGCTTGAAGTTGTCGCGCGCGGCAAGATGGCCACACTCATGAGCGACCGCAGCCGTGAGCTCTTCCGGGCTCAGTGATTCAAACACATGACTGGCGATAAACAGCCGCGGACGAATCGCGCCGACTACCGCAATGACCGGAAATGAATGCTCGAGGATGTAAGTCGGGATATTTATTCCTTGGAGCTCGACGCGAGTCGACGCTGCCAACCAGTCTTCAAGTAATGAACGAGTGGCGAGCCATGATCGAATGCCGCGCGCGATAGCGAGACCGACTCCGATAGCTGAGAGTGTCGCGAGCAGTCCGAGTTTCCAACTGACCGATTCGCCAGTCGCATGTGGCTCGTAAGCGAGATACGAAGGAATCATGAACGCAGCGATGGCAACGATTGCGATGACGGGCGGACCAATGCGCATCACAAACAGTATCTCGGCGCGCGTGCGCGCGGACGATCGACGCAGCAGCGGCTTGAACAAACGTCCGATGCCTGCTGCCATCATCGTCGCCGTAGCGTTGATGGTCAGCAGTAACGCAAGGACCAGTGTGATACCGAGAAACTCGTACATTTAGCTCTTCCGCCGCAGCTCGCGTTTCTTTTCCTGGACCAGACGATCCAGCTCGTCGAGCAGCTCGCGATCTCTTTCGCTGATGGTGTCGACGATGCAGGCCAGCACCGGCTCAACTCCGTCGGCTCCGTGACCCAGCAGTCCATCGACGACGTCCTCTTTAATGCCGCGATCGAGATCGTCGCGTGAGACCAGCGGCGTGTAGACAAAAGCGCGACCGTCTTTGCGACGCTCGAGCAGTTGCTTCTTAAAGAGGCGGTCGAGTGTGGTCATCAAGGTTGTGTAAGCGATGCGCTCTTCGAATGCGCGATAGATGTCGCGGACGCTGACCTCGCCCAGACGCCAGGTCTCTTCCATGACCTGACGCTCCAACTTGCCGAGCGCGAAACAGGCGATTTCGCGCGGCCGGCGAAATCCACGCAAGAGAAATCGAGAGGTTTTCATGTTGCGTGGCATTGTGATGCACACGCTCGCGGGCTGTCAACGAATATAGATCATCTACCGGCTTCGCGCTTAGTTCAGAGTTCAAGCTTTAGCTTGCCGCTCGCCAAACACGCAGCAAGCTAAAGCTTGAATTCTGAACTTTTCCCAATCCATCTGTATTTCGTGATTGCAAGATGAATTTGGTTCTGAGAGGCGTTCGCGATATTATTCTTGGTTTTCGACTACGCTCGATTCGCGTCCGTATGCCTGAAGAAGCCATTCAAGTCAGAGGAGCCCGGGTTAATAACCTCAAAAACGTCTCGTTCACCGTCCCCATAAACCAGATGACGGTCGTGACGGGCGTGAGCGGTTCAGGCAAGTCTTCCCTCGCCTTTGACACGATTTACGCCGAAGGACAGCGCCGCTACGTTGAGTCGCTCTCCGCTTACGCACGCCAGTTCCTCGAGCGGATGGACAAACCGGACGTCGACGAGATACACGGCATCGCCCCGGCAATCGCCATTCGCCAGAAAAATTCGACGCGCAATCCACGTTCAACTGTCGGAACTCAAACCGAGATCTACGACTATCTGCGGCTGCTCTTCGCCCGCGTCGGTCAAACTTACTGCCGCGTGTGCGGCCGGCTCGTCACACGAGACTCGCCCGACTCGATCGCCGATGAAGTACTCGGAAACCTGCCGGAGGGCACGAGGTTTTATGTGCTCTTCCCTGCCTCGGCCGGCTTGAGTGAAGCGAATCGAGAAGCCTCAAGGAAGCGCGGCCGAGCATCGCGGCAGTGGGTGACGGCTCACCTGATGAGCCTCATGCAGCGAGGCTTCACACGACTCTTCTTTAATGGCCAAACAATCGATCTGCAATCGCCAGACGACTACCCGCGCGACGACTTCAACGACGTTTTCGTGCTAGTCGATCGGCTTACCGCGCATCCTGACGTGCGTCAACGTCTTGTTGATTCGCTAGAGATCTGTTTCCAGGAAGGTCATGGAACGGCACTCGTCCATACTGCCGACACCGAACCCAAGCGACTCTGGTTTTCGGAACGTTTCGAGTGCAAGTACGACCACACTGTTTACGCGACTCCGGAGCCGCGATTGTTCAGTTTCAACAATCCGTACGGTGCGTGCCCAACGTGCCAGGGATTCGGAAACACGATTGGGCTCGATCTCGATCTCGTCATTCCGAATCCGGCTTTGTCACTCAAAGATGGCGCCATCGAGCCCTGGACCAAGCCGCAACACGAGTGGGCCATGCAGGAGCTCAAACAGTTTTGCCGTGCTGAAAAGATCCCGATGAACGTCCCGTTCAATCAGCTCTCGAAGTCAGATCAACACGCGATCATCGAGGGGCGCGGCGACTGGGGCGGCGTGCGCGGTTTCTTCGATTGGATGGAGACGAAGAAGTACAAGCTTCACGTTCGTGTCTT
>DASUYO010000074.1:0-31833 GCA_036377375.1 Pyrinomonadaceae bacterium
ATTCCAGATCCTCACAATCCTTCATCCAAGCGTGTGCCAACCATGCTGACAACGGATCTTTCTCTTAAGGCTGATCCAGCTTACGAAAAGATCTCGCGGCGCTTTTTAGAACATCCGGATGAGTTCGCGGATGCGTTTGCACGCGCGTGGTTTAAGCTTACTCACCGCGACATGGGCCCGATTCAACGTTATCTCGGGCCACTCGTGCCGAAGGAAACATTAATCTGGCAGGACCCGATCCCAGCCGTAAATCATGAACTGATCAACGATGAGGATATCGCGACACTGAAGAAGCGAATCCTTGATTCGGGATTGTCTGTTTCTCAACTCGTTTCGACTGCCTGGGCATCGGCATCGACTTTCCGAGGCTCCGACAAGCGCGGCGGCGCGAATGGCGCGCGAATTCGTCTTGAGCCGCAGAAGAATTGGGAAGTGAACAACCCGGCTCAGCTTGCAACGGTCCTCGAAAAGCTTGAGACGATTCAAAACGATTTCAACAATGGTAACAAGCGCGTTTCGCTCGCAGACTTGATCGTTCTCGGTGGATGCGCCGCAGTTGAGAAGGCTGCGAAAGACGGCGGGCACGACGTGAAAGTTCCCTTCACTCCGGGTCGCATGGACGCGTCACAGGATCAGACCGACGTGGAATCGTTTGCGCCGCTCGAACCAACCGCTGACGCTTTCCGCAACTATTACACTGGCGAACAGTTGATGCAGCCCGAGGAGGCGATGATAGATCGGGCAGAATTGCTGCGGCTGACAGCACCAGAGATGACGGTGCTCATCGGCGGTCTGCGAGTCCTGGGCGCGAACGCTGGAGGATCCAAGCACGGCGTCTTCACCAAAAAGCCGGGGACGCTGACGAATGATTTCTTCGTCAACCTCCTGAGCATGCGCACGCGCTGGCAACCCAACGGCGCCGATGGCGTGTACAATGGCGTCGACCGGAAAACAAACGAGCCGACCTGGACCGGCACGCGTGTCGATCTAATCTTCGGTTCGCATTCCGAGCTTCGGGCACTTGCCGAAGTCTATGCATGTGAGGATGCGAAGGAGAAGTTTGTAAACGACTTCGCCGCGGCCTGGAACAAGGTGATGAACCTCGACCGCTACGACCTGGCGTGAGCGTTGATAGAGTAGTTTATTGAGTACTAAAGGTGGTCGGAGACCCGACCACCTTTTTTGCAAATTCGTCCTTCGATCGTCGAACACTGCTGGTCAATTCACCTGGACCGGGCGACGGGATTCGAATCCGGGTGAAAAACCAAGTTCTGTGTTCCTCGCTTGTGACCTACTCGTCTACTTCCAAAATGCAACTCGGACTTGGATCTTGGCCAGTGTCGTGACATCTCATTCTGATTTGGAACGTCGTGTTTGTTGAGATTATATAAAGATAGACGATCCTTGCTTGAGCGTGATCTGCGTATTAGGAATCGCAGCGCCTTGCGGATCGTAACAGGTTAATTCAATAGCGCAATGTCCAACATTCTTAGGATGCTTCAAGGAATAAGGAGTGCCACCGGTCATTGCAATGGCCGTTTCGACGCCGTCGCACGTAGCGCGGAAACGTGTCCGAGCGACAGTTGCTGGCAGTCGCTTACTTTCACTCGCGAGCGAGATTGGGTCACGATCTGCATAGCTTTAATTATCGACGTTCGCCCGACAACGCCGCGCAATATGCAAGCCATGTCTCGCTTTTACTTCGGCACTATCTGGTCAAATGCTAAACCACTGGAGCCTTCACCGCGACCGACGCGTTTGCGCACTCCGAGCCACACGAAAACCTTGCCGTCGGTCCAACGCGTGCGCTGGAACGATCGAGTGACGAGAAGGCCTTCACGCGGTATTTCTTCTTCCGGTATTAAGTATGATTGCGGCGTAGATTGATCTAATCCGACGCGCAGCAGAGTTGTTCGGGGTCGCACCTTAACAACTGGTGAGACATCACCTTCAAGAATGCGCGGCATGGACGCACGCTGCAACTCGATTTCCCTTTCACTTCCGCGCGCGCGCACAGGTATGAACGGGATCCAATTTTCCGGCACCGATGTCATGATCTGATAGCGAATCGTTGCTTCGTTAACAAGAGCAGGAGGATTTGGCGCGACACCAGCGGCTGCCAACAGTCGTTCAAAGTATGCTCTTGTCTCGCGGGCGGCGTTACCTCCCGACTTGCCGCGACCGTCAGGCGCCTGAATCGTTTTCTCGATTCCCCAAACCATGTTTGCCATTTCGTCGCGCATCATCAGGACTTCTTCAAGCGGCGGACTTTCCTGTACCTTCGGTACCGTTGGCAACAGGAGCAAACTCGGATCTGCCTCCGCCAGATCTCGTCCTTTAATATTGACTGTAAAAACACTCCAACGTTGCCACGCGTCATCAGGGCCTCTTCCCGCAGCCTCAATCAAGAACTTTTCACCGAAGACATTCGTCACTACGAGCCTGCGAACCCTCGCAATCGATCCGGCCGCGAGAGTGAATGGAACGATGAACCAGTCGTTCGAATACACGAGTCCAAATTCGACAAACAGCAGCTTCGCCAGGTCTGTAGTGTCAGGACGGATCTCACCAAAATTCGTTTGACTGTCTTCGATGGTCCACCATCGAGGATGCGGCATGCCGGCGTACGTCAACGGCACGGGAATCATTTCACGATTCAGAAACTTCCGAGGATCAGCAGTCGTTGCTGGGGAAGTTCCCGCCTGTGCGTTCGGATCAATATCGAAGCTGTGCCAGTCGAGGGTGCCGTGATGATACTCGTCTGCCGTGTAAACCACCTCTCCGTCAGCGGTAGGTGCGGCACATGAGAATTGATGTTCAAAACGTGCAGGCCGCCAGGAAGGATTTTGTGCTGTCGCAGGCTGAGTCAACAGCCTTCGCACCCAGCTAACGAATTGTTGACCGGCAAGATCCAACGCCGGTTTGTGAGCATCGAGCGCAGGAATGCCATCGTATGGATGACGCGTGGAATCAGCCACCAGATACTGGTAGAGCGCAGCACCATCCATCGTACGCTGAGCGACCGCGGCAAAGTTTTGCCACACTTCAGGATGCGCACAGATTGGCGCGTCTTCACGTCGCGTTGGGTCGGGCAGATCGATCTTGTATTTACCAATGAACGCGTCCGAGTAGTCCGCGATGTTCGAAACCATTTTGAGCCAGCGTCGGCCCAACATGACTCGAAGATCGAGAGCAACCTTGTTGCCGGAAAGATCGAATGCCACTGGTTGATGTTCGACACGGGTTTCGAGCGGTAATTTGTTTTCGAAGTCTTCGTATGGTCCAACACCGGGCTGAAACCGAGTGAGTCGCGTGAAAGCCACTTGCATCTGTGCCGAAACTGGCGATCCGGAATCTTCACCCTCAAATTCACCTGATTGCCATTGACGCGTGAGCATCCATAGCGCGTCGCGAATCTCAAAGCGAACTGCGCGTTCGAAGTTGACAGTTCGCGGCCTCCCTTCGAGCCGATTCCACAGCGTGACCGTAGGTCGCTCTTGTTTCGCGATCGCTGCGGGCATATCGATTATTGTGTACCGATCAGCCATCGCCGTCTCTCCTTACATGCTCCATCACGTTGTTGTTTCGCGCATAGTTCGCTGCGATTGAAATTCCATAGAGAGTCACGGCACTTGTCGTCGCCGGCAAAAATCGCGCGTAAGTTTCAGTATCCACGTGAGCCGGTTCGACTGCGCGTAAGCGCGCAAGTTTTAGGGCTTCGTCGAGAGCGGACGTTAAGTCGGTCCATCGCCAGTTACCACGCATGCGTGGAGAGGTGACGAGCAACCACGTTTGCGGCGGTTCTGAGTTTGGGCGGTCGAAATGAAACGCAAGACCAGCCGTTTCATCTTGTTTCGGAATCAGTTCAGTCCATTCGTCGAGCAGTAGTCCGCACGTTGCGGTAGCGGGGTTGGGAGCCGTTGCGTGGTGCGCAGTATAGAGAAGCCGTTCGCCGTCCAGTGATTGAGCCGGATCGAATTCGAGTGCGAGCCAACCGTCACCAGCTTTGAATGGAAGTTGGATCGGAATTAACTGCGGTTCGTTTTTGCCGAAAACTGATGTCAGCGTTGCCGCTTGCTCCCATGCAAACAGTTTCTCGCGGACGCGGGCCACACCGTGGAGCCAGTCGTCTACCGGAAAAGCAATTTGTTTCGTCGTGGTGAGATAATCGAGCAGCGTTCTGTTTGCGTAGATGTTGGTGAGTTCCGCAGCCTGAGCGGCTGGATAGTTAAACTCGGGAATCAATTTGATGTCTTCACCCAACAACCTGGTGCCCGCATTCTGCAACGCGGTAACTCTCGCTGCTGGATCGGCGGTAGCGTTGTGCAACTGGATCTGCTCGTCTGTAGCAGCTAGCCGCTTTGCAATCTCCGCTTCCAACGCCTTCAGTCTGGCGTGGAGGTCGTTGACAGTGCGGTCAATTTCGACAGCTACGTTATCCAGCAGAAACGGCGTTGTGTCGAAATCTGTTACGGGCAGTTCAGCCTCCAGTCGCGCGAGGAACTTTTCAGCGCGAGGTTCTGTGGAATTAGAGATTGTCGTGAATGCCGCGAGTTTATTGGCGAACGCCGTGCGGCGTGCTGTCAGCTCGATTAAGTACGCGGCGGGTGTTGCCGGTCTCGGTTGTATTACCTGCGCAGCTACTAACAGGTCCAACGACTCGAGTTGAGCAAACCGTTCCTCGTCGGTGGTTGATACCGGTAACGCGTTGTATGCAACCACTCCCGCATCGAATCGCTGAAGTCGATCCGTCCAGCGAGCGATCAAAGATGAAGTCGCGGAACGCAACTCAGGCAGCTCAAACTCCATCGGGAACCGAGTGTTGTCAAAATCGGTCAATGGTAATTCATCGCGCACGGCTGTAACGAGAGCAGAAAACGTGGGATGTGCTGTGTTTAGTATCGCTCGTAGCAGGACCAATTTATCTTCAAACGCCTGGCGACGAATTGCCAAAGCAATTTCGTAGTCGGCAGCAGTCGCAGGCCGCGGAGTGGTCGCGATCGCCGCGATAAATAAGTCTAATTGGCTAAGAGCCAGCAGACGTTGCTCCTCCGTCAATCCCGCCGCCTGGTTGTAGTCGGCAAGTTTCTGATCAAACTCGGTGAGTTTCTCTGTCCATCTGGTTACTACAGACCGCACTTGTTCCAGCAATTCAGAGAACGCGCGCCGTCGCCATTCATAAAGAAAACCCCATCCTACTTGCTGCAAGCCAAAGCGCGACGCACGCTCAAACAACGCCACGCAAGCATTTATCACTGCGTCGATAGTTAAACCTGCGGAATCGAACGTGAGAATGTCTTGACGGAGTTGGACCAGCTCGTTCGCGGCTAATTCCACGCGCGCGAGATCGATCGACTCATTCGCATCGTCCTGCTGCTTTGCTTCGCCCTGAAGTGCCGCATCCGTAGCTGCCAGCGGGCGTGATCTCAAAAGTAACGACCGAAGATGATTTAGTAACGGTACCAGTTCGAAGAATGTCTTTTCGCCACCAGCCAATCGGACGGTATGCTGAATGCTGAGCACGGCATCAGCACGTGGCGAGCGGTGCGCGATCACGCGTCGCACGATGCGATCATCCAATTCACTCATCGCGGTCTGACCGTCAGGTGCCACAATGTACAGCAAATCGATCGGTTGTAATCGCAGATTAGCCTGCGTGACGATCTGTTGTTCTGCATTGCCTGTAAGAGGATCGATCCAGTCGACCTGACAAGCGACAGCAGCGGGCGCAGGCAGAATACCTGCAAGCCAATCGTTCACCATCGGTTGGGCCTTCGATCTCGGGCTTACTGAATTGTTAGGATCGAGCCCGGCTCGAAGATGTAATGCGACGCGATGAGTCAACGTTGTTCCACTTCGAGGCGTCCTGATGATTTCGGGCTCTGGTGGAAAAGTTCCCTTCGAGTATGCATCCAACGTCGCGGCCACGCGATCGTAATTGCCAAGCACAGCCTGGTGCACACCTTCTGCAAGAGCGAGATCAGCTAACGCATCATGAGCGTCGAGTAAGCGATCCACCTCCGCATTAATCGCCGTGCGCTCAGCGGCAGTAGCAGGAATCAAATTAAGTCCGAATGGATACAAAGCATTAGCGCGGACATGCTCGATCAACTTGAGACCATCGATTACGTTGTTTGCCTCGATCGTCTCGATCGCCACGCCGTCGCGGTGTGTCGATGTCATCTGATTGCTGACCAGCGGAAACTGTTGTCGCAACGAATGAATAAATTTATCGAGCTCGAGCGCACCATGACGGTCGTGCAGCCCGCGCTGAAACTGGTAACCGAGTAACGCACCGAGTGGTTGACCATTACGAATGCCCTCGATCATTGAGAGCGCTACGCGCACGCGATCTGAGGATAGGTTTACTGCGAGTGCTCCCGGAGCGTTCGGACTCGCATTCGCAAGATAACCGGCGCGCAGAATAGCCGCACTTCGCGCCTGGTTCAGTGAGGGCGCAAAGATGTAACCGCCATTCGTTGGATCGCGGAAGACCGGTTCATCTCCCATAAAAAGATCAGGCAAAGCGTCGTCGAGAGGTCGCGCTTGTAAAGGCGGCTTTGCCTTTAAATTCTCGAGCCAGCCATAGGCGCCGAGGTAGATGCCTGGTCTAGGTTTAACAAATGGCGGTGCCTGCGTCTCTTCGTATCGCAAAGCCGACAATTGCAGGTTTACCAAACCGAGTAACCATGCATCCAGACGAAAACTGGCTGTGTCTACGTGTTCGGCTAAACATCTTTCAAGTCGTGCAGTCGGCGTATCTCTTAAAAACCTCAAAGCCGATAATTGATCCGACAACGCACGCGCAGCGGGTGAATTGTCGAGCACCTGATTAATGCGTTCTACTACTGTGCGCTGCGGGTCGCCCGAGACTCTCGCATCTTTACTGTAGAGCGGGACATAGCGGCTCTTCGAAGTCTCGTCAGCATTGCTGACGTGAATCGTCGTTGGTTCGCGACGCATTGCCTTCGCCGTTTGATTCGACATGCCCGCCGCTTGATGAAGTCGAAGACTCGCATCCCAATAGCCGAGCAACAATGCGTGACGAAGCATGAGGTAAAGCAGTGCGGAAGGCGGACGATCGTCTATAAATCCGTTTTCAACACGTAAGTCTTCAAAAGAGTTGCGACCAACATCGGCGAGCCACGCGATGTAATTGTGGGTGTCGATAGTGTAAGGACGGATCGGATCGAGTTCAGATAACGGACGATCGTCGATCACTGGACCATTGAGCCGGTGAGCACGCGTAAAGAAGAAGCGTTGCAGTGCATCGGGCTCGACTTTACCGTTGTAACCCAGACGCCTCAATAATTCTCTAGCGTCGATCTGCAATGCACTGATGCGAATGTACTCCATGATCTGCGCACCGACGCCGGCAAATTTAGCCCGATTAAAAATGTGGTCCAGACTTTCCGCATACCGCTGGTGGAATTCAACAGAAGCTGGATGAAGACCAAGAATGTCTAAAAGGAGTTGATGCGGGTCGCCATCCTTGCCGACGAAGCTCACTCTCTGAGTGAGAGTGGTCCAATCTGCGCGCATTGTGTCGAGCACGCGCATGAAACTTTGTAAAAAGGGGCCGAGATTGTCTGGAATGCGAAGTCCGCCGATGCGCAGATCAGGAGGCTCGATTACCCAATTCCAGTTAGAAAGAGCACTTATCGGAAGGATGCCGTAAGGTTGCTCTCCGATCCGAATGGCCGGTAAAAAACCACGCCCTGTAACAAAGTGGGTATAGAACCAACGCGTTGCCTCCACCTCCGGCTCTTCAAAGATCGGATGAAGCATTACCTCCATCGTGTATCCGAGCGTCGCGGGCCACAATGCTCGATTGAGTGCGCGCGCTTCAGCAAAATCAGTTCGCGATGCGTGAGGCACTCCGTCCAGAATCTTCACATTAATGCCCAAAGCTTCCGCGAATAATTGACCATCAGGTCGAATCCACCAATCTCCGGAAGGCTGGAGCCTTGTGGCAGTTCCAAAGATTGCGTCGTACGATTCGTCTCCGTTATCGGTGCGGTTGTACCCCGCTCCTTGAGCATCTGTGTTATTCGTCGGTGTTCCCTGTGGCACAAAAGAGAACCCATCCGAACCGTAACGTTGATGAGTCAAGAGATCTTCAAGACTCTTTTGTCCGCCGTCTTCATCGTCGACGAGGCGCACTCCGACTGCAAACAGGCGATCGATCGGGTTGCGCAGATTCACACGATTCCCATCCAGAGGAATCCGAATACCCAAACCCATTTCGACCGCTCGATCGAAGTCGACCATCCATCGCATGTCATCGCTGACGACTAATTTCTTGTTTGCGTCGTGGTGAATCTGTTCGTTAGCTGGTGCAGCGGGATCAGGACCAACGACAAGTGGAGACGCGATTGTGCGGCCCTGCTTTTCAAACACTCGCTCACCAGCCTGGTAACCAAAGACAACGAAACAGTCAGGCATGACGTGAACACGAGCCGGTGCGGTCCATGATCGCGTTTTGAGATTTCCTGCTGCGGGAAGAACAAGCCAGGCGACACTGACTTTCACATCGGATCGTTTCAACGGCGGGTTTGGTGAGGTGGCGAAATTCGCGGGCTGGAAATTCGCAATCAAGTGCGGGGCGTCCCCGACTCCGGGTGCTGCTTCCAGTATCTGTAGTGCTTCATCGATCGCTGCCTGATCACCGTTTGCAACCCAAACGCTGGCCCAGTAAGTTGCGAGCGCATCTTTTTCTTCATCGCTTGGTGGCGCGCTCGTGGCGATCACAAGCTGCACATCCGTCGGACTTTCTTTCTTAGGTGAGTCCCCGGCGGGTGCGAACGTCTTCACAATCCACGCAGCACGCCCGCTGCCGTGGCTTGCAACTAAATTTCGCCAAGCCGATCGACGCTGGTCTTCAAGGCTGCCCGCAGCCCACGTTTCAATCCAGTATCGCCTGCCACTTTCGAATTCGTTCTCTGACAACTCGGCTTCGAATGTGTCAATCGCGCAGTCGTCAGGATAGATTCGCACCCAGAGCTCTGTTCCGTCGCCAGTCTGATGGAACCGAGTTTCAAGTCGAACAGGCAAAAGTAGAATTGGTATTTGAGCATTCCACTTTTCGATTTCGATCGTCGGGTCAACTACCTCGCCGTAGACAAATAGGAACTCGGCATCCTGAGCACGAAGTGCTTTCAACTGATTACTAAGTGCATCTTCAGCTTGTTGGGCCGCTCGTAATCTGTTCCTCGCTTCGCGTATCTGATTGCTTCCGGCGCGATTCGATCGTTGGGCACTTGTAAATTCGGTCTCGCGATGCGCACGTGTCTGCCGGGCCGCTGCCAACTCACCTTGTTTAGCGGTGAGTTGAGCACGAGTCCTTTTCAGTTCGTCGCGAATTGTTTCGAAGTCCGGCATTGCGTGTTTTAAGTTGGTCGAAGCATTTCGCCAGCGTGTATCGCGACCATCACGGGTGCTTGATAGAGAATGTAAGCGAGCTCAGCAGAGCTGGTGTCGTCGTTCCAACTAACATGAACGTCATCTGCGCGTTGTTCTTCCTTTTCCTGCTGATCCACTGGAACATTTGGAGGAATATCAATCATGCCTGCAATTCCCGGCAGCGGTTGAATGAAATTTCCTGCTGTCGGTACCCGGTCCCAACCAAGATCGTTCCAGACAACAATCTGCGGCTGTGATTCTTCGTCGAAACCAAAACGCGGTTCCCCGGGTCGTTCTTTGAGAACAAAGAACCAACCGGCGGGATCCTGACGATTCTGTCCGGTTCCACCTCGAGCCTCGACTTCCGTGAGATCAAATCCAAGGAAATACAAATCTGGTTCGATTTTCGCCATGTAAAGCGGTGTGCGCAGCTTCTCACGTGGTGGATTGTTTTCTTCGGCCGCAGTGATGTTGACTAGCGAACGTTCCCTGGTGAGATCAATGTCTCCGTTTTGCTGGCGGGGCCATTCTGCCGCCTGCGCGTAAATCACAGCATTTGGGTAGCGCTTCAGCAGGTCGCCGCGAATTACGAGGACGATCTCTTCCTGGTTTTCACCCGGTCGTTCGCGCGCATCGTGTTCGCCCAACCTTGATCTTAGGGACCAATCGTGCAGCCGCGGAATATCACGGAACCGTTCGCGCAACTGCTCATCAACGGGGCCTCGCGGAAAGAAGCTCGATACATCCCAAAACTGCCGGAAGTAACTGCCGCGCTGGTCCGTTGGATACTCACGCCACAGCAACTCGCGCGCAAATTCGTGGTTGAGACCCACCATGTAAGCCTCGATGAACTCCTGATTTGTTTCCAGTAAGGTAACGCTGTTGTTCTCAATCAGATTCAAATTAGGAATCAACAGCTCCGATGAAAGATCCGCGAGCGGCCGGTACATGGGAATGTCAAACACGGGATACGCCATCGCCTCGACGAACTCTTCGGGCGCTTCGTTTCTGATCCGTGGTGGCAAACGAATCACGCTTGTTGCCCAGCGAGGAATTGTGATTGCGGGATCAACTCCTCGCAGCAGGACCTGGACGTTGTCGTCGATGTCGAGGGGAAATCTTGCTGGACCATTTTCGCCAACTGTGTCGGCGACGATGGTGGCGGCAGTCAAGGCATGAAGATCTTTGAGTGCGACTTTGAAACGCGTCGCATCCGCACTGTCGGCGCCACTTGGACTCAGAGTTACTGGGCCAGACGGTGTAAAAGGATCAGTAAAGGAAAAGTCAGGACTGCGTGGCAGTTCATCGATGTCTGCCGGGGTTTGCTCGCCTTCTCCCAGCCCATCTGCCTTCCGCACCTGTCTACGAATCGCAGCAAGAACCAAAGTGATCGCAAGTCCGGCGACGAAGATACTGATTGCAATCGGCAAACCGATCCCGAACAACCAAAGGATCAGGGCGAGAATAAATCCGATGATCAAAGGTAGGAAAACAACGATGGGCGATCGTCGAAGTAGATCGATAAGCCAGGGTGGCACGTTTTGTGGCAATGCGGCTTCGGCGACATCCTTCACAGTGACAACGCCGGGCGGCGTCAACTTGGGTGGTGCCGGCAACACTTCATTGCGATTCACGCGCGCTAATAGATCGTCAGGTCGTAGTCGATCGTTAAATGGTAATTTGCGAAGGATGGGTGCGCGTGGGCGGATTAGCCTTCGAAATGTTGGTCCAACCAAAACTGATGGTATGTTGCTCGCCGAAACATGGGCCTTCACAGTCTGAACAGCGGGAGCTATTCCAGCCATTATTCGCGAATGTACCGGAGCAGTTAATGCGATCGCCTTCGCCGCGTTATCGCGAGCAAGTTCAACTAAATGCGAGCGGTGCCAAACAAGCGCGACCTGTTGTGCAAATTTCAATCGTCGTGTGCGGCGGTTTGCCTCGAGTACGTCGCCCACCTGTTCCCACGCCGCAGCCATTAACTCTTCCTGCTTATTCTGGACGACACGTGTTCCGAAACCGGCTGACACTCGAAATCGAGGATCGAGGTTCAGTTCGTGTACCCAGTTTCTTGAATTAGGTAGCGCACCACCCGATCGGTTGGTCAAGAGTCGCGGTGTGCGGGCGTGCCAACGACCGTAAAGTGGTGGAGTAATTGCCGGATCCGGATCACCTGCAAGATCCTGCACGCCCGCCGCTGCGTTTGCTTGCGCGGCAGTTTGCGTCGCGTAAGAGTCTGAAAGATTTATTAGACTTGCGAGCCCTTGCTGAAATTGATGTGGATAGGGTTGGGCCCACTTATCTTGTTGTTCAGCAATGGCCTGATCGGCCGGACTCAGGCTGTCACGCGGAACGCGAAGAGCGCCACCGAGTTGCAGCACACCGCGCAGATTCGGATCCGCGATGCCCGGTAAGTTTGATCCAGGCTGTTGCACGTCGAGCTCGCGAGTTCCTACGCGCTTGTCGGCTTGCCTCGGTTTAAGCAACCGGACAAGGTACTCGAAATCACCAACTTCTCCGGTGCGAAAGCGCCAGCGGTAATAAACCGGAAAGTTATTCTGTTCCTCACCGTTGCTGGACCATGCGTTGGCGTTCGCCGCAGGCGTCTGCGTCGGATCCAGGCCCAGACCTGCCAGCCGTCCACTTTCAAACGCGGGCAACAAAACCGCGTGGTATGTAGTGTTCGCTTCGAGCCGACGTGGACAAACGATTCGTGAATAGGCGAGGTCTGCGTTTTCCTTGACGACATCATCGAGGCGCTGAGCTACTTCATTCCTGTCAAGAGCGACGATTTCATTCTCGGCTGTCAGACTGCGATTGGCGTGGACATGGGCCCAGGCCCAAAGGTGGTCGGGATTGGGAAAAGCAGTTTGCAGCGCATTGTTGATAAGCGTGATGAAAGTCAGTGGGCGATTCCGAACATCGCCACCTTCTTCAAACTCTTTTTCCTCTTTCAAAACAATCAGAACAATCCACGGCGACAAGCGCGAATCCGCTGCGGTCGGTGTGGCTGGCGTGTAACGCCACGGAAAATCCTCGTCGTAAAACTCAATCGCCGCGAGATAGTTTGGTTCGAAGTTTGTTACTTCGCTTCGCGGCTCCGTTCGGATCACAGCGCGTGAGTCGATTCCAATCACATCGCCTGGTCCATACAACTCAACATTACGCGCAGGCAGATCATGCGGCACTTCGGCGCCGTCAAGTTCGCGCGCAGTCAGACGGAGCTGAACTGGTACCGAAGCACGCAATGCGCCGGCGGCATTGATGCTGTTGGCGAGTCCTTCGCGGGCCCATGGCACGAAAGTAAAGTCGTCACTCATGCAGCTTCACTCATCTCTGTGACGGGTACAACGTGGAGTTGTGCGGCGCGAGTCGGATCAGACTTCGCAGTATCGCGCAACCATTCGGAAGCCTCAGCAGCAGAAGGAAAACCAGCCGTCTCGGGAGCTGCGGCGCGATTATTGTCAATGGACACGACGGCGTAACCCGGCTCAGTCACTGCAATTCGATCATCGAATGGTTGCGACTGCTTTTGACGAGCGATTGATAAACCGCTCTTTGTGATAGCAGCATTCTTTACAAAATGCTCGAAGAGCCCACGCCCGATTGTTGAAAAGCGACGCCTGATGCGTTTGAAGTTTGTATCAACGGTCGTGACCTCGTAGCGCAAGGAACGCTTCACGGCGTGACCGGTGCGAAGTTCTGCGCCGTCCACACCGACTATGAGACCGCTGACCTCTTCCTGAAAACCTGGAGCCGAAAGTTTCTGCGCATCGTTGAAGTCGCGAAATTGTGCAGGAGCAAACCGGCGACGAGTGTCGCCTCGCTGTAGGAAACCTGCTGTGATTGCACTGACGCTGAAACGATTAGCGTCGGCTGGTTTTTGTGACCCAACTTTGTCAAGAGTCAAACCGAGCGGTATTGCGTTCTGAGTTATCTCCAATGCTCCGAGCGGGTGCAGCACGAGCGTGTCAGCAGGAAGGTCGAGTGGGCGAACGGACACCAGTAGATTGTGAGACGGAGGTGGAAGCGCCCGCCAATTAGTCGCATTTTCGAATTCGACTTGCAGCAGCGGTACCACCTGGATCGGCGGCAGTGTGGTGTCACGCGACTCTCCCCAGGTCACGTCGAAATTTGCGGAGATCTTGACGAAGAGCAGACGTACAGAGCCGCGGCCGCGAGCGCGCCACGGTGACACACCCTCAAAAGTAAACTGGAGGTCGATACTAAACACGCCGACGCCGAACGCCTTTAACGACGCTCCCATTGTGATTTCTACGATGAAGTAGAACGGTGAGAATCGGATTAGCGCGTCGAACGTGAGATGGCCTTCCACACTGATCTCATCGAACCCAAAGAACGCTTCTGCTCGCGCGCCGAATTGCACGGTGTTTGTGGTGATGGCGAAATAGGCCTCGACGCGAACGAGTGCAACGGGAGTGTGAATAATGTCAAACGCAATACGTCGAGGACTCGGAAACGGAAGCGGAGGAGGAGAATAACGTGGATGAAAGCCGCCAACTGAAAGTATGAAGTTCGCGTCTGCACCGAGCGCGATTAGCACGCCCATCTCACCTTCAAGCGTGATGAAGACGACGCGCGATTCGTACAATGCTGCAAAGAACCATCCGCGTTTTTTATCGAACTCGATCGCGCCGATAAAGTTAACCTGTAGGTTAAGGATGGGCTCGTCAGGAGTCGGTAATGCAAGCTTCAGAATGCCAAGGATGGCGACATTGCCGGGAATTTCGATGATCACACCGAGAGCTAAACTGATCAGAGTGGGGGTTCCCCATCCCAATTTGGCCATTGGACCGATCAGAAAACGGCCTTCGTACGGCGGGAATATCGTGCGCAGGTCACTGATAATTCTTGGTGCATTTGCAACGGGATCGACCGGGAACAGAATTCCGTTAACGGCGCCTGTCCTGACGCCCAAGGCCAACGACTCGAGCACGACCGTGCGGTTTAGTCCCAGCAGTCCACCAACACCGATGAGTGCAAACCCATACCCAAGTTGGAGTCCGGGACTGAACTCTGCAGTAATAATGATGAGAAGTGAAAAACCGCTACTGCCGTCAGGCATTCGCGTCGTGATCAGACCGATTGCTTTGAGACTTAAGAAGTCGCTGATCGTCAGTTCCAGTGCGCCAGCATATTCTCCGCGGTCCACATCTATGAATAGGTAGCCACCACCTTTGACGACGCCAGCATCAATCGAAAGGCCAACACCATTTGGCGGTCTGAATCCCAGCTTTGCGTCGATAGGACCAAGATTGCCTGAACGGTTAGCCGGAAAATCAAACGTGACTCGCAGTCCGACGTTTTCAACAACCGCTTGCAGTGGGCCAAGGTTTCCTTTTAGCGATATTGCAAGGTCGACTGGAATCTTGCGGTCCTGGGGTTTCGGCCCGATCAGTGCTGAGAGAATCTCGATTGGCCCAAGTTCAATATGTACGGGCAACTGAATTTCGAGCGAACTGCCGTCCGTAAAGTAAAGTCCGTGCTTTGCTGAAATGCCGATGCCGAATCCAAAATCGATGTTCAATGGATCAGTTGGCAGGAGTTGTGCAATGAAACCATCGGCATCAGGACCGCGCTGGATCACGATACGCGCGCCGGCAATCTTGATTTCGCCAAACACATCGTGTTGACCGTCAGACCGAACCACCGCACCACCTTTAACGGATATTGAGCCGACCTCAAGCCGGCTCGCGTCAGGCGAGCCTGCAACAATTGTTGGTTCTGATTCGGAGCCAAGCTTCAGTCCGAAACCAACTTCAGCGCCGCTCGGTGGCACATTGCCAGCCGTCGCTGACGGCACGATGTCTTTGAGTAACTGAATCGGTTTATTCGGTCGAACGAGAATGCCGACTCCCGCCGTGAAGTCAGCATCGCCTTCGATGAAAAACGTGAGCCCATCTGCCAATTCGAATTTCAGAGCGAACGAACCGCCCGCGTAAGGAAGGATGGAAAATCCTGGCCGGTCGGCGGCAGTCTCCGGAACTATGAAAAGAGCGAAACCTGCCTCGAGATCGGCGTCGGCTCCGACCTCCGACAGAAACGGCATTCGCAAAAAGTACCGGTGGACATCCCGTATTTGACCTGCCGCCGCATTCGCACGCAAAAAATTACCCAGCGCATCCTGCGCTTCGCGAGTGCTCGGTGGTAAGCCCCACGCTCTGAAGAAAGCCGCGAGATTCAAAACGACTCGTTCGCCGTCAAAGTTACTTTGGCCCCAGTTGTAACGCGTCGTCAGCAAATCAAGGGGATCAGTGAAGACCGTGCCCAATTGTTCCCAGGCGATGGAGCGTTTCAGATATCCGGGACGCAGGCCGGCTTGGGCAATGCGTTCCAGACGGATCACACCGAAGACCTGTAGTAACGTGGCCCATTTGTAATGGCGAGCAAATAGACTGTCGACGATTATTGTGTCGAGGAACTGGCGCGGAAACTCAGCTTTGAATGCGGCTTTATCAACGGTTGCGGGAAGTAATGCGTCGGCGATATCGCCCAGATCATTCACACCGGTCAGGAACGACTTAATAGTGTCGATTACTTGCGGGATATTTGACGCTTCAATCGCTTCTCCCTGGAACAAGTCTGCGAGCGTTTGCGCAGACCCGCCGAGTGACTGAAGCGAACTCGGCGGAGCGGCGAAGTTCCAGCCGAGATCCCACATGTAGGAAGTAAAATTTTCAGGCGACGCGAAAGCATCCGCGACTGGCTCAATAGCTGCGGCCAGTTCCCTCGCAATTTCTCCTATTGTGTCGAGCTCACTCATATCGCAATTAAACGGTTACCCAGATCCGCGCATCATCATCAGTAAAATCTCCACTCACGAGTGGGAGCCCACTGCCTGGGGCTGGATAAAAGTGAAAGAGCATGCGTTGCTGGTCCCACGTTTTTCCCGCCTCCGGGAATTTCACCGGAACATACAACGTGTAATCGTGACGCTGTCCGCGGCAGATGGTGTTTGTGCCATCCTTTTCGAATTTCCAATTGAAACTATCAACAAATTCATTGATGTCGACACAACCTCGCTGCCGAAAGAACGGATACTCATGTGCGGGATCAAACTCAGGCAGTTCCGCTGGAAGTTTCGTTTTTAGTGCAGCGATACCCGCAGTGAGTCCGGCAGGGGTGTTTGCGGGTGTTGGCATGTTCGGTACCCGGCGCGTCACCTTTCGCAGCAGGTACCAGAGTTCAAATTCTGCCGGAAGCTTGCTTATCGCTTTCAAAGTCTGGCCAAGAGGTACGTCTTTTTTACCATATTTAAATTGGCTCTTATTCAAACCGGCATCTTCGGGAACCCACTTTGCCCATTGTTCAGGGGGTATTGGAGTACCGTCGAGGAACTTAAACAGATTCGGTTGAGCGGTCGCGCGCGCTTTGAGTAGATCAATCAGTTGTTGTTTTCGTGAGAGTTGGGTTGGGGAAAAGACGTCAAATGGGTACGTGAATGTTATGAAGCCTCCGTGCTGTTCGACGGTCCGGACGAGGTAATGAAAACGACAACCCACGATCGGCACATTGTTACCCATTACTTCTTTCAACTTTCTCAACATTTCCGGAGCCCTGCCAGCCTCACATCCAATAATTCGTAACTTCACCGGCGGATTGGCGTTCTGGTACAGAGCAGTTGGAATAAGAAAAGCAGCGCGACGAGAATTGAAGACGCGCGTCACTTCAGCGTAGCCGGTATCGTCTTTCTGTTCGTCTGCGAAGTGAGCTGCGATCCAGTCTTCACTCGACGCATGGCTACCGACGATCAGGCCGCCGACGGGTTTCGCGACTGTCCCTGTTGTAACAAGATCCTCTAAGAATGCTTTAACACTTGTCTTTTGACCGGGCCAGAGTGTGGTATTAGGCCTGAGAGTCACGACCGCACGTAAAACTTCGTAGTCTTTATCCCGGTCAGGAGGAATCCAGGCGTAATCAGTCATCGGTTAAATCTGGCGAGGAACCGGCGTCTATAGATCCGGTTTTTGTTAGGTTGAGATTAGGCCTGCTCGCGTCGTAGAAAGAAGTAACGGAATAAACTGGTCCTACTGGTTTGAAACGAAGAGGCCCGGAAATTTCGCGTAAATCGAGGCTGACGGTATCTCAGCTTAAATGGGCTGTCAAGAAAACCTGGTGGAAACCTTGCCGCCTCATTTTTTATATGGGACAGGATTTTCTGAGGGCACGCGCAATACGTTTTTCCTAAGGAAAACTGGAGCGGGCGACGGGATTCGAACCCGCAACCCTCAGCTTGGGAAGCTGATGCGCTACCGTTGCGCCACACCCGCTCAAGGTGAAGAGAAGATAATTAAGGATCTGATCCGTGTCAATCCGCGTTCATCTGTGGCTCAGTATAACGTTTGACCAGAGCGTCCCAGCTTCCCTGCGCTTTCAGGATCAACTCGATCACTTCGCGGACAGCACCAAAACCTCCCATTGCTTTCGTCACATAGTGTGCGTGCTCGCGAGTCTCGAAAGCTGCGTCCGCGACAGCGATACCGAAACCTGATTGCAGCATCAGCGGAATGTCGTTGAGATCGTCCCCAATGTACGCAACCTCCGCGTTCGTCAATCCAGCGTCGACCAACGTATCAGCAAACGCCTGTCGCTTGTCTTCACAACCCTGCTGGATAAACGACATGCCCAGCGCACGCGCGCGACTCTCAACAGCAGTCGAATTCCGTCCCGAGATAATTCCGGATCGCAAGCCAGCTCGATGCCAGAGATCAATTCCGAGTCCATCGCGCGTGTGAAAACCCTTCTGCTCTTCCCCGTCCGCAAATATCCAGATGCGGCCGTCAGTCAGCACACCATCACAATCCATCAGGAGCAACTTAATGCGCGCAGCACGTTGTTGAAGTTCAGGATTCATCGCACCTCGAAGAGCTCAATACCCGATAACTTCCAGCCGGCAGGTGTTCGCGCCAGCATCAATACAGCGGTGCCGGAACCGACTGTGCCGAGTTTGCTGGCTCGGATTTGCACGTCCGCAGCAATGAGGTTTGCGTTGAGCTGCTCCGTACGCACGACTTTTGTGTCCCATGCATCAGTGCCGATGCTCGCATTGATGAATCTCACGAGCTCACCGGAAACAATGCGCGACTCCAGCTCAGCTTTCTTGTTGCTGATCACTGCCTGCGACAGTTGCGTGACAAATGTTCGCACAGTTTCATCAACAGGCGGTGCGTTGTTGGCTGCGGCTTCGGCACGAATTCGTGCTGCACGCGCAGCTAAGGAGGAAGGATAATCACGACTCGCTATCACAGCATCGTTGAATCGCTTCGCTGCTTCCGCAGGCTGATTACGCTTCATCAAGATCTCACCCAATCCGATGTTGGCCCACGCGAGTGTCGCAGTAAACGGCAGTGGCTCATCGAGCGCCGCTCGGAAGAGTTTCTCGGCGTCTTCAATCTTGTTTTGTCCAAGCAAAGCTCGGCCGAGGATGATTTGTGCTTCCTGAAAACGTGGCGAGCTTACAAGCATCGCTTGCGCTGTAGCCTCAGCCTTGACGAAATCCTGAGCGCCCAATTGTAAGTAAGCCTCGTTCAATGCCTGCGAAAGATCCTTGCCGCGCGGAACCACGTCGTTGCCGTAGTCGAGCTGCGGGTAGAGCTTGTCGGGATCGACTTCAACGCGAACAATCTTTGCAGGAGTTTTGAAAACTGCTTCGCCGAAATTTTTTGCAGGAACAGTCGCTTCGGTCCTAATCTCCTGACCTTGTTCGGTCGTTGCGGCGACCGTTACAGTCACGTCAATCGATCCGATATTGCGCAATGCTGAAACCCACGTAGCACCGCGCTGCTGCGGCAGACCAACCATCAGATCGGTATCAATTACCTGATTGAGCTGCTGGTCCAACAACGCTTTCAAGCCTTCGCCTCCGCGCGCCACCAGTGCTGCACGCACGGCCGGTAGATTCAAGCCATTCGGATCGCTCTTTCCAGACTCAAGCGCCGCACGCAACACGCCTATTAACACTTCATGCCCCAAACGCCGGTCGACCAACCGCCAGAACATCGCGCCACGATTCGGCACCGAGTTGAAATACGTGCTATCCAACTGGGTCGAACGCGCCAACGGAGCATCGCGTTGAGCTACCGCGGCGTAAGCTATCCGTTGCCGGTACAACTCTGATTTAACTGCGTCTGGTCCAAACTGTTTTTCGAGAAACTGCGTCGCCAGAAATCGCACCAATGCATCACGCAGGACGCCGCCGCCCTCGCCCTGAACCGCTGTCTGTCCGCCGATCCAAAGTCTGGCGACAGCTTCAGCCACTGAAAGCGCAGTGGCGGCATCGATTTTTGATAACCGCAAAGTATCCGAGTCGAAGAGCACGGTACCGGCGTCACTAAAGCCCGCTCCTCTACGAACGGCGACTAATCGCAACGGCACATCAGGCGCTGGTCCAAGACTCGTCGTGTAAAAAGCGCGAGCCGCCGCAGCAAATGCAATCAACGCTTCTGCTCTTTTACGATCCTCACCACCGGCACCTTTCTCTGCCAGGACCACGATACCTTTTCCATCCGCAGCGCCTTCGACTTTGTCCCAATCACCCTGAACGAAGAAAGGCTGCCCATGCAACGGCTGATCGAAAGAGATCGATCCGGCTGAGCTACCTTTCTCAACACCTGAAGAGATCGCGTTCGGGATATTTACGGTTAAGTGGAACGGCGCCGTATCTGCTCCGCGCACTGCATAAGGAGTGTTGGGCATCGGATACCAGAACGACAGCGGCAGAAACTCTGTAGCAATCGGACTGATCGCTGAAAGCCCGCTGTTACTCTCAACTGGAAGCGAATAAGTTAAGGCAACGGTGACATTGCCGTTTGCAGCGACCGCAGCCGGAAGCAGGATCTCGATGCGTTGCAGATCACCGCGCGGCTCCGATCCGGGCCTGAACGTTGTCGCAGCACCACCAACAGTAATGGAGTTGACCTTGGCTTTCGCATTCAGGCGAACCGTCAGCGTCCTGCCTGGTCCATTGCCGACATTCGTAGCATTGATCGTCGTAACGGCATTCAGTGTTCGTTCGGTTTGTTGAACGTTTGCATTGATATCAAACGAATTGACTTGCCAGATAACAGTCGACGGCGTTTGCGCGCCGGTCTGCGCCGTCATCAGACACAGTATTAGCGTCAATAAAAAAAGTGTTCGCATGACTACGGATGAGTAGAAATCACCTACGCTGATCAGCAGGCTTTGAATCATGAATAAGCTGATGAATATCGCGCAACATTAACAGGAGCGGCGCAAGGCGCGCGAGCGGCAAAGCATTCGGCCCGTCTGACAATGCCTTTTCCGGGCAATCGTGCACTTCCATGAAAACAGCATCGACGCCACACGCAACTCCTGCACGTGCAAGCGGTTCGATGTATTCCGATTGTCCACCCGTTGCATGACCCAGGCCGCCGGGCAGTTGCAACGAATGCGTCACATCGAAAACGACCGGCACGCCAAACTCACTCATGATCGGAAACGAGCGCATATCCACGACCAGATTGTGATAACCAAAACTCGCTCCACGCTCAGTCAGCAAGAGCTTCTCACAACCGACCTCGCGCGCTTTATCGACGATGTTGCGCGCGTCCTGCGGCGCCAGGAATTGACCTTTCTTGACGTTGACTGCCTTTCCGGATTTCGCCGCCGCAAGGATCAAATCAGTTTGCCGCGATAGAAACGCAGGTATCTGCAAAACGTCGACCACTTCAGCAACACGATCAACTTGCGAAACGTCGTGAACGTCAGTAAGCACCGGAACGTCGACCTCTTCTCTTACTTCTTGGAGCACTTCGAGGCCGGCTTCCAGGCCCAACCCGCGGAAGCTCTTGATCGAGGATCTGTTAGCTTTGTCGTAGGAAGCTTTGAAAACGTAGTCGAGCCCGGCAGCCTGCGCGCGATCGCGGCATTCACGCGCCATCATCAACGCATGCTCAGGTGATTCGATCACGCAAGGACCGGCGATGATGGTGAGCCGGCCGTCGCCGAAAGTGGTTTTGCCAACCGAGAAAGGTTTAGTCATAGGAGTAGCCGCAAAAAAAGCACAAAGGACACAAAAGAATTGAGCATAGTTTAGAGTTCAAGCTTTAGCTTGCTACCTGGGCTGTCACGCAGGCAAGCTAAAGCTTGAACTCTAAACTAAGCTAAAGCCTCCCGAGTATACGCTTTACCTTGGCTAGAAATGAACTGGGCTGGGGTCGTTCGTGGGTTGGCTTACTGTCCTTCGGTGTCTGTTTGGAACCGAAGACTTTGATCTCCTTCGATCCCGAGCTTAGCGCGCGCTTTTCGCGCAGACGCGAAATGTCGACAACGAGCCGTCCGGACGGTGACTCCACGCCCGCATCGCGCAGCGCTTCAATGTCAGGCGCACTTTTTACTGCGTGATGTTCGAGACCGAGACGCTCAGCGGTGTCAAGTAGTTCACGCCGGAGCTCACCGGCATTCGCCGGACGATCAGATGGTTGTTTCTCGAGTGCGTGTAAAACGATGCCCTCGACCTCTTGCGGAATTGCAGCAACGATCTCTCGCGGCGAATGTGGTGGAAGATTAGCATGCTTATCCGCGATCTCTTCGCGCGTCGCTCCGGAGAAAGGGACAGTGCCCGTCAGCATCTCGTAAAGAATCACACCCAGACTGTAAACGTCCGTAGCCGGTGTTAATTCATTGCCGTTATGTTGCTCGGGCGACATGTAACGCGGTGTGCCAACTACTGAGTTGCTTTGGGCGAGCGTAGTTGTATCTTCGTCGTCATCGGCTGAGAAAGTCGCAATGCCGAAGTCGAACACTTTGACAACAGCAGGTTGATCGGCGCTTTGCGTGACGAGAATATTGGACGGCTTGAGATCGCGATGAATGATGCCGGCGTCATGTGCGGCTGCAACTGCGTCCGAAGCTTGCAGCGTAATGGATACCGCTCGAGCAGTTTCAAGCGGTGCCTCACGGCTCAGTATTTCTCGCAACGTCCGGCCTTCGAGCAGTTCCATTACGATGTAGACACAACCTTCAGAAGTCTGTCCGAAGTCAGTCACTGAGACCGCGTTTGGATGGCGCAGCTTCACTGCTGCACGCGCTTCAGTTAGAAAGCGAACTTGTGCCGCTTCGTCTTTAACCAGCCGCTGATGCAAAAACTTGATCGCGACCGGACGATCCATGAGCAGGTGCCGGGCGCGATAGACAGTCCCCATTCCGCCCGCGCCGAGACGCTCCTCAACGCGATACTTCTCGTCGAGCGTTCGGCCTACAAACGGATCTTTCGTTTCCAGCATGTCGAGGTCAGTACCACCTGCGGTAGCGGGTGGGTAATATCAATCAAGTTAACGGCTAATTGGGAGCGGTCGACCCACCCGCTATCGCAGGCGGTACTGACCTGGTTCGGCCGATCATATGAAGTGAGGTCTCTGGGCAAGTCTTAGATCTACTTAATCTCCGCTGGTGGCGGTCAATCGCTCATGTGCCACCAACTCGACCTCGCCATTTTTGTCCATAGCGGTCTCCGAGTGCAAACGATTTTCGTATGCGGCCCGCACAAATGAGGCGAACAAAGGGTGAGCATTGAGTGGCTGCGACTTGTATTCAGGGTGAAACTGGCAACCGATAAACCATGGATGCACGTCGCGCGACAACTCGATCATCTCGACGAATTTGCCGTCGGGCGAAACACCGCTGAATACCAAACCTTCTCTTTCAAGTCGTTGGCGAAACTCCGGATTAAACTCGTAACGATGACGATGGCGCTCACTGATCTCATCAGTACCGCCATAAACTTCCTGGACCAGTGAGCCAGGCGCGAGGCGACAAGGCCACGCACCAAGCCGCATTGTGCCGCCCAACTCTTCTACATCAACCAAATCTCGCAGTTTGAAAATCACCGGATGCGGCGTCTCGAGATCGAATTCAGTGGAATCGGCATCTTTCAGCTCACAAACGTTCCGCGCATACTCGATACATGCCGTCTGCATCCCGAGACAAATCCCAAAGAACGGCGTCCGCGTCTTGCGCGCGTAACAGATCGCGCGAATCATTCCCGCGATACCACGCTTGCCAAATCCACCAGGCACAAGGACCGCATCGAAGTCACGCAGGCGATTCTCGTAATCGTCGTCCATCAACTCTTCTGACTCGATCCACTTCACATCAACGCGCAGATTGTTGGCGACGCCGCCATGCGTGAGCGCTTCGCGCAATGACTTGTACGAATCCTCCAGCTCGACATACTTACCGACAATCGCGATCGAGGTTTCTCCTCCCGATGGCTCGCGAATGGTTGAAACGAGATTGCGCCATGCAGTTAGATTCGCCTGCGCCGCCTCCGCTTCAAGACGTAACTGCGACACAATCAACTCGTCGAGACCCTGTTCGTGAAATGCGAGCGGCACGTCGTAAATCGTGTCGACGTCCTGTGCGCTAATCACAGCGGATTCTTTCACGTTACAAAACAACGCGATCTTCGCGCGCAGATCGCGAGACAGTGGCTTCTCAGATCGACAGAGAAGAATGTCGGGCGCGATACCAATCTCGCGCAGGTCGCGCACTGAGTGTTGGGTTGGTTTGGTCTTCAGCTCACCCGCGGCTGCGATGTACGGCACGAGCGTTACGTGAATGAATAAAGCGTTGCCAGTGCCTTCCTCGTTGCCCATCTGGCGAATTGCTTCGAGAAAAGGAAGCGATTCAATATCGCCGACCGTGCCGCCAATCTCGACGATGATAACGTCGGGCTTGTCGTTCTCAGCGACTCTGCGAACTGCGTCCTTTATTTCGTTGGTGACGTGTGGAATAACTTGAATCGTCTTGCCGAGGTAATCGCCGCGACGTTCCTTTTCGATGACTGAAAGATAGATTCGCCCGGTGGTCCAGTTATTCGCTTGCGAGAGATGCGCGTGAGTGAAGCGCTCGTAGTGGCCCAAGTCGAGATCCGTTTCCGCGCCGTCGTCAGTGACGAAGACTTCGCCGTGTTGGAAAGGTGACATCGTGCCGGGATCGACGTTGATGTACGGATCAAGTTTGATGAGAGCCACGTTAAGGCCACGGCTCTCGAGCAAACATCCGATCGACGATGCTGCCAGACCTTTGCCAAGACTTGAAACCACACCCCCAGTAACGAAGATATATTTAGGCATCGGGTTCTCCATTTACGTTTTCATTACTGCCATTACGAGCTCTCTTACTCTTTCGAGATCTGCCGGCGTGTCGACACCGGTCGAAGCGGAACAGGCTTCGACCACCTTTATCTTTACGCCGTGGGCCAGTGCGCGCAATTGTTCGAGCGCTTCAATCTGCTCGAGCTGTGATTGAGGCCACTTCGTGAACTCCAAAAGCACATCCCTGCGATACACGTAAAGTCCTGTGTGCTTGCGAAACCACTTCCACAAATCCGGTTCATTTCTCAACGCAGCATCTGGCGAGCCATGCCTCTTTGCTGCATCACGTGGGAACGGCATCGGCGAGCGCGAAAAATAGAGCGCGTTATCGTTATCGTCGAGGACGACTTTCACGAGATCCGGATTGAGTAAATCGTCGAGCGAGTCGATCAGCTCCCACGTTGTTACGATACCGGCGCCATTTTGTTTAAAAATCTCGGCAGCCATCGTCTCGACAGCGCGTTCGATCGTCGCCGGTGAGATAAGTGGCTCATCGCCCTGCACGTTAACAACAATCTCAGCGTCCGGAATGTTTGCAGCAACTTCAGCAACGCGATCAGTTCCGCTGGTGTGATGTGCGGCAGTTAAAACTGCCTCGATGCCATGCGACTTGACTGCATCGGCGATCTGTTCACTGTCGGTTGCTACGATAACTCGGTCGACATTGCGTGCCGCGCGTGCGCGCTCCGCAACCCAGCAAACCATGGGTTTTCCGGCGATTTCGATTAAAGGCTTTCCTGGGAGTCGGGTCGAAGCGAGGCGGGCTGGAACAATGGCAACCGTGTGATTCACGGGGTAACAGCATAGCTTGCGCTCGTGATGACTGTCAATTAAATGAGCCACGGATTATACGGATTGATCATGCAGATAAACGCGGATCAGATTTAAATCCGTGCTTTTTTCGGTGTAAATCTGCGGCCAAATTTCCGTCACAAACTCCGCGTGGCAGGTGTTTTCACTTTGAAAGTGAAATTCTCGCACTTCCCGGAGGTCTCCTGATGTCACGAACTGTTTGGAACCGCTACTTTATCGGCATGGCTCTGATCACGAGCTTCGTACTGCTGATCTGGATTGCAGCCGTCAATGTCACCGCTCAGAGCGCTACGTCGGGCGATTGGACTGCAAGTCTCTCGTCAAAAGACAACAAGATCCATCTGAGTCTCGAGCGTCGCACCGAAAAAGGCCATCGCAACCAGATGGGACACGACTTTGATTTTTCAGAGCTCCAGGGATTGACTCGGGAACAGGCGTTGAGCGGCGGTCCGGTCAGTTTCAGTCTGAACCGCGAAGCGGGAAAAATCGACTTCGAAGGCAGTTTTCAGAACGGCAAAGGCTCCGGCACGTTTCGCTTTACCGGAAATGCGGCCTTTGTCTCGGCCATGAAGTCACGCGGCTACGATTTTGAACAGCGTTCAGATAACGACGAGCGCGATTCGGAAGATCGTCTATTTGCAGCGACGGCCCTCAACGTCACGACAGCACTCGCCGACGATCTCGCCTCCGCTGATTTAGGTAAACTCCAGGTCGAAGACCTCTTCAAAGCAGCTATCTTCAAGGTCAATTCGACTTTCGCGCGCGAAATGAAAGCGAGCGGATTCCAAAACCTCGGCATGGAAGACCTGGTTAAAGCGCGCATCTTCAAGATCGATCCGGAGTTTGCTCGGGAAGTGAGTCAGATGGGTTTCGACAAGGAACCGTTCGAGAGCCTCGTGAAGATGCGAATTTTCAAAGTGACGCCGGAGTTTGTCACAGAGATGCGGAATGAGGGACTGAATAATCTCGACATCGAAGACCTCGTCAAACTGCGCATCTTCAAGATCGATAGCGACTTTATTCGAGCCGCGAAAGCCGATGGCGTACCACTCGAGGTCGAGCGACTCGTGCAAAGAAAGATCGGCGTCGCGCGCCGCGAAGAGTAGTTAGCCACAAAAAGGCACCAAACTCACAAATGGAATTTGGAATAGTTTAGAGTTCAGCCTCAGGCTGCCGTTTGGAAGACAAGCTAAAGCTTGAACTCTGAACTAATCCAAATCCATCTTTGTGGCTTTTGTGCTTTTTTGTGGCTCTATCTTGTAAACGCAGCGGTGATCGCCTTTGATGATGTGCTCGGCGCGTTCCACCGTAACTTCCGGTCCAAGCACGGAACGAAACAGCTCCAGCTCAGTCGAGCAAAAACCCTGACACGCATTTGCTGCGGCACAGATCGGACAGTGGTTCTCGATCAGCAGATAACTTCCCTCGCCTGCGGGTTTGATCTCGGCCATGTAGCCTTCTTCAGATCGGACCTTCGCCAGCTCCTGAAGCTTTCGTTCCAACGAAGCCTTCGGCGGAATTCGCTTCGTGTAGTCCATTCGCTGCCGCGCGCAGCGTGAGGTCAAAACACGCTCCAGGCCCTCGTCTCCAAACGCGTCTTTAACTGAGTCAATCAACGCCACGCTCAACTCGGCGTACGCCTCCGGAAACAAACGATCCGCCTCGCGCGTCAGACGCCAGAACTTCGCCGGCCGCCCAATCGGCACCGGTCTTTCTTCCGCGGTCACTAACCCTTCGCGCTGCAACGCGTACAGGTGTTGCCGTACCGCCATCGCGGTCAGCCCAAGCCGCTCCGCGAGCTGCGCCGAGTCAATCGGCCCCTCAGTTTTCAGCAGTTTGGTAATGGCGCGACGAGTCTTTCGCTCACCCGGCGCCTGCACCCCAGCACTCATAACACTTATTTCTAAAGAATTCTCTTTACAAAGTCAATAGTCGGTGCTACGCTTCGACTAAGTAAAGGGCTTCCTTTAGAAAGTAGGTGTTGAACAATGAGGGATTTAGAAGGTTTGAGGGTGGCAATCACCGGAGGGACCTCCGGACTCGGCCTGGCCCTGGTTCGTGAACTCGTTAGCAAAGGCGCACGCGTCGCTTTCGTCGCACGCACACGCGCACGGGTCGAACAAGTCATGCATGAAAACCCGGGCGCGCACGGCATCGTCGGCGACGTTTCCGCTAAGAACGACATTTATCCCATCGCGATGCAGATCACCGGCGAGTTAGGCGGGCTCGACGTGCTTATCAACAATGCTTCCGAACTTGGACCAACGCCGCTACGAATGCTTTCCGATACTGAATGTGAAGATCTCGAGCAAGTGTTTGCGACCAACATCTTTGGCCCATTCCGGCTGACGAAAGCGCTGATGGGCGCGTTGTCTGCTTCGGCGCGTGAAGGTCGTGGCGCAGTGGTGCTGAATATCTCGAGCGACGCAGCCGTAACGCCGTATCCAAATTGGGGCTCTTACGGCTCCAGCAAAGCAGCGCTTCATCACTTGAGTCGCATTTGGAATGAAGAGCATGCGGCGGAAGGAGTGCGATTTCTTTCACTCGATCCAGGTGACATGGATACACCGATGCATGCGGCCGCGATTCCGGATGCTGACCCGGCGACGCTGAAGCGTCCTGCGGAAGCTGCACACGAGTTGTTAGACGCAATCGCCGCACAGATAGAAACGGATTTAAAAAAATGATTGCCGCGGATAAAGCAATGCAGCGTCCAATGGACGCAAAGCTTTTGGTTGTTAATTCAGAGCGCGAGCTTATTCATGTGCCGCGCACGGCGTTCGTAGAGTTTCTGCGACCACACGATCTGGTTATCGCGAATGATGCTGCGACACTGCCTGCGAGTCTCGCCGGTATTCACAAGGAAAGTGGAAAGTCGATTGAAGTAAGACTTGCAGGGCGGGCATCGTTGGATCCAATGGAGGTCAGTCGCTTTAGTGCGATCGTTTTCGGCGAAGGCGATTTTCACGTGCGAACTGAAGACCGGGCGGCGCCGCCGGTGTTGAAGGTTGGAGATACGCTTGTTCTTGGTCCACTGCAAGCAACAGTCGAAGAGCTATTGAGACATCCGCGACTTGTTTCACTGCTCTTTGCGGGTGCTGCCGACGAGATCTGGGCGGGCCTGGCCAGTCAGGGACGACCGATTCAGTATTCGCACATGCAAACGTCGTTGGAGTTATGGGATGTATGGACCAGGATCGCCGGTCCACCAGTGGCTTTCGAGCCGCCTTCAGCGAGCTTCATTCTTGACTGGCAGGTGTTGGCGGCTATGCGCGAACATCAGGCCCGTTTCGCTACCATCACGCACGCCGCAGGCATCTCGTCGACCGGCGACGAAGATCTCGACCGGCTGTTGCCGTTTGACGAGCCGTATCGAATTCCTGAAACAACAGCCATCGCGGTAGAACTCACACGACAGCTTGGCGGGCGTGTGATCGCAGTGGGAACAACTGTCGTACGCGCGCTCGAAGCTGCTGCAACTGAAGATGGACATCTGCGAAGCGGTGAAGGTCTGGCGAAAGGTCGCATCGGTCCTGCAACACGGCTGCGTGTGGTAGATGCAATTCTCTCCGGCACACACGAACCCGGCACGAGTCACTACGAGCTCCTCCGCGCTTTTCTTGAAGATTCAACGCTCGAACGCGCCACGAAGGAAATAAGCGACCGCGGCTACAAGACTCACGAGTTCGGCGACTCCGTTCTGATCTTCTAAATCAGCCGCAAAGAGGCACAAAAGACTTGTGCCTTTTGTGCCCTTTTGTGCCTTTTTGCGATACTAGCGTGGCTATGAACACGCCCCGATTCGTTTTCGCTCTCGTTCTCGCTTTAGTTCTCGCCGGCCCGATCTCTGCACAAATCCGCGAAGAGAACATCCGCGCGGAGCTAGGTTTTCTCGCGAGTGATGCCATGCTGGGTCGGGGTAGTGGAACGATCTTTGAACTAATCGCCGCTGAATACGTCGGGTCACAGTTTCGACAGTTTGGACTCGAGCCTGGCGGAGACACAGACAGCGCCGGCAATAAAGATTACGTACAGCGCGTCGCACTCGACTCAACCGGATCCAAGATGACCTGGAATGTCATCGGCATTCTGAAGGGCTCCGATCCCGCGCTCGCAAGCCAGGTCATCATGCTCAGTGCTCATTTGGACCATCTGGGCATCCACGAAGGTATGAGTGGTGACAACATCTTCAACGGTGCTGACGACGATGCATCAGGTTGTGTAGCAGTGCTGGAGCTGGCGCGCGTTCTTGCCGCAGAGAAGCGACCGAAACGCACTATCTACTTTATCGGTTTTGGTAGCGAAGAACGCGGCGGTTTGGGTTCAGACTATTTCATCGAACACACACCCGTACCGTTGACGCAGATAGTTGTGGATCTGACTTTCGAGATGCTCGGCAGACCCGATGCGAAAGTGCCGGCAGGCACGCTATGGTTAACGGGGTTCGAGCGATCGACACTTGGACCAGAGCTGGCGCGCCAGGGTGCTGCGCTTGTTGCCGATCCGCATCCGCAACAACATTTCTTCCAACGCTCTGACAACTATCCACTCGCGCTGCGTGGCGTGATTGCGCACACGATCTCGAGCTTTGGTCTGCACGGCGATTATCATCGGCCGAGTGATGAAGTGTCGAAGATCGATTTCCCTTTCATGACGCGCTCGCTTAATTCGTTGGTGAAACCGATTCAATGGCTCGCCAATTCTGACTTTCGTCCCGCATGGCTGCCGGGCCAGGCACCCAAACGATAACAATGCCGGACCTGCTCGTAAATCTGTTGAAGCTGCCGCCACTCGAAGACGAGACCGCTCGCGAATTCAACGTGCGACGCGCGCAGCCGTTTGAGTTGACGGCGCTGCGCAGGTTTGTCGCGGAAAACTTTTCTCAAAGTTGGGCCGACGAGATCTCGGTAGGCTTCGCACATCAACCCATCTCAGTATTCGTCGCGACGATCGATCGCGAGCTCGCTGGCTTTGCGGCTTACGAGTGCACGCGCCGCGGATTCTTTGGGCCAACGGGAGTCGTTCCGGCGGCACGAGACAAAGGCATCGGAAAAGCTTTGTTGCTTGTGTCGCTCTGGGCACTGCGCGAGATGGGATACGTCTACGCCATTATCGGCGCCGCAGGCCCCGTTCGCTTTTTCCAGAAGACGCTCGGTGCGATTATTATTCCTGACAGCGAGCCTGGCATTTATACTGATATTCTCAAGACGTAAAGCATGAATACCGCAGAAGCTCTTCCGTCCAGGAAACAAGAGACAAATCGCAGCGCCAGGCCACCGGGTCCGAAAGGCTCTTTGCTCATGGGCGTAATGCGCGATTTTAATCGCGACACGCTTGGGTTTGTGACGCGCTGTCGCGACTATGGCGACGTTGTTCATACTCGATTTCTCTACGTCCATGCCTACTTTCTTTATAACCCGAGCGACATCGAGTCACTGCTGACAACGAAAGCGAAAAGTTTTCGCAAAGCACAGTCACTGCGCTCTCCTTTCTTTCATCGTCTGGTCGGGAATGGTCTGGTGACGAGCGAAGGTGACTTTTGGCGACGCCAGCGACGATTGGCCCAGCCTGCCTTTCATCGCCAACGAATCAGCTCGTATGGCGACGTGATGGTCCAGTACGCACAACGCGCGATAGCGGGATGGAAGGATGGCGAACACCGGGACCTCGCGCGCGACATGACGCGTCTTACACTGGAGATTGTCGTTAAGACACTCTTCAACTCCGACGTTTCCAACGATGCAGATCACATCGGACAGATTCTCTCGAGTCTGGTGAAGCCGTTTGCATCGCAGGCTACGCTGAAGTGGATTCTCGACAATCGTCTGCCGACACCCGGACACCGTCGCTATTTCCGCCTGGTCGGTGAAATTGATCGCATCGTGTTTCGCATCATTGCCGAGCGGCGTGCGAGTGGTTACGACGAAGGCGATCTGCTGTCGATGCTGCTTCAGGCGCAGGACGACGACGGTACACAAATGAGTGACGCACAACTGCGCGACGAAGTGATGACGTTGTTTCTTGCGGGTCACGAAACGACGGCACTCGCGTTGTCGTGGAGTTGGTACTTGCTTGCGACGCACCCGCATGCCGAAGAGAAATTTCATGCCGAGCTTGCAGAAGTGCTCGGCGGGCGTGCGCCGAACGTTTCCGATCTTCCGAAGCTAAAGTACACGGAGATGATTGCGAAAGAGACGATGCGGCTCTACCCGCCGGCGTATGCTGTTGGCCGAGAGGCGATCGAGGATACGGAGATTGGTGGCTATCGCGTGCCGAAAGGGACGCAGCTTTTTGCGTTTCAGTGGGTGACGCATCGCGATTCGCGTTATTTCGATGAGCCGGATGCATTCAAGCCGGAGAGGTGGATGAACGGTGAGCCGGCGCCGAAGTACGCGTACTTCCCTTTTGGAGGTGGGCCGCGGCAATGTATTGGAAACTATTTCGCGATGATGGAGATCGTGTTGCTGCTCGCGACGATTGG
>DASUYO010000075.1:0-2302 GCA_036377375.1 Pyrinomonadaceae bacterium
GGCCAAAGCGATCCTGCTTGCACTATTCTTGTTGCTGCCGAAAACAGCAGTCCTCGCGCAAGTGTCTGATTGGGCACAATGGGGTGGTCCACATCGCAACTTCACATCTGAGGCAAGGGGTCTGGCGGCAACCTGGCCCGCCACCGGACCGCGGCGACTATGGCAAAGAGAGCTGGGCGAAGGATACTCCGCTATTGCGGTCGAACACGGAATGCTCTTCACGATGTACCGCAAAGGAGATAACGAAATCGCTATCGCGCTCGATGCGGCAACCGGTAAGACAATTTGGGAATACAGTTATGCCGCACCTTTTTCGCCAGAGTATGACATGTCAAATGGCCCTGGCCCACACGCAACACCTTTGGTCAGCGGGAACCTCGTTTTCACTTCCGGCGCTACCGGTAAGTTGAATTGTCTCGACAAGAAGACCGGCAAACCTTTGTGGTCACATGATCTACTCAGCGAGTTTCACGGTACTTTGCGTGTGAATGGTTATTCCTGTAGTCCGATCGCTTACAAAGACGAGATTGTAATGATGGTCGGTGGACCATCCAGCTCACTTGTTGCTTTCAATCGCAAAGACGGTTCAGTCATCTGGAAGAAACATGATTTCAGAAATTCCACGTCTTCTCCGATCATCATCAACGTGGACGCTCAGGATCAACTTGTTGCTTTCATGTACAGTGAAATCATCGGCGTCGATCCCAACAACGGGAACCTGTTATGGAGTTATCCTCATCCATCCGAGCACGGCTTAAACACCAGCACCCCTGTTTGGGGACCTGACAATTTACTTTTCATGTCCAGCGGATACGGCGGCGGCAGTCGTGTCCTAAAGCTCAGCCGCGCTGGAGACAAAACGACTGTTGAGGAGTTGTGGTCGAATAGCCTGATGCGAATTCATTTTACAAACGCGATTCGCGTCGGCGATTTAATCTACGGCTCGAGCGGCGACTTTGGGCCGGCACCTTTCACCGCAATCAACAGTAAGACTGGAAATATCGTGTGGCGGCATCGCGGTTTCCCAAGGGCCTCATTCCTGTTTGCAGATGGCCGTTTCATCATTCTCGACGAAGATGGCCATCTACTACTTGCCACTGCGACGCCTGAAGGTTTGACGGTCACGTCGAAAGTAGACCTGCTTAGCAACCAATCATGGACCGTCCCCTCGCTATCCGGCACGCGCCTTTACTTGCGGGACAGGAAAAACATCCTTGCGCTAGACCTTGGCGCTCAGTGAGCTTCAGCGTAACTCTTCAGGACGACACACCAACGCGTAGCTGAAAACAGTTCCCAATATCATTACAACGGGAGTATACTTCGCCTATTCCAGGGTAAACAGAACCTAAGCTCACTCGCTTACATCCCGATTATCAACCTGAGGAGGTGAAGCGATTGTTTCGTCACGAAACATCAAACAACTTATCGCTGTTAAATCCCCTCGCCTCGCTCCATGTCACGGCCCTAAACAGGAGGATGACACATGTTCTCACGAAAATCTTTCGCTGCGATCTTACTACCTGCGCTGCTGCTTTCCTCGATGACCGTCGTCTTTGCCCAACTGGGCACTGCCGGGATTAGTGGTCTAATAACTGATCCGAATGGCGCAGCCATCCCTAATTCGCGAGTGATTGCAAAAAACAAAGCGACCGGGCAAACACGAGAAACCACTGCCAACGCTGAAGGTATTTATACTTTCCAGAACCTGCCACCCGCGACCTATGAGATCCGCGTTGAGGCGAGCAATTTTGCTCCCGCTGTTGTTGAAGCGGTGACGCTGAATGTGGGTGAGGTACCCGCGATTAACGTCACACTAAAACCGGCGGGTGCGAGCGAAACGGTGATAGTCACACCAAGTGACGTGGTCAGCGTTGACACTAACACTTCGCAAATCTCCGGTGTCATCAATGATCGCACACTCAAAAACCTGCCGCTCAATGGGCGCAACTTTCTCGATCTCGCATTTCTGATTCCAGGCAATGCGCCGGCACCAAACTACGACCCAACGAAGACAACAACCATTGAAGTTTCTTCAGCAGGGCAACTCGGTCGCGGCGGAAATATTGCTGTTGATGGCGCTGACAACAACGATGATGTGGTCGGCGGAACGCTACAGAATTTTCCTCAGGATGGTATCGCCGAGTTTCAGATCGCAACTAACAGGTTCTCGTCGGAAATCGGCCGATCGGCGTCATCGGCAATCAATATCGTTACCAAATCCGGCGCGAACGACTTACACGGATCGGGTGCGTTCTTCTTTCGTAACAGCCGTCTGTCGGCGGTGTTGCCGACGCTCGACCGC
>DASUYO010000076.1:0-10293 GCA_036377375.1 Pyrinomonadaceae bacterium
GGCGGGAAACTGGAGGTTTGGAGCAAGCTCGGTTCGGGCACGCAACTCGACCTGAGAATTCCGGGTGCCATAGCCTACGCTTTATCCGCGCGCCGGACGTGGTGGTCAAAACTGCTGCCGCAAAACGGCAGACGTAGCAGGAGCAATCAGGTATGAAGGACGATGCCAAAAAGATTACGATTCTGGCTGTTGATGATCATCCGGTGCTGCGGCAGGGGATCGCTGCGCTCATTGCAGCGCAATCAGACATGACGCTTGTAGCCGAAGCCGCTAATGGGCGCGAAGCGATTCAACAGTTCCGTGTGCATCAGCCAGACGTGACGCTGATGGACTTGCAGATGCCTGAGCTGAACGGTCTAGACGCGATGATTACTATTCGTGGAGAATTCCCCGACGCGCGCATCATCGTGCTCACTACCTACACTGGCGACGTGCAAGCCCGGCGCGCACTAAAAGCGGGTGCCCGCGCCTACCTGCTGAAGAACAGCCTGCACCGGCAGTTGTTGGACACGATCCGGGCGGTGCACGCCGGGCGGAAGACGCTCTCTACGGAGATCTCCTTCGAGCTTGCCGAGCACTCGGCCGAGGACGAGCTGTCGCCGGCAGAGGTGCGCGTTCTGTTTTTGATCGCCCAGGGCAAGAGCAACAAGGAGATCGCGGCGGAGCTCGCGGTGACCGAAGACGCCGTGAAGGGGCAGGTCAGGAACATCCTCTCCAAGTTGGACGCCAATGACCGGACTCACGCCGCGATGATCGGTCTGAAACGCGGGATCATCGAACTCTAGACGGGTTACTTCTTTTAATGATGTCATGTAGACCACTAACGCCTTGGCTTGGTCCGCACGGTCACTGACTGTGACGGCAATCACATCTGTGAGCACAAAGTTGTGCGAGACTTCGGTTCCACTCCAGCGACCATTCCAGGCTAGCATCGCCAAACGAAGGTGGATGTTGGACCATGATTTCCCTTTTCCCTTACAGGGGCATGCGGTCGAAAAAGGCCACTGGGATTTGCCCCGGTGAACAGTGGCCTGTGCGAGCTCTTGTTGTGGCTGCCGTCCTGCGAGGTCGGTCGACAGCCTTTCCGCCATCGCGTACGACGGTACGGGCAGAAGGAGCAAGATGCAAAGGCACTTGATCCTCGGGATTTTTTCGTATCTTGCCATGGCGTCGTTTGTGCTCGCGCAGACCGCCACTGGTGTGATTCGTGGGACGGTTCAAGACCCCACCGGCGCCATCCTCATTGACGTTCATGTGATGTTGGTCGACAAGGCTAGAAATCAAAGCTGGGAACAAACTACGAACGAGGAAGGTTTTTTTGAGTTCCGGGCCTTGCCGTTCGGCAATTACAGGGTCGAACTTAAACATCCCGGCTTCAATAAAGGGGTCATTGAGGATGTCGCGCTGCAAGTGGCGCAAACGGAAAGTTTGAAAGTAACGTTGCAGGTTGGATCGGTAAATGAGTCAATTGTCGTTCAAGCCGACCGTGGATTGCTCGAGGCTTCGGACGCAAGCTTATCTCAAGTCATCGATGACAAGCGGCTCCTGGGGTTGCCGATTAACGGGCGTAATGTAATGCAACTGGTCCCTCTATCCGCCGGCGTGATCAACGCGGGCCGTGCCAGTGCCACTCAACGCCAGGCCAATTACGGCCCCGCGTTCTCGGTCGGGGGGCAAAGAGACAACACGTCCGTGGTCCTGATCGACGGCATGGAAATCAGCGGCCAGGAACTCAACAATTATCCACTAGCGATACCACCATTGGATTCGGTCGCCGAATTCCGTGTTCAGACGTCCAACTACTCGGCGGAGTTTGGCGGCAACTCAGGAGCTATCATCAATGTGGCGTCGAAGCGCGGGTCCAATGAATTTCACGCCACGCTATTTGAGTTTCTTAGGAACGACGTTCTGGACGCGCGTAACCCTTTCAGCACGACGGTGGATCCGCTGAAACGGAACCAGTTCGGTTTCGTCGCCAGTGGGCCAGTGCTCTTACCCAAAGTCTACAACGGCAAAAACAAACTATTTTGGATGTTTGCGTATGAAGGGACGCGGCGGCGACAGGCGGTCACCAGCACAACTCTGGTGCCGACCATGAAGGAGCGCGCCGGAGACTTCAGTAGCTTGCCGGTTACCATTGTCGATCCGATAACCAAAATTCCCTTTCCGGGAAACTTGATTCCGAAGAATAAGATTAACCCTGTTGGCGCCGCATTGGCGAACTTGTACCCAGCGCCGAATAACGCAGACCCCTCGCGCAACTTCATTGGCCATCCAAAGGGTGTTTCCGATAACGACGCCTTGGCTGGGCGCATCGACTACCAGCTTGGAGCACGCGACGAGATCTGGGGCCGATGGACCAGGAATGCGCCATACGATCGCGGCGTGGGACAGGCTCTTTCTCCTGCTTTCCCCGGATTCGATCAGGAACAGTCGGATAACAACCTGCAGTTTGCCATCGGAGACATTCACACCTTCAGTCCGACGATCTTCAATGAATTCAATGTTGGATTCGTACGCTTTCGACGCGAGCGTCATTCGCTTGACGCTTTCAAACGGAATTGGATCGAGGAGTTGGGCATTAAAGGGCTCTCGCCGATCCCGTTTACCTGGGCGGCGCCGTCCATGACGCCGACTGGATATTCTGAGATCGGCTATTCCTCTAATAACGCAGTGTTCAAATGGGTGACAACCGCTGCCCAGATCGTCGATAACTTCTCCTTTGTTCGCGGCGCGCACACGGTGAAAGCCGGCCTGACGATTCAATTCAAGCGGATGACCTCCATACAGTGGGGCCAGCCCGACGGAACGTATACGTTCTCCGGCCAATTCAGCGCTCCCGTGCCCGTCTCCACCACCTCTCGCTTTAATGCGCTGGCTGACCTGCTGCTCGGATACCCGTCGAGCTACACAGTCCAGACCACTCCGTTTTCGCCGCACCTGTCATATACACACATGGGCTATTACATACAGGACGACTGGAAGTTGACACGCAGTCTTACCGCGAATGTCGGGATGCGCTGGGAATATTTCGGCCGGCCAGTTGAGCGTGATAACCGAATCGCCAGTTTTGATCTCGCAACGGGCCAACAGGTGTTCCCTGGGCAGAATGGTTACCCGCGCAGCCTCGTCGATCCTTATTACAAGAACTTCGCGCCCAGAATTGGACTTGCATGGCATGCCGCAGATCGCATGGTCCTCCGTGCCGGATATGGGATCTTCTACACCCCTGATGTGATCAATTCGTACCGGCAACTGGCGTTTCAGAATCCATTTGGGGAAGTTAGCAACATAGTCGTTCGTCCCGCCGATCCGCAAAATCCGCTGCCAGTGTTCACGGTGGAAGACCCTCTGGCGCAGGCCACTCGGTTAGTCACCAGTAACCGCAATGGAATGCAGCGCAACCTCCGCGACGGTCAGGTGCAGCAATGGAACCTGACCCTCCAATATCTCATCACAAAAAATACCTTGTTTGAAGTTGCCTATCATGGCTCGAAAAGTTCGCACCTGATGGGCACTCTCAATTACAACGAGACGAATCCGTTCCCGCCTCAGCCTCCGGATTTCGCACGCATCTTTCCATATCCACAGCTGGGTAACGTCTTTATCTTCGAGTCGCGGGCGGCTGCTAATTACCATGCGCTACAGGCGCGGCTTGAGCGGCGCTTTGTCAACGGTCTTACCTTCCTTGTTTCATATACATTCCAGAAGACGCTGACCGATTTGGATGCCAGTAGCGTCGGCGTTGCAGTTGGCGCCGGAGCCGGACTGCAAACGATCAAGAATATTCGGGGCAACTACGGTCCGGCTGTATTTGATCGGCCGCACCGATTGATCGGCTCCTCGCTTTACGAACTCCCATTTTTTAGAAACAGAACTGATTTGTTGGGGAAAATCGGCGGCGGCTGGCAGATCGGCGCGATCGCAACTTTCCAGGACGGCCCATCTCTGACACCCTCGTCGTTTGGCGTCCCGTTCGTCGGGTCCCACGCCAATCTTCTGGGCAACCCAAACTTACCGGGCGGTGAGCGGACCATTGATCGCTGGTTCGATGTCAGCAAGCTCGCGAATCCAGCCCCCGGTCAGCTCGGTAATGCAGGAAAGGGCACGATCCGCGGCAGCGGAAACAACAAATGGGATTTGGTTTTTTCAAAATCCTTACGCATCACGGAGCGGCATCGAGTGGAGTTGCGGGCGGAATTATTCAATGCCTTCAATCATCCGCAATTTGACGACCCACTGGTGACGTCCGGCAACAACCCGCTGGCTGGAAAGATCACTTCAGCCAGCGACTTCGGATTCACTCAGACCGAACGCGTGATCCAGCTGGGATTGAAATATAGCTTTTAGCTGGATCGCGGTTCGTGCGTGCGTATGAAACGGTCGTAATCAGCATCGGGCATTGCACATCAACAAGCACTTCTTAGTTCCAATCGTGGGAGTGCGAATCTTGCTACACATTGTGAACAGAGCTGACAGGCGACGAACCCCCGTTATCGTGTTAGGCATTCTCCTGGCGTGCTGTTCTTGTGCCTTCGCACTAAACCCGTCTCTTGACGTCAATCAATACGCGCACACGGCATGGAAAATCGGTGACGGGCTTCCCAGTGGCGCCCTTCGGGCAATTGCGCAGACGCCGGACGGGTATCTTTGGCTGGGCACGGAATTTGGCGTGCTTCGCTTTGATGGCGTGCGAACCGTCCCGTGGGAGCCGCCTTCGGGGGACCGTCTCCCGAACAGCGATATCAGAAGCTTGCAAGGCGCGCGCGATGGACGTCTTTGGATTGGCACCTTCACGGGGCTTGCGAGTTGGAAGGACGGCAAGCTGACTCACTACCCGGAACTTGATGGCCAGGTTATCGAATGGCTGCTCGAGGATCGTGAAGGAACGATTTGGGTTGCCGGTTGGGCGCCTTCGGTTGGGCGACTCTGCAGTATTCAGAGCGGGAAGACACAGTGTTATGGAGAGGACGGTCGTTTCGGCAACGGAGTGACGCCCTTATATGAGGACAGCGGAGGCAACCTCTGGGCGGGAGCGATGAACGGCTTGTGGCGATGGAAGCCTGGTCCGCCCAAGCTCTATCCCATGCCAGATCCGGCGGAGCGAATTTACGCACTGGTCGAGAGCGATGACGGCGGAATCCTGGTTGTCAAGCACACCGGAATCACCAAGCTCGTGAACGGGAAGAGCGAGGCGTATCCGATTCCTGCCGGACTACAGTTCCGGCCACACAGGCTGCTTCGGGACCGCGATGGTGGCCTGTGGATTGGTGACCTGGTGGACAGAGGAGTGTTGCATATCCACGAGGGAAGAACGGATGTTTTCAGCCGAGGGGACGGTCTGTCAAGCGCATCCGTTTCCTCTTTCTTTGAGGATCGCGAAGGCAATATTTGGGTCGCGACCACGGATGGGCTTGACCGCTTTCGTGAGTTTGCCGTCTCTACGATTTCTGTCCAGCAAGGTCTGTCCAGCCAAGGTGTTCATTCCATTCTGGCCGCGAGGGACGGCTCTATTTGGCTGGGCATGTCGGATGGACTCAACAGATGGAATAAGGGACAAATCACCGTTTATCGCAAGCGAAGCGCTGGCTCCCAAGCTCGCGGATTCGCCGCATTAATCGGCACAGACTCCAAGCGCGCGGTTCGGGAGATTGTTGACAGCGGATTGCCGGGAGAATCGGCAGAGCATCTCTTCGAGGACAATCACGGGCAAATTTGGGTCGGAACTCGGAAAGGGGTGGTGATCTTCAAATCTGACCGGTTTTTTCCCGTAGCTTCCGTACCCTATGGAATCGTGTATTCGATAACTGCGGATCGGGCAGGGATTTGGATAAGCCATGAGCAAGGGCTTCTCCATTTGATTCAGATGCGTCTGGTCGAACGTATTACCTGGGCCGATCTCGGGCGCAGAGAACCGGCTACTGTTTTACTCCCCGCTCCTCAGCAGGATGGTCTATGGCTTGGTTTTCGAGACGGTGGCGCTGCTTATTTTGAAGACGGTGAGATCCGCGCCTCATACGGAGGCGCCGAAGGACTGGGAGAGGGATTTGTCCGCAGCTTTTACACGGATAAGAGCGGCTCTCTCTGGGTAGCGACTGAGGGCGGACTGAGCCGCATCAAAGACGGCCGCGTTCTCACACTCACTAGCCAGAACGGCCTACCCTGCAACACGGTTCACTGGATGATGGAAGATGACGCTGATTCGGTTTGGCTTTACTTGGCTTGTGGTCTCGTGCGGGTCGCCCGGTCTCAGTTGGACGCCTGGGCCTCCGATCCAAAGCAGACGATACACGCGACGGTCTTTGACGGTTCGGATGGAGTCAGCAGTCATCGTTTCACGGGCGGCTTTGGATCGAACGTGGCAAAATCCACGGATGGCAAGTTGTGGTTCTTGCGTGTTAGCGGCGTTAGCGTGATCGATCCACATCATCTTGCCTTCAATAAACTTCCGCCGCCGGTTCACGTCGAACAGATCACCGCCGACGGCAAGACTTACGACGCTTCCAATGGCTTGCGACTTCCATCCGGGCTGCGAGACTTGTTGTTCGATTTCACGGCGCTGAGCTTCGTCGCGCCTGAGAAGGTGCGCATTCGCGTGAAGCTGGAGGGTCAGGACAAGGACTGGCGGGAGTTGGTCAACCAGCGGCGTGTTCACTACACGAACCTGCCTCCGCGCACTTACCGCTTTCGGGTGGTCGCGTGCAACAACAGCGGCGTCTGTAACGAGGAAGGGGAATTCCTTGATTTCTCGATCGCCCCTGCGTTCTACCAGAGGACATCGTTCCGCGTGTTGTGCGTCGTCGCCTTTATGGGCTTGCTCTTTGCCGCCTATCGACTTCGTGTGCGTCAGCTTGCGCGCCAGTTTAATAGAACCCTGGAAGCGCGGGTGAGTGAGCGCACGCGCATTGCGCGCGATCTGCACGACACGCTATTGCAAAGCTTTCAGGGCCTGCTGCTCAGGTTCCAATCCGTTTTAAATGTCCTTCCTGCAAATCCGGATGAAGCCAGGCAGAGGCTTGATCTCGCCCTCGATCAGGCGGCTGAGGCGATTACGGAAGGACGCAATGCTGTGCAGGGTCTGCGGTTATCCGCGTTCGAGACCAACGATCTTGCCAGCGGTATAATTGCGATCGGACAAGAACTTACAGACGATGGACCAGATGCCGCTGCTCCCGCCATTGACGTGGAGGTCGAAGGCGCGCCGCGCGACCTGAACCCGATCGTGCGCGACGAAGCATACCGCATCGCGTGTGAGGCGCTGCGCAACGCCTTTCGGCACGCGCAGGCGCGGCGGATCACCGTCGCGATCCGTTACGACCGCAGGCAGTTCCGGCTGCGGGTCCGCGATGACGGCAAAGGCATTGAAGAGGCGACCGCCCGGCAGGGGCACGCCGGACACTTCGGTCTGCACGGCATGCGCGAGCGGGCCGAAATCGTGCGCGGGCGACTGGAGGTTTGGAGCAAGCGCGATACGGGTACCGAGATCGAGCTGAGCATTCCTGGTGCGGTCGCCTATGGTGCGCCAATCGGCCGGTCGTCGTTTGCCAAAGTATTTTCCGGGAAGACCAGAAAGAATGAGAGTACAGAGCCATGAGCGACGATATCAAACAGATCAGGGTTCTCACGGTGGATGATCATCCGCTCCTGCGCCAGGGCATTGCCGCCCTTATTGCTGATGAGAGGGACATGATCCTGGTCGCCGAAGCTGCGAACGGCCGCGAGGCCATTCAACAGTTTCGCGCGCACCATCCGGATGTGACGCTGATGGACTTGCAGATGCCAGAGATGAACGGAATAGATGCGATGCTTGCGATTCGCGGAGAATTCCCGGATGCTCGAATTATCGTGCTCACAACCTATGTCGGCGACGTCCAGGCCCGGCGCGCTCTCCAGGCGGGTGCCCGCGCTTATCTTTTAAAAAATAGTCTGCATAAGGAACTGCTGGAGACGATCCGGGCCGTACACGCCGGGAGAAAGAACCTTTCACCTGAGGTCTCGTTTGAGCTTGCCGAGCATGTCGCGGAGGAGACCCTGTCGCCCCTGGAGGTGCGCGTTCTGCGCCTGATTGCCGATGGCAATAGTAATAAAGAGATTGCAGCGATGCTCTCGGTTACTGAAGACTCGGTGAAAGGCCACGTGCGCAACATCCTCTCCAAACTCGGTGCTAGTGATCGCACCCAAGCGGCAATGATCGGTGTTAAGCGCGGTATCATCCAAATCTAGCCACTCGAAATGGTGTTAAGAAAAGCTCTTTCGGGTTTGCAGCCGGTTTCGGTACCTCTTAACCTTAACTCCTTATGCGTGGGGTGTCCTCCACATTTGCAGATCGCCTACCGAGCCCTGGGCTTCTGCTCCTTAGACTGATTGTCGCAACTGCGCTGATTGCGCGTTGTGTGCAACCGGTAAACGGCGCATTACCACACACCGTTACACCGCACGTGATTGCGGCAGGAGCGGGCTTGTTCCTTTTGTTGGGATTGTGGACATCTCTTGCGGGAGCGGTTGTAGCCATTAGCGAACTCTTTATTGCTTACTCACACAATCATGATCCGTGGCTGAGCGTGTTGCTCGCCAGCGTCGGGGTTGCCCTGGCGCTGCTGGGTCCAGGAAACTGGTCCGTCGACGCGCGGCGTTCCGGATGGAAACGAATTGAGATTCGACGCCCCGACAATTAAGGCGGTCGTGATTTCACGAACATCTTCGAAAAACCACGAAACAACTCAATCCTGTAAGAACGCAGCCGCCACTTTCCCTTACTAGTCGAACAGACACGTGCTGACCTCCACGTGGCCAGACTATTGCTTTCGAGCTGATCGAAGACAACGGAGTGAACGATGGTCCAGGGAGGTAACCTCAAATGAAAGTTAGGAGCAGATTGTTCTACCGAATTGAAACCGCGGCGTTCTTTCTTTACTGGAAGACATTTTACTATCCGCGGCTCGAGCGAATTGCCTGGCGGCTCTACAGGTCGCTCTTTCGTGGTCTATGCGCAGTACTTAAGCCGTTCGACAACTCGGACAAATTAGCGGCTACCAGGATTCCTTGCTATCAGCCGGGGGACCACAGCTCTTAGCTAAGCGTACCGCGTAATAGATCATAGGGTACGCGATTAAGCAATTCCGACCTTCCACCTTACCGTCCCGAAAGAGTCTCTGCCGTTACTCCAAAGAGAGCCATTGGCCTCTCGTTTTTGTGCAATCCATCACCCTTTAGGAATTGTCGTCGACTGAAACTGCGCGCACAATCGTGCGCAACAGTAACGAAAGGATAGACGACAATGAGTACAGTTTTGGCGAGGGTTGGCGAGACGATCGATGCTCATTTGAACAGCACAGACGGTAGCGAGTTTCCATTCCGCGCCAACGTCTTCTCTTTACCTGCCCGTCGCGACATGCGATCCGGTGCTTCCAGTCAAATTCCGCATGCGTTGCAGCACGACCCTAACCAGATCGTCGGGAACAGTGCGGCGTTAAAACATGTGCTGGAAGTCGTGGAGAAGGTTGCTCCTTTTGACTCCACGGTCTTACTGCTTGGCGAAACCGGAACGGGCAAGGAGTTGATTGCGCAAGCTATACATCGCGGGTCTCGACGCTGCGATCGCCCGCTCGTTAGAGTGAATTGTGCGGCGCTGCCCGCGGAGTTGATTGCGAGCGAATTGTTCGGTCATGAGAAGGGCGCATTCACCGGCGCATTGCAACAGCGTATCGGCCGCTTCGAAGCGGCGAACGGCGGCACGATTTTTCTCGATGAAATCGCTGAGCTGAGCCCCGAGATTCAAGTATCACTTTTGCGGGTCTTGCAAGAGAAGGAGTTCGAGCGCGTGGGTGGCAACCGCACGATAAAAACGGATGTACGCGTGATCGCGGCTACGAACAAAGATCTGTGGCGCGAAGTGAGTGAAGGCCGATTCCGCATGGACCTGTTTTACCGGCTGAATGTTTTTCCGGTGCGCGTGCCGCCATTGCGTGAACGTGTGAACGACATTCCGGTGCTGGTTGATTATTTTGCGGCACGGCTAGCCGGACGAACGGGAAAGAAGATCTGCCAGATTGAAGAGCAGTCGCTTTGCGCGATGCAGCAGTATTCCTGGCCCGGCAACATTCGCGAGTTGCAGAACGTGATTGAGCGCTGCGTGATTTTGTCTGAGGGTGAAGTCTTGCGCGTTGACCCCGGTATGCTGATGCAGGAACCGCAATCAGTCGCGACAGCGCCGATTGCGACGGGCTTCGGATCGGATCGAAAAGCTCAAATCGAAGCGGTGCTGCGGGAGACGCGTGGGAGGGTTTATGGACC
>DASUYO010000077.1:0-18779 GCA_036377375.1 Pyrinomonadaceae bacterium
GAACGTTTTAAGCCGCCCGATATAAGGCCGGTTCAGGATTCAAGTGGGAAAAGGTAAGTTCGGAAACTGATTGAGATGACGAGAAACTCGCCCTAGAACCTGAGAGCAAAACTCGTGGTTGAGAATGAGAGCTCGTCGCACTGTTGAATGAGAACCACCAAACTTAAGCTCCATGATGGGCTAGGTGGCAAACTCGAATAGAAGGGTGAAACAATCAGCCGAATTCTACTTGACACGACCCGGCTTCATAGAAGGATCTAGGGTCGACGTTGTGTTATCAGCACAAGTCGGCCCGCTTCTTTTTCTAATTAGGTGAGTGATCAGCAACCTAGCGCAAAAGTTTTCGTTTGTCACCAATCGATTTGACTCATACGAGCGTCTTCTTTGTAATCACTGGATTCAGGATATGTACAATCGAGATTGCTGAGTAGGAGATCGGGTCAATACGGCAACGCGGTACTGACCCGAAAAAGCGACTTGTTCTCTCCCCTCATTGCGTCTGTTTCGGACACGGGATTGGCGTCGGTGTTGGCGACGGTGGCGGTTCGTTCGACTTCGCGGACATATGAACAATCAGCTTTAATTCGTGGGGTGCTTGCTTCCGGAAGGCAAAGACTTTATCGACCACGGTTTTTTTGCCCAGGCAGTCTGTTAAGGTTACGGTTCCCATTACAAGAGCAATATCTTCGTGGATTTGAATACCGTTGACACCGTTTCCGAGGTCGTTGCTGTATTCGCACTTTACCCAAGGACCTCGTGCGAACCCCTTGCCGTCATTCGGATATGCGGGATTGCCGCCGATAAAGTAGGAGAGTGTGCCGGGTTTGTCCGTTCTGAAGGCGTGCGGCTTAAACGCTAGCGTTGGCCGGAAGAATACTCGGCCCTTCCCGTTGAAATCGTACGCTTTGTCGATGAAATCGTTGGCCACTTTCACGTATTGATCTTCACTCGACGTGGCAATATCCACCAGCCCTTTGCACCAGGCCGCCTGGGCTTCGTTTACTTCGTCCTCTGTGATCGCAGCGGATCGGTCGGGGACCGGTGTCGGCAACGACGCGGTTGAGCAACTGACGGCAAACAGGGCCAGGACCACAAGCCAATTGCGGCCGCGCAAGGAATGAGTTAGCGCTCGCATATTTATCCTCCAAACTATTCGGGAAATTCTTTGGTAACGGATAAGCCGTTACCGCTTCAGACGTGCTTGAATCACCAACACAAGGAAAAATGTTGGAACCTGAGGTATTTCGAATCGGAGGATACTGCAACTCGCAAAAAGGCAAAAGCTTAATTCTTTGCCGAACCTCTGGTTGCGACCAGGAGGTCTGAGGTTCGGATCCTCTCGCCCCGACCACTCACATCATTCGCAATGCCCCAAAAAACCTAAAGAAATCGCGTATTTGTTGAAGACTTTGCCGCTTGAGTGTGGTATATGAGTGTCCGACTGTTTTTCCAATCTAGTTCTCGTTGGAGGTACTAAACCAGACTATGCCGACCAAAGCCGCGCCAGGCAAGAAGCGCATGACCCAATCGGAAGTAATCAACCACTTCTCTGAAACCACAGGACTGAAGCGAGCCCAAGTTAAGGAGTTCTTCGAAGAGCTGTATAACCTCGCAGCGCGCGAAGTGAAGTCAAACGGCGAATTTGTTCTCCCAGGATTCGGAAAGCTTGTAAAATCCGAGCGAAAAGCACGTGAAGGGCGAAATCCCGCTACCGGCGAAACCATTCAGATTCCGGCGAAGACCACGTTAAAGTTTCGAGTTGGCAAGGGTATGAAAGATACCGTGCTGCCAAAAAAGTAAACGTCAAGGCACTATTATTCTTCAGCATCGGCGCCGCCCCTACCACCTCAAGAAGATGGGCGGTGCCTTTGTCATTTGTGCGATTTTATTCGGATTTTTAGTTCCTCTGCCATCGCGTTCCCGTTAAAAGGTCGTTTAACCACTTAAGGAAAAATTTTCTGGACGCAGCCCGATCTGTCCAGTATAATCTCACGTTTCGCTGAACACCCCTGCGGCAAATTGTCTATATGTCAACCTCTGTTTTTGGGGTTTTGACCCTGAATCCAAAGGCTTGCCGTGTGGTGACGGCTGCATCCAAGGGGGTCGGTGAAGCATCTATAGTTTATACATTTGAAACGTTGATCTTAATCTGGAGGAGTAGAGGCAATCGTGACTTTTGATACACACCTGCCGCTGAATGAGCGGCTTATGAGAATAGACCACATCCAGGCTCGTCGTTACTCGAAGCTCAATGGCCTGGCGCTTGAGATAGCTACAGAGGGTATCATCCGGCATTTGAAAGCGTGCGACCGAATGGACGTCAATCCGGAAACTTCGGCTGTGCGCGAAATCATCGATGATGCGCTGAACGGTCGTCGCGTGTTCGCTGAAACCAAGGAACGGACTCGCGCCGCGTAAGCTCAATCTCTCTTCTTTGTCTTAAAGAGGTCGCCCACATGGGCGATCTCTTTTTTATTGAAGCCACTGCCTTTGTGCTTTTTTGTGGCAGCAACGACGACGTGCTAACATGCGCGATCATTGAGTGTGCCCCTGTAGCTCAGCGGATAGAGCATCTGCCTTGTTGGAGCCTTAATGGGGAAGTGCGGTCGGGAACCCATTGAGTGGACGACCCTGTATGCGGGGACGCCCTGAGAGCCTCCGGTACTTGACCAACTTGCAGTCAAGTAACAAGCCGTGAGGATTGGGTAATCCGCAGGAAACCTGTCGCGTTGTCGTGATGAGGGATCCTCAGAGACTATACGGGTCGGGACTGTGATGTCCAAGATATAGTCCAGCCAGCAACCCCAACTTTAACGGGCGGTCAGGGAAAGCCTGATGCTGGAAGCTAAGCAGAGGGCCGCAGGTTCGAGTCCTGCCGGGGGCACCACGCACACAACAGAATATGGCGGCTATAGTTCAGTAGGTTAGAACGCTTGATTGTGGATCAAGAGGTCGTCGGTTCGAGCCCGACTAGCCGCCCCAAAAAAATCTAGCCGCAAAAAGGCACAAGAGAAGTTAGCCACAAAAAGCACAGAAGACACAAAACGATTTATCAGAAATTCATTTTGTGCCTTTTGTGCTTTTTTGTGGCTAGTCGAGGGAGAAACAATGCCGGACGAGCAAAGAGTAGCAAACAATTCCCAAACCTACGTTGCGGATGCTGACACTTTTCAGTTTGAGACACTCCAGCAGGAGAATGGGCAGGCGACTGTCATCCGTTTTCGACTGGAAGATCCGCGGTACCACGCGGGTGATGTGCTGGTCGTGTTAAGCGGCAGTGAGATCCACTTTCACGGGATGATAGGGCAGCTCGCGGATGGTTGGGCTGTTGCAAGCGATCGTCGTGGATCGTTACTTCCCTCCACTGTCCAATAGTTTTTACTTCGATACGTAGCCGGAAGGAAACGAGACTCGCACGCCCGGCGTCGACGACTTCACTTCGATGCGATGGAATCCTTTGCCCACATGGGTAGAGAGGAATGTCAACGCTGCCTGCTTCTGAAGTGAAGTATCCAACTCACGAACAAAAGGATCGAAACTAACTGGCGCGCCTGTGCCTTGAAAGAAAGCCAACCCGCCTGTTTCATTAGACAATCGCAACAGTGAGCTTTGTGCATTACTCACCAGCGAGGGGTTCGCAGCCGCAACGAGTGTGGGCGCGTAAAAACCATAGATCGCAACCCCACGCCGCTGCGATTCATTTACCGCTCGTTGCAAATCAACGCTTTGAGTCGGCGAGGAAGAATCGACTCCGCGCGATATATCCAATCCATCAGAAACAAGCAGTATCGCTCGCCGTCCCAATGGCTGCGATTCAAACCGCTTCAGAGCTTCAATGACTTCGACGTAGGGATTGTAGGGACTGACGCTGGCAAAGCCGACGGGTGGCCGGAGTGAGCTGGCTGCTTTCTCGAGATCGTTCGTGAATCGTTGTTTGACTTGCAGACTGCCGGTGCGCAAATACCCAACCATCACTCTCGAGCCCTTCGGCAACCTCCGGATGAACTCTGCCAAAGTCTTAATCTCATTGCCGACAGAAGGAACGAGATCTTCCTGAATCAAAACAGCCAGCGTGATTGGCGAGCTAGTGCCGATACCTCTCACCGAGATGATTTGTTGCGGCTCGCCGTCCTCGCTGATCGTTAAATCGATGTTTTGAAACTCACCTTCATCTCTTACGGCCCCGCGTTCCTCTTTCACACGGATGGTCACCGGGATCGTCATGGGTTTGCCGGGGCCACGTGTACCCCCATTGCCGCTGATACTTTGCGCCTGGGCAAAGGCGGAGGCACCTAGCAGAGTAAAGCCAAGAATGATAGATAGCTGGAGTACGATCAGGTGGAGTCGTCGGAGCGTCTTCATTGAATTTCCTCTATCGGTATTGCCGCCATTATACTGATGTTACGAGGCGAGCGCTTGTGATGAGTCAGTCAAAAGGCAAACTTTCGGGCAAAGATGCCAATACAGCACGGCTACTCAAAGTCGCGCCCTGGCTAGCGCTGATAGCCACCTCGTTACCTGCCCCACTGGTTTTTCTTGTCCTTTTTCTGACAACTACAGCCACAGATTCGGCTGCCGTTTATCTCTTGCTGGCCGGCGTCTCGCTGACCCTGGGATTCGCGGTAGGGGTGGTGCTCGCCGCTTTACTCCTCCTTTATCGCAGGAGGTGGCTCTCAAAATTGCGAGACCGGTTAGCATCGGATGGAATCACGGCCAATGAGGTTGTATGGTTCCGCTCAGAATTGACGTCGGCAGAGCGCGCCTCACTTGCGGAAATCGAGCAAACCAACCCACTTTTGGCCGATGCTTACCTCGAAACACTGGCGAACCGGCTCACTGCATCCCGGATTATTGCGCGATCGAAGCGTGAAATGCTGAGGGTGGAACGGCAGATTAACCGGGCCCGAACTCTCCGTACCCCGGAATCGGAATCGCTTCAAAAAGAGCTCGCCGAGGACCACGACCGACTGCAACAACTGCGGCAGCAGGCAAATGACCATTTAACGAAGTCCAAAACCCGATTGCAGGTGATTGAGGCGACCGCGCGACGTAAGCTTAACGAAGGCGAGACTGACCTGATGATGCAGCGTTTGGGGAATGCGCAGGATCAGTTGCCGCTGGTATTGGAGATGGCTCAGTTAGAGCACCAGGCGCTGTTGGAAACGAGTGTCGACGAAAGTGCCTCAAGATCGTAAATCAGCGGCAAAGATGGATTCGGAAAAAGTTCAGAGTTCAAGGTTTAGCTTGCACGCGTGAGTTCAACGAACTGCAAGCTAAAGCTTGAACTCTGAACTGTTTTTAAAATCCGGTTTGTGCTTTTTGTGCCTTTTCGTGGCTAAAATTCTTGAGGCGATAGACGCCGGGTGCAAGTCGTTCCGCGAAACCTTCGTCAACGAGTCCCCAGTTACCCAATCCGGCTTCCGGCGAGTTCAGCCCAGTCACACGCGCCAATTCGCCTCTTAACGTCATCCCCGCGCCTACCAAATACGCCCGCGCAATCTCCTTCAACGCGTCTTCCCTTTCTATAATCGCGTTAAGCTGCTCCGGAAAACGTGCTTCGGGAATGGACCAAATGTAAGTAAACGTTGGCTCGTACAACACTTCCGTCGGAATTATCTTGAGCGTCTTCTGGAGCTGCGTCATCGCCGTATCGAAACGAGCGCGCTCCGCAATCCCGCTGGCCTCGCGCAAGTCTCGGGTACCCATTTCCCACTCGTGCCGCATGATCTTCAGGATGGCTTGAGCGTCTTGCGACAGTATCTTTTTCTCCAGTTTACGCTGCACTCCCCATAGAGCGTTGAAATACGGAATCAATCGCGGTGCGATGAATGTCGAGCGACCACGCAGCACCTTGCCATAAAAGCACTTGCCGCGGCGCATCACGTCGTCCTTGATGGTCCACGCCAGACTACTCTCCGGATCCTTCTGCACGTTGCGCGGCATGTGCGCATCTCTGCGGCCACAAACAGCTATGTAAAGCGATGGTCCAGGCCGGCGCGAATCCGTTAGAGCCTCGCAAAATCCGACGTCCTCAATGAAGCGCTCCGCACTGTAAACATCCTCGACACGGTTCTCCGGATCGCGTCGCCACATGCGATCGCGATGCACCTCAATCTCTTCCGGCAGCATGGGGCAATTCTATCAAAGTGAATTGCGGCTCCAGTCAACCTGAGCAGATCGGTCAGATTTCATCGGCTGGTCCATTCTTCCACAAATCAACGTAAGTTCTTGCGGCACAATGCTCTACGTCAATTTCGCAAGTGTGGCACGAGCCCTGCACAAAGGGTTGCGCCAGTTCTATGTCGAGACTGGCCCACGACCTCAGCTACGGAGATGATGACAGTGAAATCGATCCCCAAAACCAAACGCTTCCTGGCGCTCGCGCTTCTGGCGAGCCTCACGCTGGGACCCAGCTTCTGCAGCGGTAGTCTTTGGACCACCGTTCATGCGAAGGAAAAGGGTTCCCAAGGCCAAAACCAGAAGCCGAACAAAGTAGCCTCCGACCTCAGCGACCTGCTCGCCCACAAGAACAGCGATAGCCTGGTCAAAGTAATTCTCCAACTCAACCAAAAACCAAGCGGTCAACTGAATGCCCTGTTGGCAGCAAACGGCGTCAAGATCCGAAGACATTTCGACAACCTCAACTCTTTTGCCCTCGAATTACCTGCCCGCGTAGTCGATGCTTTGTCAAATTTTTCTGAAGTAGCTTTCATATCTCTCGACAGTGAAGTAACAACTCTCGGCCACATTGCACACACAACCGGCACCGATAACGTGCGCTCGACGAGTGCTGATGGTGCGCTCGATGGAAACGGAATCGGAATCGCTATTCTTGACTCAGGCATTTACGGCGCACACACATCGTTTACCGATACAGTAACCGGTCTATCGCGAATCGTTGTTAATCTGGATTTCACAGGCGAAGGCCGAACGGATGATCCGTACGGTCACGGCACTCACGTAGCAGCAGCGGCCGCCGGCAACGGCGAGGTATCCAAAGGTGAATATATCGGCATTGCTCCGCGCGCGAAGATCTTGAACCTGCGCGTTCTGAACTCAACTGGTATGGGTTCAGTGTCAAACGTTCTTGCTGCCTTCAACTGGTTGCTCTCGAACGCGTCGACTTACAACGTCCGCGTCGTCAACCTGAGCCTGGGCATGCCCGCAATCAATTCGTACCTGTACGACCCGCTCTGCGTTTCCGCACGAAAGCTTGTGGACCGTGGAATCTTTGTTGTAGCTGCCGCGGGCAACAGTGGTAAGAACAGCGATGGTCAGAAAATTTATGGGCAGGTTCACTCACCCGGCAACGAACCTTCCGTCATGACCGTCGGCGCAGTCGATACTCGTGGAACCGATCAACGCGGCGACGACACGATTGCTACCTACAGCTCGCGTGGTCCAACGCGCAGTTATTGGACTGACGCGAACGGCGTCAATCACTACGACAACCTGATCAAACCGGAAATCGCAGCCCCAGGTAACAAGACAATCTTTGCAGAGTCACCAAACAATTACCTGCTGCAACAGAATCCATCGCTTGATGCCGGCGTCAGTCCCCTGCCGAGTCGCAAGCAGATGATGCTCAGCGGAACGTCGATGGCTGCTCCGTTAGTCGCCGGCACAGCAGCTCTCATGTTGGAAGTCAACCCAACTCTTACCCCCAACTTAATGAAGTCGTTGATGATGTACACCGCTCAACAGCTTCCTAACTTCAACATGCTCGAGCAGGGCGCAGGTGAACTGAACGTTGACGGTGCAGTTCGTCTCGCGAAGCTCGTTCGTACAACTATTAATAACTCCACCACGCTCGGCGCACCGCTCCTGACTGGTCCAGCGCCTGCGCCGCAAACAAGCATCACCACTTCGACTGGCCTCTACACCTTCAAATGGTCGCAGGGCCTGATTGTCGGCCAAACGTATGCCACTGGTGAGTCGCTCATCACTAAGTATCAGAAAGTCTATGCCAAGGGGGTTCTGCTCGGTGATGGCGTGTTGCTTACTGACGGTGTGCTGATCGGCGATGGCGTGCTCATCGGCGATGGCGTCCTGATCGGCGACAGCATCCTTATCAGCAACGGCACAATGCTTGGTGCCGGCCAGACGCTCTTATCCGTCGGTGTTCTTATCGGCGACGGCGTTCTCATCGGTGACGGTGTGCTGATCGGCGACGGCGTGCTAATCGGCGACGGCGTGCTAATCGGCGACGGCGTGCTAATCGGCGACGGCGTTCTTATCGGCGATGCGATTATCCAGGCGTTCAGCGCTCTGACGAATGGTGACAACTCGCCCACCATGACAATTGTGCTCGACGACCAAACGGGTAACTAAAGTCGAACCTACCGAAACCCGCCACGAAAACAGGACTAATGTTCCAAACGAGCACATCACCAAGGCTGAACGACCGCCAGACATCGGCGGCCCTGGACTCCGTTCGGGTCGAGCGACTTCGAAGCAGCGATGAGAGCGAAGTTCTTCAGTTCTTATCTCAGCGCCCGATTCACACAGTGGCGTTGATGAGCATGATTCACGACAACGGAATCGTCAGTCCTTTGAACCGGGGGACGTTCTACGGCTGTCGCGACTTGAAGGGGCAGCTTGAAGGCGTCGCACTGGTGGGCCATGCAACGCTGATGGAAACAGTTTCTGATCGCGCGCTCGCAGCTCTCGCACAGATCGCACGTGAGTGTCCAAACACGCACATGATCATGGGTGAGAAAGAGCGAGTGGCTGACTTCTGGAGTCATTACTCCGAAGCCGGACGCCGGCAACGTTTGGCGTGTCGCGAGTGGTTATTTGAATTGGGCTGGCCTGTCGAAGCACGCGAACGCGTTACGAATCTCAGGCCGGCGAACGTGGCCGAGCTCCAGCAGGTAATGCCGATTCAGGCAGAGCTTGCTTACGCTGAAAGTGGAATTAACCCGTTGCAGATCGATCCGCATGGATTTCGCGAGCGATGCCTGCGACGCATCGAACAAGGTCGTACATGGGTAGTAGTTGAAAGCGGAATCCTGGTTTTCAAAGCAGACGTCATCTCCAAGACTCCCCAGGTCATCTATCTCGAAGGCATCTGGCTGCACGAAGACTGCCGCAACAAGAACTTCGGCACGCGCTTCATGTCAGCGCTGATGCGACGCCTGCTTGAAAACACGAAATCAGTTTGCTTGTTGGTAAACGAAAAGAATGAGCGAGCCCAGCGCTTCTATCGTAAATGTGGTTTTCATTTCAGAGCCACTTACGAAACGATCTTCCTTCCCAGGAAGGAGCACATTCAGAACTAAATTGTAAATCCCCGATCTGCGCTGATAAGGCGAAATTTGGCCCTCATCGCTTGATGACATAAGAAAGTCGCCCCCCGGCACCATGGGAAATAAACTCTTCGGGCCATTCCTCTGGATAGTAATTGTTTGCGGGTTCCTCGCATTTATTTACTCTGCTCTCCAGCTCGACTTTGGCGGACTTGATTCGCGCTTCGCGATTTTGGTCTGCATGACCTTGCTCCTCACGTCACGAAGCACAATTCCGATTCCTCGTTTCAGTTCTCAAATTTCAGTCTCTGACACATTCGTATTCCTGACGTTGCTGCTATACGGAGGCGCGGCAGCAGTGGTCATCGGCTCCATCGAGGCGCTTTTGTCATCATTGCGCTTCAACCGGCGCCGGACGATTTCCGCGTTCAACTGGGCTTCAGCGGCGGTTTCAATATGCATAACCAGCAGTTTGCTGGAATGGATATTCGGCAGTGTTGTAGCGCTTCGCGAGCAACCTCTGACCGGCAGTTTCTTAGCCGCAATCTGCACGATGGCGCTGAGCCAGTATGTTTTTAACTCCGGCATAGTGGGCATTGCAGGCGCCCTAAAAGCGGACCAGCCGATCTGGCAGACATGGCGCAAGCACTATCTGTGGAGCTCGTTGACTTACTTTGTAGGTGCATGTGCTGCGGGAGTCATTGCAGGGCTGGTCTACTTTATCGGCGTTTATGCTTTCGTAATCACGCTTCCGATTATCGCAATCATCTTTCTAACGTATCGCACGTACATGAAAAACGTTGAGACTTCAGCAGAGCATGCCGCCGAGGCTGAACGGCACGTCAAGGAGCTGTCGCATTACATCGCCGAGCAGGAACGCATTCGCGACCAATTTTCGCAGGTGGAAAAACTCTCTGCGCTTGGCGAGCTTGCTTCAGGCGTGGCCCACGACTTCAACAACACTCTTGCCGGCATTCTCGGTCGCGCGCAACTCCTCCAGCGAACCAACGACGTCGAAAAGATCAAACGCGGCCTGGAGATCATCATCAAGACCGCAGAAGACGGCGCCAAAACAGTCAAACGCATTCAGGACTTCGCGCGTCAGCGCCGCGACCATAACTTTGAGCTCGTCTCGATCGATCAGATCCTGATGGATGCGAGCGAGATCACGCGACCGCGTTGGAAGAACTGCGCTGAAGCTTCAAACATTCACATCACACTCGACATTCAAATCACGTCGAACGCGATGGTGATGGGCGACGATGCCGAATTGCGCGAAGTACTAGTGAACATGGTGTTCAATGCAATCGATGCCATGCCGGAAGGTGGAACGCTTTTGCTAACGACTGCCACTCTTGGTGATTCTGTAATCATCAAAATTATTGACACTGGTGTCGGCATGTATCCGGAGGTTCGTTCGAGAATCTTCGATCCTTTTTTCACGACGAAAGGCAAGGCAGGCCTGGGTCTCGGCCTGGCGGTGAGCTTCGGAATTATTCGCCGGCACAGCGGCACTATCGAAGTGGAATCGGAATACGGAAAAGGAACTGAGTTTCGTATTACCCTGCCGCTCTCGAAAATCGCAGAGAAGAGTATCAAGCAGGTCGAACCTGACGCTCCAGCGTTGCCGCAGAACGTGCCTCAGAACTCAGAATCACTCGGAGGATCGCCCACAAGGCTGCTCGTGGTGGACGACGAAGATTTTGTGCGAGAGCTCCTGGGCGACATTCTCGAAGGCGAGCACTGCGATGTTTACCTCGCCGAGAGTGGCACGGAAGCGTTGTCGGTGTTTCAGAAAATGGAATTCGATGGTGTGTTCACTGATGTTGGCATGCCGGGCATGAGCGGCTGGGAATTAGCGCGCGAGATCAGGAAGATCAATGAACAGATCCCAATCGCCGTCATTACCGGGTGGGGCGAGGCCGTCGGCTCGCATGAAAAGAAGGCTGCGGGTGTCGACTGGGTAGTTGCGAAGCCGTTTACTGCGGATCGAATTGCAGAGCTGGTGCGTGAAATTAATCGACGGAACGATGAGGACCGTCCGAGTCCGATCGCAAGCGCCGCTGCTTAAAATCAGCCACAAAAAGGCACAAAAGTCACAAAAAATGATTTTGTGATTTTTGTGCTTCTTTGTGGCCTTGATGTTATTCTTTGCTCGATGTCGATGAGCGGCGTTAAAGCGACGGTGCGGTTCGTGAGCGAAGACTTGTTTCTCGGCATTACGCCGTCAGGTCACGCACTGGCGCTCGATACCAACAGCGAACGATCGTCAGCGCCCTCTCCTGTAGAGCTTCTGCTTGTCGCGCTTGGATCGTGCACAGCAACGGACGTCGCCGGCATCCTTTCGAAAAAGCGTCAACACGTGACGAGCTACGTCGTTGAAGTGAGCGGGAAACGTCGTGATGAATATCCGCGCAGTTACACGTCGATGACTGTTCATCACATTCTGACCGGCAGATCGATTTCAGCGAAAGCCGTCGCAGATGCAATCGAGCTCTCCGAAACGAAATACTGTAGTGTCGCGGCAACGCTCCGGCCGACAGTAGAAATCCAATCCACCTTCGAGATCATCGAAGAAGCGGCAGATCAAACCCGGGAGTAATTAAGGGTGTTAAAGCAGGTCGTAGTCTTTTTTATCTGTCTTATTGGCGCGCTTATTGGCGTTCAGTCCGCAATCGCCGCAAATCGAACCACAATTACCGTAAAACAGTCGGCCAGCGAAACTACGCTCGCCGCTGTCCGGCGCAGTGATGCCGCTGATCGCGACGCAAAGGGAAACCTTAAAAAGCTCGCGCCCGCCGAGCACATGCGTCGTGCCGCTGTGTATTTGAGCGTTCGCGCTTTCGCGGAAGCGCGTGCTCACTGGCAGGCGGTTATCGATAACTACCCGCAGGATTCGCACGTGCCGGAAGCGTTACTCGGAATGGGGCGCTCGTACTTTCTCGAAAAAGTCTACGAGAATGGATACGCGATCTTCAATCAGTTGGCCCAGGACTATCCGACAACTAAAGAAGGTCGCGAGGGGTTGAATTTCAGCGCCGCTTCCCTTTTGCGCATGGGAAGATTTGCGGAAGCAGCCGCGCGTTATGCGGAATACGTGGATCGATTTCCGAATGGCGAGCGAATCGATACGGCCCACCTGAACGTCATCGACACGCTTCGTGAAGCAGGCAAATCTTCGGAAGCACTGCAATGGGTTACGAAAACAAGACAACGATTTGCCGGCACTGCTGTCGAGACGAATGCGATGTTCGCGGCGCTCCGTCTTTATATTGCGGAGGATCAATGGGAAGACGCAGTGAACATGGCTGACCAGTTGTCGCGCAGATCGTTTTCAAAAGCTGTGCTCACGTCGCCTTCGGAAGTTGCTTACTTGAAGGCGTTCAGTCTTGAACAGGCGGGCAGGAAAGACGAAGCATTTGCGGCTTACCTCGCAGTGCCGGACAGCATCGAGTCGTACTACGGCTGGCTGGCGAGCCAGCGGTTGGCTGCACTCGCTGGTCCATCTCAGTCTGAGATCGTCGCTAGCCGACAAGAGCGAGTGAACAGTGCGATCGATTCGGTCGCGGATCAGTATCCAGCGCCATATCGACACGCGATAGTTAGCGCGGCTAAAACTCGGAAGCTGGACCCGCGGTTTATTCTTGCACTGATCAAACAGGAGAGTGTTTTCAAGCCGCTCGCCAAATCGCCCGCGGGCGCGCGCGGATTATTGCAGCTGACCGTGGATGCGGCGCAGAAGTATGGGCCAGGCGCAGGGTTGAATGGGGTGAGTGAGAGTCAGCTCTACCGGCCTGAGACTTCGATCACGCTGGGCGCCGAGTATATCGAGCAGCTGAGCAAAATGTTTCCGCAGATGCTCGAGCCGGTGGCCGCTTCGTACAATGGAGGTGAGGACAATGTCGCGCGCTGGCTGCAACGCTCGAAGCGACAGGATCCCGGTGTGTTTACTGCGGAAGTTGGGTTTGATGAAACGAAGAGCTACGTGCAAAAAGTGATGTCCAACTATCGCGTGTATCGCAGACTCTACACGGCTGATTTAAGCCGCAGATGAACGCAGATAAACGCAGATCTAATTTCGCGGCTCAGGACAGAAGCCCCTCGGATCATCACGCCGTTGCCATCGATACTCATACCTGATCGTCACTTCACCTGCCGGACGCGATTCGAGATCCATATCTACCCAACGCACGTCGTTCCTGACATTACGCCCGATGCCAGTCGCAGCCTGCTCATCACGCGGCGCACTTTGTGCGCGTCCCGACATGTCTGAATCTGTCTTGTCGCGCGTAATCGGATAAGGAGGCGGTGTGATGACGCGACGTCGTTCTCTGAAGAACACCGCCGCAATGACACCGAGATTTTCTGTCTGCCCGAGCTTCGCTCCGTATGAATCTCGTTCGTTTGTGAAGTAAAAACGTCGCGCCCGTTCCGAGCTCATTTGCCATCCGCTGATTGTTATCGTCTGATACGGCTCGATCACCCATTTGCTCGCATTCCATGCGGACGTGTGTCGAGCATCAATGGTATTGAGACCATCCACTGAGAGCGCTACAGCCACGCGGTCGGGAGAGTCATTTCTCAGCCGAAGCTCATATTCAGCGCCGTGTAGCGCTTCAACGTAGGTGCGACCACGCGAGTAGTACTCGGAGAGCGGCCTTCCGTCCACGAGCACGTCGAGTTCAAAGTTTGTATATGGCTTCGTGAGGCGATCCTCGCGCGGACTTTGTACGAGAGCCGCAGTGGGCACAAGCGTTACAAGAAAGGCACTGAGGCCCAGTATTAAACTAATTCGATACATGGTGATCCTCCTCGACTATTTAGAACGCTCCAGCCGTTCGCTTCTTGCACACAACTGTAGGGGCGGCCCTCTGTGGCGCCCGTTCTCGATGGCCCGCTCCTTGCTGGTTAAAAACGGGCGACCACGGAGGGCCGCCCTACATGGGACGGTCCAATGGAGGGGGTTTTGAGTTGAGGAAAATCGTTGAGAACGCTACAATTACGCGCCACTCCGGCGATGAAATACAGACAACTGTTGTCGTAAACATCAAGTGAGGCTTGAGAGAAGCTAATGGAGTATGCCCTAACTGCAACCAAAACGGAGGCGCGAGCCGGGTCCTACTACGATCGAATTGCGCGTCTCTATGAGTTCACCTTCAAGGTCAATGGTTACGGTCGGTCTTTGGATCAATATTTTACGAATCATCCCCTGCCAGTCTCTCGAGGGGCTAAGATTCTTGACGCCGGTTGCGGCACCGGCTTGCTCACTCTTGCCTTGCTGCGTTCGATCCGTTTTCCAGTGTCGATTACGGCGCTCGATTTATCGTCGACGTCTGTCGCGTCGGCGCGAAAAGCGCTCTACTACAGTTCAGGTCGCAAACGCGATGTCACTTTCACGCAGGGAAATTTGTTGTGCTTGCCGTTTGCAGATGAGTCGCTTGACCTGGTGGTGACCTCAGGAGCGGTGGAATATGTTCCGCTGAAGGAAGGGTTGACTGAGCTCGCGCGCGTGATCGCGCCGGGTGGTCATTTGCTGCACCTGCCAGTGCATCCAGGATTGATTGGGGTTGTTCTCGAGATACTGTTCCGCTTCAAGAGTCATCCACCGCAGGAAGTGAAGGACGAGACTGAGCGCCACTTCCGCATCGTGCATCAGTATCGGTTCCCGCGACGCGAGGCGATCGGCTGGAGCAAGACTGCGATCCTCGCGCAGAAAATTTAGCCACAAAAAGGCACAAACCGGAATTTGACATAGTTTAGAGTTCAAGCTTTAGCCTGCTGATTAAAACGGCAGCCTAAAGGCTGAACTCTGAACTTATCAAATTCCGGTTTGTGACTTTTGTGCCTTTTGTGGCTAATGCTTTATTGTGGCACCAAGCGCAGAATTCGATCGTCATCCGCCGTAGGCTTCCCTCTCCCATCTCGATTCGAAGTCGAAAAATACAAATACCCATCAGGCGCCTCCGCCACATCGCGGATGCGCCCATACTCTTTAACAATCCCTTCCTGGCCCACAACCTTTCTTCCATCCAGCACAACCCGAATCAACATCTCACCACGCAAGCACCCGAAGAAAAAGTTTCCTTTGAATTTCGGAAACGCTGACCCGCGATAAAACATTCCACTCGCAGGCGCACACGCCGGTGTGTACTCGAGCAACGGCGACTCCAGTCCCTCGCGCGTTTGCGTGTGATGAATGATGGGCCAACCATAGTTCTTTCCCTTCTCGACTATGTTGACCTCATCTCCTCCCTCTGGACCGTCAAATCCACTTGGACCATGTTCAGTCTGAAACATCAGATTTGAATCAGGCTGCCAGTCCATGCCTTGCGAATTCCGATGACCCAAGGTCCAAATCTCCGGCCTCGCGTTTTGCTGGCCCACAAATGGATTGTCCTGTGGGACGGTGCCGCCGTCGTTCAAGCGCAACGTCTTGCCTGCGAGTGAGTCGAGCTTTTGCGCCAGCTCACGACGCGTTGCATCTCCCGTCGTGACATAAAGCTTTCCATCCGGACCAAAACGAACGCGACAGCCCGCATGAAACTGTGCCGCCGGAAGATTTTCAATGATCACTTTGCGATCGACGAGTCCCGCGGGCGTTTCGCGATAGCGGACCACGCGCACACGCACGCCGCCACTTGAATAAGCGTAAGAGAGATAAAGGAAGTGGTTACTGTTGAACTGAGGATGAAGCGCGACACTCATCAAGCCGCTTTCGCCGGAGGGCTCGACATCCGGAACTACAAAGAGTGGCTTCGGATTCAGCGCGCCGTTTTCAAAAACACGCACTCGCCCCGGTCGCTCTGTAAAGATCATGCGACCATCAGGCGTCCAGACGATGGACCACGGCACTTCCAATCCCCCGATTACCTTCTCAATCTTGAAACGAGTGTTTGACTGTGCGGAAGTTTCAATCTCACCGGCTCCACGTCCAGCCGGTGGGTGGCTACACGCGACTCCGAGCGCGATCAGGAGCGCGACAAATGAATAGATTTTCATGCTTGATCTGTGTCAGTGCTGAATGTACTCGTGCAGCAGTTTGAGCTCGTTGCCCTGCTCTCCTATTTCCACGCGGAGCAGATCCCGTATCGAGAGCATTCCAACCCAACGATCGCCGTCGACGACCGGAAGATGTCGACTGCCAATCAACTCCATACGCTCGAGGGCCTGGTGGGGTGTTTCATCACACTCAATCACAGCACGCAACTCGCTCGTCACATCTCCAACTCTGACTGCGTGGGGATCGCGGTTCGCAACGACGATGCGATTCAGGACATCGCGCTCGGAAAATACGCCGAGCAACCTGCCGCCATCGTCAAGCACGCAGACTGCGCCAATATTTCGCGCGGCCATGAACTCCGCAGCTTCCTGCACGGTAGCCGTGGCTCTGGTAGAGTAAGGCTCACGGTTCCGGATCACGTCACGGATCAGCATCGTTTTTGCCTCCTGATTCTGGTGCGGGGTTCGTATTATAGCGGAAACTTAGCCGCGGATTACACGGATTATTATCCGAACAACGAAGCCTGAGCGGTGGGGCGGCGGAAAGTGCTGCCTGCTGGTTTCTGGTGCGTCCGTTTCTTGTTGAAACCGAGGCGTTGGCAGTGAATCTTGAACAGCCGTTCAGTCGCTTCCCAGTATTGACCTTTGCCGCGCATGCGCTCACCAAAGACGCTGGAGTTGAGTTTGCCGTCGCGTGCTTCGCGTATCCTGTTCATCACTCGATCAGCCTTCGTCGGCAACTTCTCGCGTAAACGCTCCTCAAAATAAGGCGCAACGTTGCCGGGCAGGCGCAGCATGTTGATGAAGGCATGCTCGGCGCCGGCTTCTTTCGCGCGCTTCAACAGGACGGGAATGTCAGTGGAAAGGCCGGGAATAACCGGGGCGATGCCGATGCCGACTTTGATTCCTGCCGCAGCTAGTGCTTCCATCGCGTGAAATCGCGCTTCCGGCAATGGCGCATAAGGCTCGACAGCACGCGCCACTTCAACATCAGTAAACGGAATCGTAAAGAACACGCCCAGCTTCGCATTGCGCGAGAGATCCTGAAGCACATCGATATCTCTGCGAACCAAAGCCGATTTTGTGATGACGCCGACTGGATTACGAAACTCAGCACACACTTCAAGGCAGCGGCGCGTGAGCTTGTAGTTGGCTTCGAGCGGAATGTACGGATCGGAAGTGAAGGAGAAAACGATCTCTGCTCCTTTCCATGAGGGCCGCATCAAGTCTTGTCGCAACAGCTCCGGTGCATTCACCTTCGCGATGATCTTCCGGTCGAAATCAGTTCCGGCGCCGTAACCAAGGTATTCGTGCGTGGGCCGGCTGAAGCAATACGTGCAGCCGTGTATGCAGCCGCGATAGCAGTTGACTGTGTAATCGAAACCGACGTCGGGACTGTCGTTGTGAGTGATGATGTGGCGCGTCGCCGTTTCTTCAAACACTTCGAGCTTGGCTTCGGGCGGCTCGCCGATCCATTCGACGGAGTGTGTTAGCCACGGATTTGGCGGATTCTCTATGTACTGCATAACAAAATCTGTGTTTCTTATCCGCGTTCATCTGCGTCGGAAACGGCCATGGATTCGATCGCGATGAATGTAATAAAAACTCGCTGGCCGGCGGTTCCCCCGGCTGTTCCGGAAGTCTCGATCAGCTCGATGTAATCGTTCGTGATTTCGGAAATGCGTCCTGAATAGATCCCACCTGAGATCGTTTTAATATCGACGATTTCTCCCTTGAAACGACGGAAGAGATTCTCAAGATGTTGTCCCGGCATTCGTCACTCCGTTTTCTTTACTCGTCCACGTCACAAAGAAGAAGCGATATTTGTCAGGGTCTTGCAGCGTAACGAAACGACCGCCCCAACCTTCATCAACCGGCGGCTGCACGTCCGCTCCTCTCGCGATCAATTCGTCGTAAAACTGATCCACATCTTCCACGCCGACAAAAAAGTGAACTCCGCGTCCTCTTCGCAACATCGTCTCGAGATGCTGGGCCAGCGTGATTCGCAAATCGCCGCCGCGAAGCTTTGCCATCGGAGGCTCGGAGTCGTTGTTGACTGACTCCACCTCCATCCCCAACACTCCCTCATAAAATGCGAGCGACTCTTCAAGACTGTTGACCTCGAGAAACAGAAGGTCTAAACCACTGATCATCCGCGCCTCAAATAGTCATCAACACGTAAAGCCCGTAAGCGCCGCTGACAATGGCCATCCAGAAAGCGACCTCCTGAATTTTCGTGTGGCCCTTGAACTTGTTCGTCACGGGCAGTGATGCATCAACAGCCACCATCGCGTTGCGCGCCAGCATCACTCCAAACCCGAGTACCAGCAAAGCAAGAATACCAAGCGGCCAGAGAAAAACCATCCATTGAAAACGCACCAACAGCAACAGGAACGCACCAGCAATCAAACAAAGCAGCGCACTGAGACAATGACCTAAGACACCGACGTCCTGAGCAGTCGGAATCGTAACCGGAGTGAACCCTGCGGCAGCGGCAGGCCTGTGACGCGTGGCGTCGTACGAGTTGCGCAA
>DASUYO010000078.1:0-3375 GCA_036377375.1 Pyrinomonadaceae bacterium
CTCTATCAGTTTTATTGATCGTCGGTTTGCGTCAGCTTCTTTTCTGAATCTGCTTTCAGCCACCATTCCAGAGAAGCCCGTAACGCGTCTTCAAAATCCTTGCTCAATTTCGAAAGCGTTGCGCCGCGCACTTGGGCCTTGTGTCTGATTACTTCCCACTTTCTTTCTATGTGCAGCGGAAGGTCATTCATTGCGCAGACCTCCCCGCAGATCCGCCGTGTAAATCGGCTTGACCCAAAAGTTTTTCTTCTGACTCAGAAGTCGGGTAGGATTTGGACTTTTAGGGCAAAGCCCAGCGCTCCAGCGCTCCAAGCCTTCAGCTTTTGACGGTTTCGCCAAGACACGAAAATGGCTATTTTTTGTCGATTCTGGCTATTTTTGAATCTTACTCACCGCAACTTGAAGCGGCCGACGGTGTCTTCGCCGATGCTGCCGAAATACAAGGTGCCGTTGTGTTCGACGACGTTCGCTATTTCGGCGTAGCAGTCCGCGGAGCCGTTCTGGAGGTTGTCGACGACGCGGCCGGATGAGTCGAGGCCGAGCACGAACGAGTAGCGCTGTGCAGCGGGTTGGAGGAACTTGGGAAGGCGAGCGATGACTTTGCGTAAGAAGGGATGAGGCAGCAGTCGATCCAAAAGAGCGTTACGTGGAGCCGCCAGGGCAAGCCAAAAGTGATCGCTGCCATTCGATGAAATACCGTCAGGGAACCCGGGAAGATTGTCAATAAAAACATCGTCCTGGCCCATCTTTGGTCCCTTCAACCACACACGGCGGACACAGTATCTCCCGGTTTCTACGACCAGCACGAAGCTCTGATCAGGACTCACAGCCACACCATTTGCAAAATACAGATCTCGCAACAGCGTACGCGGTCTTTGCGACTGCGGATCGAACGCCAGCAACCTGCCGTTCGGCTGGTGCTCGAGTAAGTCATTCGTGAACTGCGATAGCGGAAACTTGTTCGAAGCCTCGGTGAAGTAGATCGTGCCATCAGCGCCAATGTCGAGATCGTTGACAAAACCAAACTTCGCGCCATCTGCTTCGGTGGCCAGCACTTTAAGTTCGCCAGCTTTATTCACTGACAGCAATCCCTTGATCGCATCCGCAACGATGAGATTCCCAGTGTGATCGAAAATGAGCCCAAGTGGACGGCCATGGGTGTCGGCAAAGATGCGTGGCTGCGTGCCGTCAGGTCGAAGCACCACGATCCGCCCATCCTCAAACCCGGCATAGATCTTCCCTTCGGAATCGAGAGCAATATCTTCCGGTTTGTGCCCGTCTCCGAGTGAAAGCTTCTCAACCGACGCGAGACGCGTGTTCTGTGCGTATTGGCCAGTCAGAGTTGGAGCAGTGGGAGGAGTCCAGGCAGCGGGTGTGATCGGCACCGGCGTAAAGAGTAGGTAAGCAAGTCCAACAATGTCGATGAGGACAATAACGAGGCCGACGCGCTTTTTGAGAGACATTAACTTTGAGAGTTGATTACCGCTCGCCGCGTGACTTCTCGACCGCAGTTTCCAACGCGACCACGAGTTTTCGAATTCCCGCCTGGTCCATTGGCTCAATCAGGCGCAGCGCCTCGTCGAGAATGCGCCGTTGATGTTCGGGCCAATTCGGCATGCCGCTGATAGTTCCCGGCTCACCGTCGTAAAGCGCAACACGCGGCGGACGCACAGATTCAACTACGTCCTTTACCACTGCGAGGGTCATCGTCGGAACTCCGGCGAGCTCCAGTGCCCGTGCGATCAAACCAACAGATTGGTGACACAAAACTGAGGCGGGGACCAGCAACGCTGCCTGCACTTCATAACGTCGCACCCGTTCAACTAACCTCGGGACGAGTTCGTCAACAAGCGCGCCAGCATCAGGAATGAACCCACAGAAACTCCAAAACACCGGGTTTAACTCACCAATGATTCCGTTTTGTTCAAACTCGAGCAGTCGCGCAACAGGCACTTGCGCATTCATGTCCTGCTGAACCGCAGAAGGATCATAACCTCGCGCTGCAAAGCGCAGGTCTGTTTGTTCAACTTCGATCGGAATCTCCCTGAAGCTCAGGTCGCCAGTTGAAGCACTCGTGTCGAACGCCGCGGTGCCATCGATGTAAGCGCCGGCCGATGAAATCAATGCAAGATTCAACATCGGCAGCGCGCGACGTGCCGGCGTAAATGGCGCACGACGATTTTTTACAAACGGATAATCAGGACCTAGATCATCGCCAGCGCGTGGCTTCCAGCTCTCGAACCGCTGTCGCCAACGTTTAGTGTCTTCAATTATCTCCACCGGCTCATCCTATTCTTTTGTGCTTTTTTGCGGCCGCATTTTAGTGGCGCAAGTCTCGGGCCATCAGGACCAACGCCACGAGAGCGGCAATCATAGCAAGACCGAGCGCATTCACCGAATAACCGTGCAAACTGTTGAAAGCAACTCGCCGCGGATCGTCAGCCGCGATTTGATCGATGGGCAGGACCATTGCTGCACGCAATGCGCGCATCCGCGCCGCGATCAACCAGTGGCCCACACCTGTCGCGATGGCGATCACTGCAAAGCAAATGCATTCAACTATGAAACTCACGCGTCCAGCTGAATTGCGCCACAGGATTAAAGTGACGAGCAAAAGCAGCGCAATCAGAAAACCCGCAATATTGATCACGGAAAGCGATCGCGTCACGATGGTGCCTGCAATTTCGCCGGCATTCGGCAGCCCAAACGATCTCAACACACCAAAAGCTGCGGGCGCGACAACCGCGCCAAAGAACAGCGCCGCACCAAACCAACAAGCAAGCAGGATTATTCGTGAAAAGTGCAGAATGTCTCGATCCTTTCCTAATCAAACTCGTCAACAGTCGCCAGCAAACGAATTTTAGGCGGCGTGATCTGCGGTTGTTGCAACTGTCGCGGATCGCTTGCGGCCAGTAACCATGACAATGCAGCATCGAGTTGCGCTTGATAATCTTCCAAGTCCAGCGACATAAAAACACGCATTCCCAATCGCGCAAACTTTTCCTTAGCGCGCAGGTACATCTGCCGTGCAGCGCCCGGCCGGCCGATGTCCAGATGATGAAAAGCAACTGCGGACTGGATCATCGCCTGGAGAAACAGTTTCTCCTTTGGTCCAACTTCGCCCATCCAGCGCTCTTCCCAGGCATCGTGCGCCGCATGAAATTCGCCTGCGTTGTAAAGATCGATTCCGGCTATGTATTCGATCGGATATGCCGCAACGTGAGCATCGAGATAAGCGAGTTCGGTCATCGCATTAGAAATTTACCATGGGCGGCCACAGAGGGCCGCCCCTACAGTTGTACCCAATCACGCCACATCGTCGAACGCGCCAGATGAGCTCCAACTGTACGGCCGGCCCGCTGTGGCCGCCCGCCG
>DASUYO010000079.1:0-7871 GCA_036377375.1 Pyrinomonadaceae bacterium
GCGATAACCGTCACACTTACGTTCACTCACACTGCTAGATGCAACTTTTTGTTCTGCAATTAATGGCGAGGCAGGCCAAAACGTTTCTGTCACTACCAAGTAGACTGCCGCGTACAAGCGAGTATGTCTTTCCGAGTCCGAGGACTGAAGGTCGACTTGTCGACGTGAAGTTTCGTTTCGATAAGGCAAAGCGGGAAGCAGGAATCAGAGATTTCCGCTTTCACGACCTTCGTCACACCGCTGCCACTCGCATGGCAGACGGCGGCGCCGATGCGTTCGCATTAGCTGAAATCTTCGGATGGTCAGACGTTCGAATGGCTCTTCGTTACACGCACGCGACCGACGAGGCGAAGCGTAGAGCCGTTGAGAATCTGGTGAAACCGATTGGACCAAGTGACGAATCGGTGACAAATGAAAAAGGCAGGGTCGCCGCCCTGCCTTAAGTCATTGATTCTAATGGTGGAGCAGAGGGGGGTCGAACCCCTGACCTCCGCATTGCGAACGCGTTTTAGTTGGTTCCACTGACTACCACACGTTCCAATTTATTGATTTAAATTCAACAACGCAGCCGTCCGAATAATATTTGAAGTCGATTGATTCCTATTCATTCTCATCAATTGCCCTACAGTCGCGTCAATCTGACGCCAATTTCAGAATACATTTTTAGCGATTCAGCGGTGACACGCAACTGATTTTAAGTCCGTCCATGAATGTCAATTTCGCCATCCTGATGGACACACATTTCGCGTCGGTGCAAACATCGAAGGGACTGAACGCTATTCACTTCGCAACGCCCGCGACGCGTCCCAAGTGCTAATAGGTTATGAGTTAAAGTGAGGTCTTTATTGAGAACTCTCTAATAAAACTTTGAGAAACTCTAAGGGCTTTCGTTTTGTGGGGTGTTTTGATGTAGTTGAACTTATTGTAGGAACAATTTTCATTGACAGTGGTCTAACTCAGTTGTAAAGTTCGGCCCGTTCGTCCCCCATACCTGTTCTAACGTAGGTGCGACTTCACCCTTAAGCCTCGCGTTAACGGCAAATTCCTGGTCCATTAAAACTAAGGAGTATTCCCGGATGAAACGCGCTCGCCCTCTTTCGCGCACATCGCGCCGCTGGATAAGTGTGACTGTTTCGCTTTCGTTGATCCTGTCCTGTCTCACCCTAACACCACTCGAAACAGTTTTCGGTAAGCGTTCGGTCTCATTTTTTAAACAGCCAGCACAGGAAACGGCACAAGAGCGAGGCGGTGCACCGCTGCTTCCGCAAACAGGCCCACCAGCACCAAATCTGCCGACCCTCGATGAACTGCGCAATCAAGCCGGCCTGCTCAATACGGTGCGAGCGAGACCACCGATTCCTTCGACGATGCGCTCACGACGCAAGCCGGGCGATCGTCCGCCTGGGAGTCAAACTGTTCAGACCCCTCTCGGATTGGGCATGCACCACCTGCGATCTAAAAGCCTCACGAATTCGCATCACACGCGCCTCAACGGTCGATCCCCAGAGAGAGCCGCGAGCACTAACACGATGCCGCCGTTTATGACGCAGCAAGTCAATTTCGCTCTCGCCTCAAATGGTGCCGTCTCGACAGCTTCAACGACTTATGGAGGCCAGGTTGCTGGCAGTGCGATCAATGGGGATCGGAAAGGACTAAATTCGACGTGGTGGACCGACAACACGAGTTCCGCGTATCCCGATTGGATTGAAGTGGATTTTCCCTCGGCAAAGACCATTAGCGAGATCGATGTCTTTGGCCTGCAGCAGAACTACAGTAGTCCCTCTGACCCGACTGAGCAAATGACTTCCACTTATGCGCTAACAAGCTTTGAAGTTCAAGCCTTAATCGGCAGTAATTGGACGACGGTTCCCGGCGGCAGTTTCAGTGGTAACAATAAGGTGTGGCGGCGCGTCTTTGCCGAGATTACGACCTCAAAGATCAGGGTGAACATCACCAGTGTTGCCGGTGACAATCACAGCCAGGTAGTCGAAGTAGAAGCGTGGGGAGCGTGGGAAGGTCCCGCGAATGTGGCCCTTGCCTCGAACGGCGGGGTCGCCACAGCCTCAACAACCTACGGCGGCCAGGTTGCTGCGAGTGCAATCAATGGGGATCGGAAAGGACTAAGCTCGGCGTGGTGGACCGACAACACGAGTTCCGCGTATCCCGACTGGATTGAGGTGGACTTCGCGGGCGCCAAGACCATCAGCGAGATCGATGTCATTGGCCTGCAGCAGAATTACGGTAATCCCTCCGAGCCGACCGAACAAATGACTTCCACTTATGCGCTAACGAACTTTGAAGTGCAGTATTGGACTGGCAGCAACTGGGCCGCAGTTCCGAGCGGTAGCGTCGCCGGCAATGACAAAGTCTGGACCAAGTTCACGTTCGCGGCGCTGACCACCACCAGAATCAGGGTGAACATCACCAATGTTGCCGGTGACAATCACAGCCAAGTAGTCGAAGTGGAAGCGTGGGGAACGGCGAGCACCAGTGGCGGCACCGCTTCGGAGTTCGCCATGGCCCGACTTGACCCGCACAATCGCACGGGTTCAGGTGGCGTAGATTTATTGTCGAACAATTTCAACTGGAGCTTGCCGCTGGTGAGACTGCCGGGGCGCGCTTTGGACCTGGGCTTGACGCTCTCCTACAACTCTTTGGTTTGGACAGCCTCGGGCAACTACGTTGATTTCGATACCGACTTAGGATCGATTGCTCCTGGCTTCCGGGTCGGTTTTCCGACCATCGAAGGGCCTTACTGGAACAATCAAGCCGGCGCGAACTTCTATATGTTGGTAACGCCTGCGGGCGGGCGGGTTGAGTTGCGCGACACCGGCAACGGCACTGTCTATGAATCGAAGGATTCGTCCTACCTGCAATTGATCAACAATTTGGACGGCACCATGACACTGCGGCCAACGGATGGAACGCAATTGACCTATATCGCGACCGGCGGCGGCATCAGATGCAACAAGACGACGGATCGCAACGGCAACTACTTCAGCGTGACTTACAAGACCTGGGGCGAGATCGATCAGGTCACCGACACGCTGGGACGGGTGCTGACTTTCAATTACGACGCAAACTGGAATATTCAATCAATCACCCAGAATTGGGCTGGCCATCCACTGCCGCACGAATGGGCCACGTTTGGTTGGGGCACGGCGACAATCGGCGATAACTTTGCGGGTATGAACAATTTCGGCCCCAACCAGACAACGATTCCCGTGCTGACCAGGGTCAGCGTGGCGGACGGCTCGTTTTACGACTTCGCCTACAACAGCTACGGACAGGTTACGACCATCTACCGCAACGCTTCAGACGGTTTGGGCCATTCCTCCACGACCTACGACTACGGTCCAGCGACCAGCGATTGTCCGCGCGTCATTAGTGCCCGCACCTGGGCCACGAACTGGAGCGACCAGCAGGGCGTGCCGCATGAGGTCGTTACCTCCTTCGCTCACGACACAGACGGCGGTTGCCGCATGACTATGCCGGACGGCACAGTTCACAAAGAGTTCTACGGCAGCGGATGGCAAGCGGGTCTGACAACAGAAACGCGATCGTTTGCGACGGTGGCGGATGCCGACGCGAACGCCTCAAAAAAGGTAACGACCAATCAATGGACCCAAGTCAATCCGAACGTCGGCTACTTAACTAACCCGCGCGTCACTCAGACCGACATTAGCGACTCAGACGGGAATCATCGCCGCACGACGATTGATTACGGCGCGAGCAGTCTCGGTTATGAACAATGGGGATTGCCCTATGTGGTCAGCGAATGGAAGGTGGTTGGCAACACGGTGACCGAACTGCGGCGCACACAGACTGATTACAAGTTAGATCAAGGTTATCTCACCGCACGCATCATCGGTCTCGTCTCCTCAAGCAAGCTGTACGATCCGGTGCTGAATCAATGGCTGGCAAAGACGACTTACGATTACGACAACAATACCATCGCCACACAAGCAACGAATGCCACTAACCACGATCAGACTTTCAATACTTCATTCACGGCGCGCGGCAATGTGACCGCAGTCTCGCGCTGGGACGTCACGGACATCGACAACACTAACAAACGTTTGACCAGCACGATGACCTATAACGCTGCGGGTTCGCTGCTCTCGACGGTCGACGCGGCGCAACACACTACGCAAATCTCTTACACAGATTCCTTTTCAGATAATCAAAACCATAACACGTTCGCCTATCCGACCGCCCTGACTGATGCCGACAACTTCAGTTCGACAATTCAATACAACTTCGACTATGGCGCGAAGACGCGCTTGCAGACGCCGCTGCCAAACGTCACGACAAACCAACCCGGACCGGTGCAAACATTCGAGTACGATGATGCAGTGCGGATTAAGCGCGTCACTGCGCTGACCAATGGCGCTTACACGCGCTACGAGTACGGCGCGGATTACCTTCAGACCTTTAGCACCGTTAATAACGTCGCCGACGAGGAATATACTTTTCAACTCCTCAACGGGCTTGGACAAGTCTTCATCTCCGGTGGCAACCATCCCGGCAGCGTCGGCGGTTACAAGGCGCAAACGGTTTACTACGATGTAATGGACCGCGTTATGAAGCAATCGAATCCGACCGAGATAAATGGCTCGTGGAATCCCGCGGGAGATGATGTCGTGGGTTGGATGTTCGCGAATCCGATTGAATACGATTGGAAAGGTCGCCCGACAAAGACCTATAACATGGACGGCACGTACCGCACCGCGAGTTACAGCGGTTGCGGTTGTGCTGGTGGTGAAGTCGTAACGCTCACTGACGAAGGAACGATTGATCCCGTAGACCATGTGACACCCAGAAGACGACAACAAAAAATCTATTCTGATGTTCTTGGTCGCACTGTAAAGACAGAAGTATTGAACTGGGCAGACGGCAGCGTCTATTCAGCTACAGTCAATACATATGACGCCCGTGATCAGGTAACCCTGACCCGCCAATTCAGCGGCGCCGCGCCTTCCGACCTAAGTTGTCCATCCGGCACCTGTCAAAAAACAGAGCTAATCTATGATGGATATGGTCGCCTGAAAACGAGGCACCTGCCACAAGAGGATACCCAAGCCGTAACGTCCTGGACTTACAACGCTGATGACACAGTGGCCAGCATTACTGATCCTCGTGGTGCCGTCGCGACCTACAGCTACAATGGTCGTCATCTGGTAACGTCCATTACTCACGCGATGGCTGGAAGCAGCACAATTGCGCTGGATTATATCTACGATGCGGCTGGTAACCGACTTAACGCAACGCGCCGTGCGAATAGCGTAGTGCAAAACAGTATCAGCTTTGGCTACGATTTGCTGTCGCGTATCACATCCGACAAACATCATATCAATGCGCTGGTGGGCAGTTCGACAGCTGGTGACTACACGATCACCTACGGCTACACGCTGTCAGGACAACTGCACAGCGTCACAGATCCGTTCAACTCGCCAACCACAATTGATTACGACACTGCGGGCAGGACGCAAGCCGTTACAGGTACGTATGGCGGTACTAACTATACGTATGTGAACAACGTCAGATACCGAGCGTGGGGCGCGGTGAAGAAATTCGGCAACAGCACTACGGATATCGTGACCTATAACAGCCGAATGCTGCCCACTCAGTACCGTTTGTATCAGTATCGCTACGACTACAGCTATTACAACGACGGCCGTTTGAAATCATTGACGGATCTGGACGATCAAGTTGGCGACCCGCACACAGTGACATTTCACTACATGTCGCGGCTGTATTCCTATGATCAGTCGGCGCGGATAGCAGCCGTTAGCTCCATCAATCTGAGTCAACCCACCCAAAAACCGCCGCCGTTCTATGGCAATTACGGCTACGACGAATTCGATAACATGTCCAGTCGCAGCGGTCAATACGCGCTCAATCCTACCCAGTATGATAGTGGCACATATCTCAACAATCGGCGGAACGGTTGGACCTACGATGCTGCCGCGCGAGTTACAGCAAGCGCCGACACCTCCGACAGCGGCGGTAGCAGCACCCGCACCTGGACCTATGATGCGGCAGGACAACAAGTCATGCTGTCGGAAGTCAGAAACGGCGAGACTAAGACCAGCAATTTCGCCTATGATAGTGATGGCAACCTGCTCTATGAATCGGTCAATCCGGGCGTTAGCGATTACCTGATTCATTCTGCGGTGTTGGGAACCATATTGACGAAGCTTGATGCGAATGGCGAGAAGAACACGACGTATGTGCCAGCCAATAATTTGGTGACGGTGCTACAACAAAAGGACTATCAAGGCAACCCAACGATAAGTAACATCACCCGTGATGCGTTGGGAATACAAGAGAACGGCCAGGCTTACGATCCGTTCGGCACTCTGGTCCAGAATGTCCAGCCACCGGTAGTTGGACCACCTCCTTACTTCTCGTTCTCCGGCCCAGGTTACTCGGCCGCAGGCTGGACGAGTTTCGTCAACGCGAATAATTTTTCTGGAGGGTGCTATTCAGCGCAGAACAACAACCCTGCACTATGCAGCGATGTAGCGCGACAACTGACCTTGGATCCATTCAATGTAGAGTTTTGGTCGAACTTGCCGGGTGTGCAGAATGAGTTATGGGCTGGTGAGAACGCCTATCTCACTGAGATACAGGTCGCACAGATGAATCCATTAGATGAAAGACGGGCGCTCTTACGACACGCGCACGTTGAGTGGGTGCGTCCTGGGACGGCACCGGGTAGCACGTTCAACCCAGGAGAAAACCCATACACGCCAGACAACCCGCAGAAACCTCAGACGAATCCGGGACCATGCGAACTAATGGCACAATTTGCTCAAGACGAAGCCAACTTTGCCTTAAACGACTTAGGCCAGGATGCAGCAAAGACGCTCCCAGAGTTTGACAAGAGGTTCGCCGCTTTTTACCTCGGCCGAGACTCAAAAGGCCAAGGTCGCCCGATGCGGACGTTTCAAGATGTTCTCCATTACGCGAAAGGGCACGGAACCGATAATCGATTGGCATCGGGAGAGCGTCTCGGCCAATCGGACTTTGCTCCGGAGTTCTATGAGAATAGTCCTAATGGCGACGCAGAGGATCAGACTCACCATTTCGCTGCTTACTTTTCGTTAGGGATCAACGGCCGATCTATATCCGAATGGAGCGCGGAGACACTCGACCGCGTCGGGGGCGAACCGGATCGGCGGTTGGGCGCCCATTCTTATGTTCTCGGGTTATGGTTACGAAGAAATCCTTCTAATCTTCGTTCGATTGGTAATCAAATTCGTGGAGAGATTTGTCGTTGAATTAATTTCCTTGGGATAAAAGTTTTAAGCGTGAAACGTAGTAGGAGAGCACAAAGATGAGTGTAAGCAATCTGCTTGTTAGGAGGCTTGCGGGAGCAATTCTAGGAGGCGTGGCGATCGCTACGGTTTTCTCTCTACTCGGATACAGCGATGTTGGGCCGACCAGGTCGAATTATCTACGAGAACTTGCGATAGCATTAGCTTCGTATTTGGTAGCTGCTTTCATTGTCGAGTGGCTGATCAAACGCGACAACGCGATCTTCGATACTTTGTTTGTCTCGCTGTTGGGTTCGGCTTTGAGTTTTCCCGTAAAGCTGATCTTCTTGGAAGGTCGGAACGGAATCCCGGTGTATATCGCTGAAACTGCGCGAAACGGCTTCTTGAAACCGTTCGTTGACTTATCGTTTCACGCCATTTCGTTCGTAATTCTTGCCACGCTGCTCTCTTTACCATTCGTTGCTGCTGGAGTGGGGATGTGCCGATTCTACGCAAAGAAGGGTATGCGGACGACTGCGCGATTGTAACGCCATTTCCCCTCATAGATTGCAAGGTTAAGGGTATCTTGGAATACTTCCTTGAGGACGT
>DASUYO010000080.1:0-3052 GCA_036377375.1 Pyrinomonadaceae bacterium
TTCAGCTCGGTCTTGATCGTCATCTGCGGCACATCAGTACCGTTGTAGGGAACAAGTGTCAGTCCATCACGCGAGGGTTGATAAGGTTGAGCAAAGTTTGCATAAGCCTGCGACTCGTCAAACCACGCCTTCAAAATCGTCGCGCACGCTCCGGCCAGGGTCGCATGGCCGGCGCCGTACGACGGATGCAGCGGCGAGCCTTCGGGAAATGCCTGCGGCAAGAAATACGTGCCGTAGGTTGCGAAGATCTTGGCTAGCGCAGTCGAAGAATCGAGCAAAGTGCTGAGCAGATAACGCTGACGGGCGGTTGAATCTGTCTTCCAGAAATGAACACGGGCACCAAACTCTTCCGGCCGAATCCTGCGGTGTACTTGCCACTTCTGATACCACACAGCTTTATGTGCTCGCACTGACACTTCGCCGAGAAGCGTGAGCAGTTGCGATGGACCAAACTCAACGAAGTTATCCTGACGACAATATGCGCGATAGGGATTATTCGGATCGAGCGGCACCTCCAGACCACCCATCGACTGCGGGGTCATCATGATGAGGGCAGTGTTAAGGTACGCCTGGTAGATCGCGTCGTTATGAACGTACTCGGCGAGGTCACGTCCGCTGCGAACGTACCGGCGAGTCGAATCAAACTGCGTCATCCGCGTAGGCGTGCAGCCGTTCTGAATCGATAACCACTCGCTGAACTGCGTCATGAAGTTGTTGCTATTGGTTTGTAAGGGCGACTTGATTTTCGGATCGATCGACTGCGCGCCGTATGGAATAGTGCGCAGAAAGAATTGCGACAGAAAAGGTCCAATCGTATCGCCCGTAAGAATGCCGCGACTGTACACTTTCGGAGTGACGACACCGTTTTCTTTTGGACCTTTGTAGAGCGCGCCATAGCTGTTCAATTCATTTGCTGCTTGCTGGACCGTCGGATCGGGATTGTTGTAGTCGATGAATGCGACGTCACGCGTCAGCACCTGCCAATAGTTCTCGACGATCTCGACTGCTTCCTCATCGCTCCTGAACTTAAAAGCCGGCGGGAAGGCAACGGTATTGGTGTTCGGATTGCGATTGATAAGTTGGTGGTAGTCTTTGCCTTCGAGATCGAAGTTGTATCCGGCCTGCGGATTTTGAAGCCGTCGTTGTCGCGGTGTGGCTGATGCCTCGGGTGGAGACAGGCGCGATTCCGCGTCACTCGTCGAAGTGCCTGTTTGTGGACTGCCAGTTGAAGTGCAAGCGCCGCAACCGAGCGGAACCAACTCAAAATCCGAAGGCTTCCCGGATGCAAGTGCGCGCTTGTACGTGCAGTAAGCAGTTGAATCGACTTCACCGAATGTCGATGGATGCGGCATGCCCTTGCTGTAGCTGGCGAAGAAATTTAGCGAAGCGCCGAACGCTGCTTCGTCGCCGTTGCAAGGATGCGTCGGGATCGGCATGTTGCGTTCGTAGGCGGCTGCGTTCACGCGACGCTGATATGCAGCATCGGCGCGGGTCACGCCCTTGATCGGGCCTTCTTCGCAGCCGACCGGACAATTCAGATCGACCTGAGCTGCGCCTTCGAACTTAGGTAATCCAACGAGTCCTGCTGCTACAGTTGCCGCAGTCACTTTGCCCAGAAAGGAACGGCGGCTACGGGAAGTGGTTGAAGTGGATGGAACGTTAGTTTGCGGTGTGTTGCTCAGAGAAGTCTCTTCGTTTTCGTCTGAGTCATTCGTAGCAGACATTTTGCCCTCCTTGTATAGGTGTGGAAGTTGGGAAATGCAGGGGAATTACGAGGCAGGGTTAAAGCTCGAGCGAGCTATGTGCGAAGGCGTACGGGCTTACGCACTCAGGACTCGTCTGGGCGCGAGTGGACAAGATGTCGTTTTGTTTGGGAGGCGCTCATGCTAGTCGCGAGGTTTTCTTCTGTCAATTAAAGAAAGAATGTTTTCGCTATCGCGAATTGATGGCAATCCACAGATTACACAGATTGTCATACAATATCAGGCATGCAGCGGTCGGTGTTGGACCACAGGTGGGCTGGGTATGTCGTAGCTGCGTTGAGTGTTAGTGTCTTAACGCTGCTGCTCAAGATCATCGGCACACACATAAATGCGGCGACTGTCTCGCTGGTTTTCCTGCTAAACGTTCTCTTCATCGCGACTCGTTGGGGGAGCGCGCCTGCCCTGGCGGCGTCAATCCTCGCGATGCTCTGTTTCAACTTCTTCTTTCTCCCTCCTTTCGGCACGTTCACGATCGCGGCAACTGACAACTGGGTCGCGCTCCTTGCTTTCCTCGTTACTGCTATCACTGCCGGAGAACTCTCTGCGCGCGCAAAGCGACGAGCAGAAGAAGCTGAAACAGGAAAGCGCGAGATAGAGCGTCTCTATGCCGAGTTGCGCGATGCGTTTGAGCGAGCGAGCCATGCAGAGGCTTTGCGCCAGAGTGAGAAATTAAAATCAGCACTGCTCGACGCAGTCACACACGACCTGCGCACACCGCTGACTTCGATCAAAGCTTCGATCACGACGCTGCTTGACGAAGTGCACGGCCGCATTAATGGCGAGCCGCCTGTTTCGCTCGACGCGGAGTCGCGAGTTGAAATGATGGAAGTGATCGATGAAGAAAGCGATCGCTTGAGCCATTTTATTAATGGACTGATCGAGCTTGCGAGAATCGAAGCGGGCGAGCTGCACTTGCGCAGGCGCTGGGGCGTCGCCGAGGAGATCATTTCTACGGCATTATCACGAGCCGAGCCGATCACGCGTAATCATCGAGTCGAGCTGGATGTCGAGAAAGAGCTGCCGGGCGTGCGTGTAGACGAGCGCGCGGTGAGTGAAGTCGTTTACACGCTTATCGACAATGCAGCGAAGTATTCGCCGAAAGGTTCAACGATCCGTATCACCGCTCGACGCGCCGCCGAAGAGTTATTACAGATGGGAGTCGAAGACGAAGGTCCGGGGATTCCGGTTCAGTTGCGTGAGCGAGTTTTTGATAAGTTCTTCCGCGCGACGCGAGACGGTGACGTTCGCACGCGTCAACCGACAGGCACCGGAATGGGCCTCGCGATTGC
>DASUYO010000081.1:0-2200 GCA_036377375.1 Pyrinomonadaceae bacterium
ACGGCGCGGTGATGGAGGGTAAACGCTTCGTCGAAACTGAGCGGACCTACCGCTTCAGTCCCGATGTCGTTAGGCATGGACTCGATCAAAGCTCTAGCTTGTCCGTTCATCAATCACCGCTCTCTCAACAGTGCAAACACCGCAAACCACGGGATTGTGGCAACTTTCTCCCAGGCAGTCTGACGGTATTTGGGCGCGGTTATTGTAGTCCCGAACCCCATTTTCACCAAGATCGAGAGCGGTAATGGTAGTTAGTGTCTTTCGGGGGCAATCCGTTGCGGGTTACGAGTGGGCGGACGGGAAAGTTCAGGCGGGGATCCGTGTGTATCTGTGGCTACTTCAGCAATCAAATCTCTCCGCGAGTTATTTTGAATCCAGACATTCGGACTTCAAAACCGTTTCTCGCAAGAGCTTTCGCACATCCATTTCATTAACCGATTGCCCTGTAGCTCGCTTCAACTCTTTTCTAATTGCCGACAGAACATTGTCAGAGCAAAGCACTTTTGCGAGTGATTTCGGCGACGTTGCCCTCTTTGCTTGCCAAAGCGCATCCATCTGCCGATGTTTGAGTGACTCCTTGGAAAGGTAATAGAGTTGATTTGCCTTTTGCGCTAGCGAGTCCTCGCCAAGGAGATCAACCTCGAGAGCAAGATCAACGATAATAGGTAATCCGCCGGTGATGTGATACACCTGCCAAACCACTCCACTTGTAAGAATTATCCATTCAACTCCCTCGTTGACCGCGTAACTTTCAACTTGACGCAGATGTTTCGCGGCTAGGCGCGTGGCCACTCGCTTAACTTCAAGAAAGGCAATTAAATCCTTGTCGATTCGGATACCATAATCAGCAAATTCACCTTTGACTCGATATTCTGTTGTTAGTTCTGAATACTTGTCGAAACCAAATCCTTCGCAGAGCATGTCCGTAACCAACAATCGCGTGTCACCTTCGTTCGCATCTCTTGCTACAAGATCGGTTAACGGTCTGCTGAACTTCTTTATGGCACCTTTCATCCTTTCGCGGGCGGCCAACTCCCATTTTGGGGCGGACCTAGATGCCTTCTTAGTCGGCGATCCCAATCTGGGTTTTTGTTCATTAGTGAAAATTACGGAAGAAGGTTCGGGGGGCATCTCGCTCATTGAGTCGTCCTCTAATGGGTAAGGTTAAAAGAGCCGTCGCAGTCTATGTTCGCTGTTTAGCTAATGTCAATTCAGTTCGATCTTTAGTACGTAACCAGATTCACTTTCATTCTGATTCGGTCTTTAAGTTCTTCCCATGAGCTACCAGCATCCGGATCGTTCGCGTAGGTGGCGAGGCGTGCATCGAGTAGTGCTTTTTCGTGAATGGTTAACGGGTCTTCGTCGTCAAGCCAATCTTCGCTATCGAGTTCTGCCAGTCTCAAACGAATTTCCTGGCGCTCTATCTTCGTTAGCCTGGGTAGTTCGTCGAGGATCTCGGTTTTGCTCATGGACCTAATATTAAATACGTCATTTGCCGCACGCAAATGATCTTTTCCAACCTTAGCGAAAATTTTTGTGCTATGGTCCTCGTACCCCTCAACAAAAGAAGCGGGCCGACCTGTGGTGACACACAAGATCGACCCTGTACCATCAACCTTCTAGAGAAAGGCTAATGATCATGACTATTCATAGTAGCGCAAGAGCGCGCGAACAAGCACCTCACGTAAACCGAACAACCAGAACTGCAACTATCATCAATGCTCTTAAAGAAAGAGCGCAGGCAGTCTTAAACGACAAATCGATCGATCCAGAGAGCCGTGCGATTATTCGTTACGCCTTGGAGACCAATGATCCATGGCTCGCTCAACTCGTAAGACGAGCAGAGGCAGGTAAAATCGAAAGTAACGAAGAAGACTCAAGTGAAAAGATCGAAGCACTGGCAGAAATAATCTGTCGGGCTGGAGATGAGTCTGCGGCTGCGTTATTCGTACTCATGGGAACGCTGCAAGACTCCACTGAACCCAAAGTAATTGCGAACACGGCGAAACACCTTGCCTTTACTCGCTGCGGTGAGTTGAACGTCTACGGAATGGTTGACGCTCAAGTTGCAGTAGTTGAGGGCGAGTTGTTGGCCCATATGTCCTAAGTCATAAGCCGCAGATTTCGCGGATTGAGGCAGATCGGATCTGCGTTAATCCGCGAAAATCTGCGGCCTACCCTTTCTTCGCTTTCTCAGTTC
>DASUYO010000082.1:0-5545 GCA_036377375.1 Pyrinomonadaceae bacterium
CCCGCTTTCATTGCGCGAACAGTCATGGGGATGTCGCCGTGACCCGTAATGAAGACTATCGGGATTTGGCATTTCCTTGCCGCGAGTTCATGTTGCAAATCGAGCCCGCTTAACCCACGTAGTCTGACGTCCAGCACGAGGCAACTGGGCGCGTCTGCCGGTAGTTTTTGCAGAGCAGTTTCAGCGGAGTCAAAAGTTTCTACATGCAGACCCACGGTGCTGATGAGAAACTTTAGCGAAGAACGCACGGAAGGATCGTCGTCGACGACGAACACTACACCATTAGGCATGAGCGACTCCCGTAGGAACTGGCAGTGTGAACGAAAACACCGCACCATTGGGAAAGTTAGGCTCAGCCCAGAGGCGACCGCCATGGCCTTCGATCAGTGAGCGGGTAATCGGCAACCCCATCCCCATACCGTTCGCTTTTGTCGTGAAGAAGGGAGTGAAGAAGCGATCGCGATCCGCACCAATGCCAGTTCCAGAGTCGCGTACTGCTACGAGTACGTCACCGGACTTGTCGATTACTGATTGCACGCAGAGTACGCGAGCGCGGTCGGTAACGGCGTTCATGGCTTCGATGCCATTCATGATCAAGTTCAGCAAGACTTGCTGCAATTGAACACGGTCCGCAAACACGAGTTTTGAACTCTGTGTCAATTGGCGCTCAACCAGGATTTTATTCTTCTGGATTTCATGCGCAGCTAGATCCAGCACCTCGTGAATGACGTCATTTATATTCAGTAGGCTCTTTTCCGCAGGCGTCTTCTTTATGAACGCGCGAATCCGCGATATCACCGCACTCGCACGCGTACCATCAGCAACAATTTCTTCGAGAACCTCTCGCAGAACGCCAGGATCAAGATTATGATTTGCAAGCAATCGCAGGCAGGCATTCCCATTATTCGTGATAGCGGTTAGAGGCTGATTAACCTCGTGGGCGATGGATGCTGTCAGCTCACCCATGGTCGTCACCCTGGAGACCCGAGCAAGCTCCACTTGGGTTGTGTAAAGAGTTTGCTGGGCCTCTTGAAGCCTTTCTTGCGCACGCTTTTGCGCGGTTAGATCGAGCACGAAGGCGAGGCCTTCGTTTCCGCTGCCTTCGAAGAGTGCGCCGCCGACCAGTGCGGGGACTCGGCTGCCGTCTTTCCGGAAGTATTCCTTCTCGAACGGTTGGAAGATCCCGGACGCCTTTAGATCAGCTACTGCCCGTTCGGCGCAGCCACGCCATTCGGCTGGGGTCAGATCCGTCCAGCGCACGCGACCGGAGGTGAAGTCTTCCCGGTCGTATTGCACCATGCGAAGAAATGCATCATTGGCATCAATGATTGCGCCTTCGAGATTCCACGTGACAATTCCCACAACATTGGCCTCGACCAGACGCCGGAGCTTCACATCCAGCCCTCTTGCCAACTCACGGACTTCCGCCTCCGCTTTTTCGCGCTCGGCTATTTCAGATGTAAGGTCTTCTATGTGTACCTGCGCTTGATATGCTGAAGAGGCAAATTTCCCGAGAGACGCCATTACCCGGTCATCTTCTGCGTCGAACTTGCGACGATCACTGTGCATGATCGCCCAGATGGTCCCGACGGCTTCGCCAGCGACGTAAAACGGGACCAGCAGGCATTCTTCGGCTGCGGGAATGACTGGCCTCAAATAGGGATAACGCCGTTCGAAATGTCTGAACAGCAGGGTACGATTTTGATCTAGCACGTCTCCACAGGGGCCGAAGTTCCGCGGCGTACCGCCTCCGACGTGGGGATTCCACATGCCGGCGATAGCGGGCCAATAAAACCTTTTGCCGCAAGCATCCGGTTTCTTGCCATCCCTCGTCAGCAAGCTAAGGCCGGCAGAGTCACATTCGGTGATATCCAGAATCGTCTCAGCCAGCGTCTCAAAAATCGTACTTGGTGAATCGGCCAGGGCGCGCATCAGTGCCACGAGCGCGCGGTGCTCCTTTTCATAATCAGGAGGACGCGATGGGCGGCGCTGCAACTCCGTCGTGCAGAGGATCGACTCCAGGGAGGCCGCAGCTTCCGCAATTGAATCTTCTAATGGGATGTTTGCTCGTGACGTGGAACTTGAACTCATAATTCTACTCTCCGTAGCGGCGCGACTTGAAAGGTTTCTGGGCTTTTCCTGTCAAGTCTCCGGAGTGACACAGACAGTCATCATCTATAGTTCTGTTGCAACGCCAAGTGTACGACCCTAACGTTGTCAACTGTTGTCATTCAGGTTCTGTTTTGCTGGTGAGTTCATTTCAGAGACTCGATCGTTAGATTGTATTCGTGCCGTCTTTCTCTTGTTTTAGGGCCGACCGAATGCTTTTGAGCAACTGCTCGTCAGGGAAGGGTTTGTCCAGGAACGCGATGGCACCACCTTGCATTGCTTGTCGACGAGATTCTTTGTTCCCGTACGCGCTGATGAAAATAATAGGGATAGTGCAGCCCTCGCAAGCGAGATGACTTTGTAGCTGTAAACCGTTCATGCCCTGCATCTGCACGTCTACCACAAGACAGGACGTGTCGTTAAGTTGGCCGGATTTCAAGAAGGTCTCGGCAGATTCAAAAACTACCGCGCGATAGCCAAAAGACTCGATGAGCAGTTTTGTTGTCTTGCGAACGGACTCATCATCATCAACCACGGAGATTAGTATCGAATTCATGGCGTATGCGCGGTCATCATTCCTTCTTCTAGGCCATGACAATGCCTCTGGATGGAGATTAAATCTATTGGACGTAGGTTTATTCGAAGTACTCAAAAGGTGAATGCGAGTAGAGCTTTCGTTTACGAGGACTCATCGTTGCTTCTCGGTTTAGGTTGGATTCCATGTCACGCACCTCAACGAGGAGCGTTGGCTTCCCCCACAACCACAGTTGGCGGAGCACCTTTCTTTTTCACAAAGAAGACGAGAAGTGTTGCGAGTTGCGTCGTAGATGCGTTGCGACTCTCCACGTGTACATCCGTTGGGGATTCGTAAAAGACTTCGCCGGCGTGAACGGTCTGGGGATTGCCACCTTTTACTTGAGTAATAATGCTTCCCTCGAGCACATACGCAAAGACATCTGCATTATGTCGATGCGACGGAACGATCTCGCCGGGAGATAGAACGACTCTTTCGATTAGGCCTTCTTTCCCAGGCACATCAGGAAGCTCTTTGGTCATCAGAGGTGTTTCTTTTGCAACCTGCGAATTTGCCCTGTTACCTGTGGGCATATTTGTAACGCCAGGCGCGAACAATAGAAATAACAGGATCTTGCATGTGGTGTTCATTTCTTTTCCTTGGCTTCCTACTTCACAACCCCACGATCGAGTGTCAGTCTGCAATCCTCAGCACGATCTTGCCGCGCTTGTGCGGCGCACCCCCAAGCATTTCGTGCGCGATGCGAGCTTCTTCCAGCGGGAGCACAGTTCCTACGTTCGTAACTAGTCTGCCGCTATCGAACAGTTCTGTGATCTTGTTCAGCCGCGATGTAGTGATGTCCACGTAGAAGTACGCTGCTCGAATGCCATAACGTTTCTGCGTTGTTTCGGGAACAGGTGACACGACAGAGACGAGAATTCCACCTGGCTTCAGGAGCTGAAGAGACCGCTGCTGCGCGTCTTCTCCAACCGTATCAATGACAACGTCAAATCCAGTCATCGACTCCCCGAATCGCTCCTTTTTATAGTCCACGGCCTTTTCAGCACCCAGACTTTGGACGTAGTCCAAATCGGCAAACCCGGCGCTCGCGACTACGTGCAGACCAGCCTGGCTGGCCAGTTGTACGGCGTACGCGCCAACATTGCCTGCGGCCCCCAAGATGAGTACCGTCTGCCCGGCAGTTACTTGGGCATACTCAAAGAGCATCTGCCAAGCAGTGACAGTTACAACTGGAGCCGATGCTGCTTCGATAAAGTTCAAAGTTCTTGGTTTTTGCGCCATCCTTCCGGCCAAAGGCAGCGCATACTCCGCATATGCCCCGGAGAATTGCTCGTTCGTTGCTCCGTATACTTCGTCGCCAGGCTTGAATTCTGAAACTTGCGCTCCGATTGCTTCGACAATTCCTGATAGCTCGGAACCGAGAATAATAGGCATGGCCTGGAGTTCAATCTTGCCCTCACGGATGAGGGCGTCCCAATTACCGACTCCTGCCGCTTTTACGCGGACCAGCAGTTGCCCAGCCGTGGGCTGCGGCTGAGGCACGTCATCGGTTGTGATCACGTTCGGTGGACCGAATCGTAGAATTCGTGCCACTCTCATTTGGTCCTCCCGCTCTGAGTTCCGCGGCTTTTGACTTCATAGGTGGCCTCCGGCCGGTACCGCTCATTCGACCGGAAGGAAGCTGTCCGGAATCGGTGGCTCCCCAAACGTCGAACGAAGGAGCGCCCAGTGCATGGCCTCGACACCGCCGATCCTTGCGAAGAGCGTTCGCAAAGCCGGATCATCGAGTCTGGCCACCATTTTTGTGTCGGCGACCGCCGCAGCGCGCTCCAGCGATGCCGCGTACTGCAAGAGATCGGTTTCGCTCGCCAGCTTCGGTGGCGGATACATTGCCGCATACTCTTTCCACGTTTTCGGGGCACTCGCCCGCCCACGAAGTCGTTCGATGGCTTCCCTGATCGCTTGCGCATGCGCGCGGTGGTCTGCCTGGAACCCCTTGGCGACCGTGGTCACGTTCGCGGAGAGGAGTCCGGTTCCCAGAGCGGCATCGTAGGCCGCGATGGCGAAGTACTCGCCTTGCAGCCCCTCATTGAGAAGGTCTACGTCGTGCGTTTCGTTTATGATCGACTCCTTTTGAATTGGCTTCATTCTGCTTCTCCTTTCGTTGGACGTTACCAGCAACGCCCTTTCAATACGCATTTCTTGTTTATTGTTCGGTCGAGAAACTCATGCATCAACGACCCAATTCGATCCACTTCTTCTTCCAATGCGAAATGGCCCGTGTCCAAAAGATGGAGCTCTGCACTGGGAATATCTCTTTTGAAGAGTTCAGCACCCTCCACCGTAAAGATTCCATCGTTCTTGCCCCAAGTGATCAGCATGGGGGGCTGCTGTTTACGGAAATACTCCTGCCAATCGGCATAGACATCCAGATTCCTTTTTGCGTTGTAGAGGATTGAAAGTTGGATTTCCTTGTTCCCGGGTCGGTCCTGATAGGCCTGATCGATCACCCAATTGTCAGGGCTGATCTTCGACGGATCGCTGACACCATGCAGATAATGCCACTTGGTCCCTTCAATCGTCAGAAGCCAGTCGAGTAGAACTTGAGCGTTCTTTTCGCTCCGATCTTCCCAATAGTCAAATAATCCCTTTGCGAACTCCTTATTTAAGGCTTCATCATGCGCGTCTCCGTTTTGGACGATCATAGCGGTCACTCGTTCGGGATGCATGACAGCTAACCGGAAGCCAACCGATGCACCTATGTCCGAAAGGAACAGCGCATACGAAAAAAGATTCAGCTTTTCGGTGAACTTTTCGGTCACAGCCGCAAACCCTTCGAAGGAATAGTCGAAATCGTTGACCGACGGTGCTGAGCTTTCGCCATATCCAGGGAAGTCCGGG
>DASUYO010000083.1:0-15973 GCA_036377375.1 Pyrinomonadaceae bacterium
CTACCCATCTCTTGATAAAGCCTTGTGTAAACTCAAGCGGCTTGAAGACATTGACCTCGTAGTTGCGACGTACCAGGTCAATCGGGATCTCTGACACTGGTCCACTTTCACCAACTCCAGCATTATTCCAAAGGACATCGACGTCCCAGGTTTGCGCATAAGCGACGTCGTACGGGTCCGTAAGATCCAGTTTCTCGACACGAATATTCTTCAGACCTAACTCCGCTACTTTTTTACGCAGGGCGGCGACTTGTGGAGAGATCTGTGCAGTCGCGATAACGTTATGGCCATTTCTTGCAATTCCGATTGCGGCACCTTCGCCGAATCCTGAACCTGCACCAGTGATCAAAATTGTCTTAGACATGTTTCTACCTTTCTCTCGAGTTCAATTCTCACTCAGTGGTGTATGCGGCTACTGCCGCCTTGGCTATTTCAAAGTCTTGTTCCACGCTGCCTCCGGATATACCTAGCGCACCAGTTAGTAGACCTTTGGAGTTTCTTAAAGGAATACCTCCCGCGAAGGGGGCCAGACCGTTGTTGCTCAACTCCAGTCCTGGTGCAGGTGCGCCAGGTTTGCAGTACTCCCAAACCACTTCACTATTGACCTGAAAGAGAACTGCAGTTCGCGCTTTCCTAATCGCAACATCTATCGAGCCGAGGACGGCGTCGTCCATTCGAAGAAAAGCTTTTAGATGACCTCCCGCATCGAGTATGGCTACATTCATGGGGACATTTAGTGAATTGGCTTTTAACAGTGCGGCGTTGATGATCGTTTGAGCTTCAACTGTAGTTATCATTTATCCGTCGTTAACCTCCTTCCGGTGAATTAGTACGGTTCACCGACTACTGCTCACGACGGTGAGTAAACTGCAGATCGAAAACGGACTTGTGCGGATTTCTGCTGGAGATGGTCGGAATCTTGCTAAGTTCATGCGCCCGAGAGAGAACTTCAATGACTTACACCTTGTCTTGAGAAAACGACGACGAGAGTTCGAAAGGAGCTACGGGGTGGCTAAATCAGAATTGTTGAGGAGGACACAGTGCTGAGGCGGGTGCAAGAAGCCATGAGTTTACAAATTCCCAACACGACTGGACGTTAACAAGGAAGTGACCGGCAATGGGTGAGAGTGAAGTTCTGGCTGCGAATCAAGAGTCACTAGGAGTGACGCATCTTCGGAGCCGAAAAGATCTTGACGATACTCCGTGGGGCTAACTCCCCAGAGGTTACGAAAGACCTGTGCAAAATGCTGCTGGGTTTTGAAGCCACAGGCGACGGCTACGTCCAATACTCGAGCATCGGGAGCACGTAACATCGCTTTAGCACGCTCAAGCCTTTGGCGCAGAACAAATCGATGTGGGGTTTCGCCCGTTGACTTGCGAAACATTCGCGCGAAATGAGCTGTGCTTAGTCCTACCGATTGCGCCATCTCCTCGAGACTCAAGTCGTCTTCCATCTTCGCATGGACCAACTCTTTAATCCTTCGCAAGCGGGCTGAGCCTAGTCCACCTCGGTATATCTGCAGAGGACGGTGCCTTACTGCATGACCATTGACCAACACTACGGCCATCGCCTGTTCGACAGAATCCAGAAACAACCGCCCGCTCGGAAAGCCAGCAACCATCTCCGCCTCAACGGCCGCAACCATCGCACTCAGGCGCGGGTCCGCAAATTTGCGTGAAGGGCGCAGTTCCACTTCACCGTAAGCTTCGTCAGAGCTGGCCAGCAGTGACGCATCGGAAATACCGAGCTGCAGATGCGTTACGGTCATGAGTCCAAACCACTCACCATCGTGACGATGGCACAATGTTAAGTCGCCGGGCCCATAGTCGAATCTTTCCAGCGCCGAACGTTTCGATCCAGATTCCATCGAACCCGGCCCCAACATCATTGCTAAGGCTTGATCTTGAGGTACCCAATAATCCGGCTCTTTGTCAGGGTCGGGCGGAACGAGTTCAATTCTCATTCTTTTAAATGCCTCGTATTGTAAAAATATCACCTGCTCCGAAGCTATTCAAATAGACCTTGTTATGGCGGAGCGAGAGCGCAACGAGCCCGAGTGGAGACACGCGATGGGGGCAAAGTTGAAAGTGTTCATGTTCTCTCGCTCTTTGCGACAAAGCACCTGCTTTGAAATCAAGACAACAAGCAAAGTCGAATGCGACACGAACAAAGGTCTCATGACTAAAGTGACCACAAGAATGGTTACTCATCGGGTAACCGGAATGCGAGGCGATTAATCTTCGAACCAGAGGTCACGAAGTGCAGCGCCATAACGAAAGGATTAGGAAGTCCCGTTTTGTCAAAGTCACCGTCAACCTCTGCTGTAACGACGCTAGTGTCGCCACTGCGCCGAATGTCGATGATATTGAAAGTGACGTTGGCGCCAAAGAGCTTTTCATCACCCCATTTCTTTATACCCGCAATTCCATGGTACTCCTGCCCCTCGTCACTGACCACGGCCGTCTCTGCAAAGTTCGAAAGAAAACGGATCGAATCGTGATTGTTAGCCGCTTCAATGGCACACTTGATAGGTTCATGGATGAATAGGTTGTTTTTCATCTCGTTCTCCTGAATGAAGTAGTACAAAAAGTTGGGCGGTCCTACACAGTCGGAATGGTTCCACCATCGATCACAATCTCGGTTCCGTTTATGTAGGGTGCTCGTTCTGAAACTAGAAAAGCAACGAGCTCTGCCACTTCTTCCGGCATTCCTGGTCTGTTCATTGGAATGCCACCTAGTGAATCTATTAAGTTCTGCCTCGCAGTCTCAGTATCAGTCCGCCCCGTCTTCGCCAAACCTTCGATCATCCTTGCGGCAGCCTCGGTCTCGATAAAGCCAGGTGAGACGGTTATGATTCGAACGCCTTTCGGCGAGATTTCGTTTGAAAGATTTTTGCTGTAATTCACAAGAGCAGCTTTTGCCGCCGCGTATGCAATAGTCGATTGGTACAACGGCAGGGTACGCTGAATCGATGCGATATGGATTATCACTCCGGACTGCTGTTCGATCATTCCCGGCAGGAACGCACGATCAAGCCGGACTGCAGCCAACAAATTGTCGTTGAGAGCTTGTTGCCAATGAGACTCGTTGAGGGCTAATACGCCACCGTTCGGGGCAGAAGAACCACCTACGTTATTAACCAGAATGTCAACTCTTCCAAAGCGAGAGCGCACATTCTCGACAACGTATTGAGTACCTTCAAGAGAACTGACGTCTGCCTGCACAAAGAATTCCGGCATCTCAAGGTCTGGCGGTTTGGTCCGAGCGGCGGTCATAACGGAGGCCCCCGCTTGGCGCAAACGCTTCACTATTGCTGCGCCTATGCCCTTTGTGCCACCAGTAACGAAGGCATTCTTTCCGGCAAGTTCGTTTTCCGATCTTGATTCCATCGCAGTAACCTCCTACATGATTATCTGGAGATCCAATCCGGAATAAAATACGGATAACAGAATCGGATATGGATAAATTAATCCCGTCGAAACTAGACGTACCGGATTCAAGAAAATGTACAAACGAAAAATACCTATCGATTTAAGCTGCGGGCTCGAACTCGCAAAGGAAGTGCTGCTGGGCAAGTGGAAAATGCATCTGCTCTACTTTATTGGTGAAGGAAAGAGGCGACCCAACGAATTGCAAAAGATGATTCCTGGTGCTACGCGGAGGGTTTTGAATGTGCAGTTAAATCAGTTGGAAGCGCATGGGTTGGTGTCAAAGAAGATCTTTGCCGAGTTACCGCCGAAAGTAGAGTATTTTTTGACGGATTTAGGCAAAACTACTCTGCCCGTAATCATGACATTAGGACGATGGGGTGAGAGTCATCGGGATCATTTACGCGATAAGCTCGAAAGAATTAACTGAAACTTTACGCAGTCCGGAGAGGACCTTATGAAAATTCTATTCAGCGTGGTTTTGACAATCGCCGCGATCTCTTTGTTACAAGCGCAGGAAGGACAAATAACTTTTATCGGTGTACATGTCTTTGTTCGACGAACTTTAGTTTGTCGTGTGTAGGTTGGTACAAGCAAATGGAATTCGGGAACTCCGGATGGGCACCACCACGACAAACTAAAGTTCATCGGACTTACAAACCCGGTACTTCCGCGATCCGTTTCGCATATTCTTCAAACTGTCCGGTGTAATAAAGCCGAACGAGATTCTTTTCAAGCCTGTCCCACGTCGAAGCTTTGCTCGGTTCGGATTGCCTGACTTGCTGCAGGCGCCCCCGGATTTGTCTGAAGATTTTTTCTTTTAACCAGTAGCCGTGATCGTAACGTTCACCAATTGCTGCGGCCGATGCGAGCTTATCGATTTCTGGTGTGGTCAACCCGCGTCGCCACGCCGCTCGATATACTGAGAGACCTTCCTGAAACGAATCATTCGCGATTCTGGTGAACAACGCGTTCAATCCTTTCCAACCCTCTTTCTGAGTGTCGATCAATGGCACTACATCCGGATGAGGATTGCTTGCTGTCTTGTAGTCGAGCAATGAAACCTTGAAATCAACTTTGCGATCACCGTCATAGTCATACTCGATCGTATCTAGAAACCCATTGTTGTCTGTGTCCGTGTATTTGACCACTTCTTCTACATGGCTCGCGAGGGGCTCGGGTGAGGGCGTTTTAACCCCACCGTGAAATTCAGCATTCTTATCCACAGTCCATGCGCCCCATTCCGCTCCTGCAAGGTGCAACTTTCGATCGAACACTCCTACGTACAATTTGCCATTGCCGGAATTGTCTTCATCAAACTCACCTCGGTCGCCAAGACTGTCTGACTGCGGATGGCCATCGAGGCCCGGTTTCTCGCCATCGTTCACCATGTTTTGTTCTGCATAGTTTCCACGTCGCCATCGCTTGGTGGAATAGATGTCAATGTCCTTCGGACCACCAAAGCCGTGCATCGGGTAATACATCTCAACGCGTTCCCAACGATGATCATCGTCGTCTTCGTCAAACACGAAGTACATCGTCTTCCAACCGGCAGTGAAGAACGCGTCGTAACTCTTATCGTGCGGCATGTACATGAGCTCATCGATCTGCCGCCAGTTGTTCCAGTGAAAACAATCATTGAAGCGTGGATCACCTTTCAATGCTGGATACTTGTGCACCATTGAACGGTACGGCACGCCCGGTCCGCCTGCTCCACGGAGTGACATATCGTAATCAGTCTCGTTGCCTTTTGCTGAATCGTTGTCGATGTCGAACGTTACGAAGGCTTCACTTAGAACTCCGGACAGGTTTGTCTTATCTTTTTCGAGCGGGGGCACGGGATCGAGCCAGCGCATTGCCATTTCGCTGAGACCATCATTGTCGAAATCGTAAAACGCGAACGGGTTTTCCCAATTCAAACGTGGATCGGGAAGCGATTGTGGCGGGCGGTGAACTTTCAAAAAAATCGCATCACCGTTGTAATCCGGAAGCCAGTCGCAACACCCCGTGTAGCCCCAGTTGTCATCTCCGAAATCAAACTTCGTCCAGTCGACCCAACCAAGCACGCCATCTTTTTCAACATCGATAAAGATCATCCAGTGAGAATCAGCTGCACTCCACTTGTCAGGACTCCATTCGGGTGGTTGCGTTACGACTGCTTCAAGATCCGCGCGACCATCGTGATCGTTGTCGGCCCACTTAATGTCCATGTCATTCGGCCCGTCGTAAAGACCGTCGCCATTAATATCGATTTGAAGTACATCACCCACTTGATCGCCGCGAGTGTCGGTGGGCAGCATGTCATGGTTTTCATCGAGCCAGCGAACCCGTTTGCCATTCCACCAACGCTCGAGAATATCGGGTTTGCCATCATGATCGATATCGAGCCGAACGATCTCGTCGTTGGGCGTTGAGGATTTGAGTGCGGTCTTGCGTAGGTCAGGAATTTTCTGCTGAGCGAGACATGTACAGCTGACGATCAAGACAAACGCAAGAATTCGCAGTGCGCGCATTTTTACACCTCAAGAGTGCAGATTGGTTCAATTGGTCCAGACGATCGTTGAATGAGTCGAGGGCTTATAGCACCTGAGGTTACGGTTCAACAAGAGGAAGATAAAAAAGCCTCATTTCTCATCGCTCATTTTCCATTTTTCATTGGTCACTTCCCAAACAGAACAAGTAAGGAAGGGCGGTTTACCCCCGCTCGATTCCAAACCACCTAGATGATTATTGGCGCGAGCGGGGGTAAACCGCCCTTCCCTACTTGTTGTTTGGGAAACTGTCGTGACTCGGAAAACTTACAACCGGCAATCGATTTCAAATCGATTCTTTGTACTCTTCCAGATTCTCCTGGATCTTCACCAACAGCTCGGTCTTCACAGCCTTTTCTCTTAAGAGTTCGCTCGGAACCGGTTGCCACTTACCAGGAATTAACACTTGAGAATCAATGAATGCGTCGAGCGTCTTCTGGAGACTTTGCACTCTGATCCTCCCCTTCATCGCCAGACACGCAAAAAAACGTTGACAGGAAATTCTGCGTCACTCTATTGTTCGCGCCTCGGTTCGTTACCGATAACACAGTGTTTATTATGAATGCTTTCTGTGGGATTAGTCGATCATAACTTAGCACAAGGAGTTCGCTGCGTGCCAAGAGAAATCGAGTACATGCTACGAAGACTGATCACAGCTTTGTTAACGCTTGTAATTGTATGCGTGAGTCCGTTGCTTGCTTTCCCGAAGCAGAAGTCTAATAAAACTACAACGCAAACCGATTGGTCAGTCGCGATGGTTGAATCAACTATGAAGCGTTACCCGACCACAAAAGATCTTGGTACCTGGGGTTACGCCAAAGCGCTCTATTTGTGCGGTCAGTATCTCGTTTACAAACGAACTCACGAACCAAAATACCTTCAGTACATCAAGGATTGGATTGATTCGCACGTGGACGCCAACGGAGTAGTGACAAACACAAATGCGCAGGGAGTGACGAGTCAGATTAAGTACGACAGCCTCGACAGCATGATGCCCGGCAATCTTCTGCTGTTGTTGTATCAGGAAACAAAGGACCCGAAATACAAACTCGCAGCCGATCGAATTCGACAGCGATTCGATACTTACCCGCGGACGAAGGATGGCGGATTCTGGCATGCGACGAGCAAGAGCCGGGAGTGGCAGTTGTGGGGCGACGGAGTGTTCATGTCAATGCCGTTCCTCGTGCGTTATGGGAATCTATTTGGCGATAGCAAGTACACCAACGATGAGGCGACGAGGCAGTTATTGATCTATGCGAGTCATTTAAACGATCCAAAGACCGGCTTAATGTTTCATGCTTACGACGAGAGCGGGCAGGCAACCTGGGCCGATAAAGAAACTAAACATTCACCTGAGATATGGTGTCGCGCGATGGGTTGGTTTGGAATGACGCTGATTGAGGTGCTCGAGCTCTTGCCGAAGGATCATCCGTCAAGACCGAAATTGATTGCTCAACTTCGGCAGCTGGTGAAGGCGTGGGCCAGGTATCAGGATCAAAAGACGGGACTTTGGTTTCAAGTGGTTGATAAAGGCGAGGACCCGGCGAATTGGGTCGAGACGTCAAGCTCAAGCATGTACACGTACGTGACGGCGATGGCGGTCGATCGAGGTTACGTCGCTAAGACTTATCAGACCGTTGTCAGCAACGGATACGCTGGTGTGCTAACGAAGATCTCTCTTGATACCGATGGTATGACAAATATCATCGACATTTGCGAAGGCACGAATGTCGCGGACCTCGCTTATTACTACGGCCGAAAGCGAGCTACAAACGACTTTCACGGACTTGGTGCTTTTCTGATCATGAATGAGAAGTTCATGAACAAGAAATTGAAAGGCAGTAGCCGGAGTTTTTGGCAGGCCTCAAAGAGATAAGCTTGTCAGTGGTCAATCGAATAGGTCCAATAGGTCTTATAGGTCCTATTTTCTGCGCAATCAACGCCCAAAGCATAAACTCAAACCCCACTTTGGTTAGAACAATAGTCAGTTCCAGAGGAATTGGTTGACCACTTTTGCCCGGAACTACTACAAAGTTTGCAAAAATTTTCTGTAAAATCTCTTGACCGTTACCGGGAACGGTATTATAAGTGCGCCTCGCGGGCGTAAATTGTTATGACCAATTCAAGAGCTGTGCATTTGCAGATCATTCAGCCGGTTCGTTCTTCTCAAAATACCGAGCAAGTGGTTGCGCGAGTCTACGGACTCATAAAGCGCGAGGAACTCAAACCCGGCGATCGGCTCCCACCCGAACGTGAGTTGGCAAAACAACTCGGAATAAGTCGTCCCTCTTTGCGCGCTGGGCTGAGCTCATTGATCTCCATGGGTGTCTTGCAATCGCGGCAGGGAGCGGGAACGTTCCTGGTTGACGGACCGCCCGCGTTGGATAGTGAACCATTACGTTTACTCGCCGAATTACACGGATTCAGCTACGACCATATGTTCGAGACTCGATCGATTTTGGAGGTCGGAGCGGCGGGACTAGCGGCTGAGCGAGCGACGGGCGATCAGTTAGCCACTATGGCCGAAGAGATCGCTGAGATGTTTGCAGCACTGAAGGATCCACAACAGTTTCTTGTCCACGATATTGCCTTTCATCGTGCAGTTGCTTCTGCTTCGGGTAATCCAACGTTGGCGACATTGGTTGAAATGGTTTCGGCAATCCTCTACGAACGCCGCCGCGACACGATCGAGCGAGCACATGATTTCAACGAAGCACTTGAGCTGCACCGGCGAGTTTATCGTGCGATTCGTTCTCGAAATGCGGAAGAGGCGCGCGAGGCAATGCGCGAGCACATCGTTCGCGCGCAAAGGGCATTTGCGCTCGAGGAGAAGCAGCAGCGAGAGCGCCAACAAAAAGACTGAATTTCGGCTAACGATTTTCTTAGAGGCTAGTCGAGCGCCTCGAATGAAGCAGCGGATCAATCAGCTCGGCAACTAAACCGGAAAATTTGCGAGGAGCGACTGTCCGCTACACGAGGTCATATCCAAATTGTCCTAAGTAAAGACAATTTAACTTGCCACCGATTCTTGATGAGGCCGATGAGGTATTTGCAACTACTTGAGGAGGATGTCCCATGTCGAGTGCTAACTGTTTGAGGATCTTGTTTGTTCTACTCGCATTATTCGCGTCCAGCGTCGCGATCAGCGGACAGACAATTACTGGTTCAATCTCCGGTGCTGTGGTTGACGCCAATGGCGGATTCATTCCTGGCGCTACCGTTACCATCGTGAGTAACAAGACGGGCCAGGCACGCAGCAGCCCAACCAATGACGATGGCCGGTTCACCTTTGCCGCATTACAGCCGGGAGCTTATTCCCTCAAGGTCGAAAAGCAGGGATTCCAAACGCTTGAACAAACCGGCGTGATACTCAGCGCGAATGAAAATCTCGCGCTCGGTGATATCAAGCTGCAAACGGGTCAAGTCTCGGAGACCGTTAGCGTGACCACGGAAGGAACCTTGGTCGAAAGGGAAACGAGTGACCTGACGGCACGGTTAACTTCCGATCAACTGGCATTGATTTCTACAAAAGGGCGCGATGTAACTTCGCTTTTGCGTTTGCTTCCTGGGACTTCAAACATCCCCGACGTCGAAGCCGTTGGAAATGGTTTTGGTACGACACTGCCAAACTTTTCCGGACAACGTTCTCGATCAACCGTGGCAACAGTTGATGGTTTGAATGCAAGTGAACCAAGCGGAAGTAACTTGCTGAGTCTTACAACTAGTATTGATGCGATCGGTGAGGTAAAGGTCCTTCGCGATAACTACAGTGCAGAATACGGCAACAACGGCGGGGCCATGATTAACATCGTGACCAAAGGCGGCGGACGAGATTATGCCGGCACTGCATATTACTTTCTTCGTAACGAAGCCCTGAACGCGGCAAACTTTTTCAATAACAAGGCTGGCTTAAAGCGAGCTCTATACCGGTTCAATTACTGGGGATTCAATTACGGTGGTCCAATGCCCTTGCCCCGTTTCGGTGAAGGTGGGCCAGCGCTCTGGAGAGGGAAAGCGTTCTTCTTCTTCAATCTCGAAAAGCCGCACACAATCACTCCAACGGATCCTGTCTTTGTAACTGTTCCAACCGCGCTCGAACGAATCGGCGATTTTTCGCAGTCGCGAAGTACAAACGGCGCAGTTCAAGTTTTGGATCCGCTGACAGGCTTGCCATTTCCCGGGAACAAGATTCCATCAGCTCGCATAAACAAGAGCACTCAAAATCTTCTCAACTACTTTCCACTTCCTAATTCACCGATTGCCAGCAACCCCGGTCGATATGTGTTCCAAAGAAGCGTCGATGTACCGAAACACAGTTACTTAGTTCGATTCGACGTGAAACCAACCAACAACGACTCGATCTATTTCAAAGCGCAATGGTGGACGTCAGACAACGAAGGTACTGCCACATCAGGCTGGCCCAACGGCACAGGCGGCGTCGACCGGTGGGGTATCCGATCACATTATCTGTATACGGATGACGGACGATCTGCGAACTGGGTTCACGTTTTTAATTCAGCCGTTGTAAACGAATTCAACGTTGGCTGGAGAACAGACACCGAAGGTTTCATTCCTACCACTGGCTTTGCCGAAGGTTTGCGAAGAGACACTCTGAACTACACAGCGCCCCAGTTGTTTCCTCAGAACAACAAACTGAATTTAGTACCAGTCGTGACTGGATGGAGAAGCGTTGTTGGGAATCCAGCAAACATCAATTGGTTGAATCGTTGGGGCGAGGTTGGTGAAGATCATATAAGACCATCACTATCTGACAACGTTTCCTATACGAGAGGTGATCACAGTTTCAAGTTTGGCGTGTACGTGGAAAGACTCTTCAATCGTGAGGCGCCTGGTGGCACGTGGTCAGGTCAATTGGATTTTGGTACGGACAACGCCAACGGATTCACCACTGCTGCGGGCAACACCGGCTTTGCATATGCGAATGCGTTATTAGGGAATTTCAACACCTACACCGAGCAAAGCTCGCGTCCGTTTACCAACCTGCAGCTGAACCAGGTTCAATGGTATGGACAGGATTCCTGGAAGATTTCACGGCAATTAACACTCAACTATGGGATGCGGTTTGGATATACGTCGGGTCAATTTCAACTCGACGGGCAAGGTTCCAACTTTGATCCCGCGAAGTTTAACCCAGCCAACGCTCCATTGCTTTACATACCTTATTGCAATGGTCAACCCAATGGCGTTCCTGCATTTGGTACCGCTTGCGCTGCAGCAAATCAGTTTGCTATCGACCCTCGCCAGATCAACAACCCAGCTCGAACGCTGTTTAATAAAAATTTGGTTCGAGCCATCATTCCTGGCTCTGGAGATAATACAAACGGTCTGGCTTTACCGACCGATCCGACCACACCTCGAGCCTATCGAGAGACGCCGACAATCTACTATGAACCACGAATCGGTTTTGCCTGGGACATTCATGGGCAAGGCCGCACGGTTATTCGCGGAATGGGTGGTCTCTACCACATGCCTCGCGTGGGTGGTGGAACCGGCGGGGCGAGTAGTTTGGGAAACAATCCACCCCAACAACGCACCTTCGCCATCCAGAACGGCAACATCGACAATCTCGCTAACCTAACGAATACCGCGGCGTTGTTCCCAGTGACGATTAGTGCTTTGGAGGCGCACTCAAACATTCCAAGCACGGCAAACTTCTCCCTTGGAGTTCAACAAGAGATTGGTTTCAAGTCTGTACTGGAGGTTAGTTATGTCGGCGCGTTTGCGCGACATCTGGGCGAGCGGCGAAACATTAACGCCGTTCCTGATGCAGCTCGCTTTGTTGATTGCACTATAGCGGCGAAGTACGGCGTTCCGTGTCATTCTGAAAACCGCGATCCTCTCACTGCCAGCAGCGTTAAGAACAACGACTTTTTGCGGCCCTATCGAGGATATGGTGACATCAACCTCGTGATGTACTCAGGAACGTCGAACTATAACGGCCTTCAGGTCCAGCTGAATCGACGATACACGCGAGGTTTTCAATTCGGTGTGGCCTACACCTATTCGAAGTCGTTTGACTACGCGAATGATGATTCGTCCGATGTTTCTTTTCCGCGGCCCTACAAGTCATTCAATTATGGACCATCGGATTTTGACCAAACCCACATTCTGACGGTCAACTACATCTACGACATTCCCAAGCTGAGTAAGAAATTTAACAATGGTCTCGTAAAAGCAGTTTTTGACGATTGGCAGTTGTCCGGTACCAGTTCGTACGCCACCGGACGGCCGAAGAATCTTACCGTCACGTACACGACCGGCACGGCAACAATTACTGCAGGTCAAACATGTCCACCGGGAACAATTCAAACGTCGGCGACGGTCTGCACGATGATTACGGATTTCACTGGAGGCACGGTGAACGCACGTCCGAATATCATTTGCGATCCAGTTAGGGGCGCGAGCGGAGCAGATCTAACGGGTTCGGCGTTTGTAATCAACACGGCTTGTTTTACCAATCCAACCGGATTGGGGCAGATCGGAAACATGCCACGAAACTCCGTGCGCATTCCCTCGATCCTGAACAACGACGTTGCGCTCTTTAAGAATTTCAAGATCGGCGAGAGCCGCGGCATTCAACTACGTTGGGAAGTCTTCAATATTTTCAACCGTGCTAACTTCGACGATATTGACGGCGCGCTGACGTATGGAGTGGTACAGGTCAACGCTAATCCAGGGCAAGCTTGTACGGTTGCTGGCAACACCTGTACTGCAGTGGTGAAGCAAACGCGAACAACGTTTGGAACACCGACGACAGCTCGCACCCCGCGCGTGATGCAGGCATCTCTCAGAATAAACTTTTAGTTTCTGAAGCAAGGGGATCTCCAACAGACCGTGAGATCCCGTAAATTTTTTTCACCAGATCGTTGGAATTGAATGGCGGTGATTGAAAACTCAGTCACCGCCTTTTGACAAGCGCTGCTTCCGAACAGGTTATATTCGTGTGATGCGCGTGGATCGTATTTCTCCCGGACTGACGATCCACGCGCATCACACGAAACAACACAAAGACCAGGAATGCTAAATCCGAATGTTGTGCAAGGCCCACTGCTAATCGAGATGAAGTACCGGAGAATAATCGTCGCGATCACGTTGCTTGTTTTGGCAGGAGGGACCATCGACGCATTCAGGAAAGCTGATGGCTCCTCACCTCGCGTCTTTCTTCTCAATCCCAAGTCACTCGAAGCAGCAAAACAGCGTATTCAACAACAAGACCCCAGTCTCTCGCCAGCTGTCGCCAAACTGAAACGTGACGCCGATAAAGCTTTGAACCTTGGTCCGTTTTCAGTAACCACTAAAGAGGCGACTCCTCCCAGCGGTGACAAGCACGACTACATGAGTCAGGCGCCGTACTTCTGGCCCGATCCTGCGAAACCAAACGGTCTTCCTTATATTCGACGAGATGGCGAACGTAATCCTGAAATCGACAAGATAAATAACCATCGTGTCAAAGATCAGATGGAGGATACGGTCGAAACGCTCGCATTCGCCTACTACTTTTTTGAGAAAGATGATTACGCAGCAAAAGCAACCGAATTGCTTCGCACCTTCTTTCTCGATCCGGCAACCCGCATGAATGCAAACCTCCAGTTTGCTCAAGGCATTCCTGGAATCAACACGGGTCGTGGAATCGGCTTGATTGAAACCCGAGGTTTAACTCGCGTTGTTGATGCGATCGGATTGCTTGCGGGTTCCAAGGCGTGGACTGCCAACGATCAACAAGGCATGGAAGAATGGTTTGGCAGATTTCTGCAGTGGATGTTGGAGAGCAAGAACGGTAGAGACGAATCGGCAGCAAAGAACAACCACGGCACTTATTACGATGTTCAGGTCGTTTCGTTTGCATTGTTTCTTCGTAAGCGAGACCTCGCGCGTGATGTCTTGCTTGGCGCACGCTCCAAACGGATTGCCCTGCAGATCGAGTCAGACGGTCGTCAGCCGCTTGAACTCGCGCGCACAAAAGCGTGGGGATACAGCTGCGGCAATCTTGATGGTCTGATGCTGTTGGCTCGTCTCGGTGAGAATGTAGGAATTGATCTGTGGAATTATGAAACCACGGATGGCCGCAGTATTCGAAAGGCCCTGCGTTTTCTCGTGCCGTTCGCGTTTGGCCGGAAGTGGACGTATCAACAACTCGGCGAATGGCCACCACAGCAATTGTTTCCGTTGATTCGACGTGCAGCGAGTAAATATACGGATGACGAGATTAAGTCTGCGGTGGAAAAGCTTCCACCTATCGATGCTTCCGATCGAAACAGATTGTTGTGATTTTGAGTTGCGCATACTTGAATTCGTCTCTGCGGTTTGGTTGGTTGTCGCTGAATAAAATGAAATTACTCAAATCGATCATTCTCATTCTCTTCATCGCGGCTGCCAGTCATGCCCAAACCCTCTCCCGCGATCAGTGGGGAGGGATGCCTGTAACTGCTTCTCACGAAGGTTCCAAATGGCTCGTTAAAGGCAAAGTCAATTCATTCCGTCTCAACGAAACTGACTTAGCGTTAAGCATCCAAGCAGGTCCGGCGCAATGGCAATTAATGCCCTCCAAACTCGGCGATATGATCGTTCGTTCAAAAAGTGACGAGATCTCTCTACGAATTGCGGACGCCAGGAAGATTTCGATCATTCCCTATGACACTGGGTTCAAAACAGGAGTTAAGATTGTTCTCTCCGGCTGGTCTAACGCCGATTTAGATCTCTTTCTGACAATTTGTCTCGAGGGTAAATCGGAAGAGGTTGTGTTCGACGTCGTCGCGAACGAAAGAGAGGCCACGCTGCGCCAACTCAACTGGCCGGCTGCCGTTGATGCGCACGATGTCGATTACACATTGTTAAGTAACGGCCGCGGAACGTTGTTACCACGAAACTGGCCCAAAGAGTATTACCCGATTCGGACCATCACTGCGGAGGGGAAAATCGCAGCATCCGATCATAGTTTGTTGCAGAGTCACGTGATTGAGTCGTGGTCGATGTCCTGGTGGGGTTTCCAAAAAGGAAAGTCGGCCGCGATGGTGATTATCGAGACTCCGGATGATGCAAGTTATCAGTTTTCACATCCGGCGGGTGGACCAACAGTCGTTGGACCTCAATGGCGATCACAACTTAATCGCTTCGGCTATTTGCGCACCTGCCGAATTGCTTTCTTCGCCGATGGGAATTACGTCCAAATGGCGAAGCGATATCGCGAATACGTGAAAGAGACTGGTCTTTTTGTTTCCCTCAAAGAGAAGATTGCTCGTACTCCCGCAGTTGCGGATCTATTTGGCATTCCCCAAACCCGCGTGAGCATACTTCGAAATCTTGTTCCAACGAGTGATCGTTACGACACAAAAGACGTGGCGAAGAATTACAGCCTGACAACTTTTGATGAACGGATTAGTCAACTTCGGGAATTGAAGGCGAAAGGCCTCGACCGTTTACTGGTTTACGTTTCCGGTTGGCCGCATCTTGGTTACGATCGTCAACACCCTGATCCATTGCCACCTCCCGAAGCTGCGGGTGGTTGGGACGGCATCAAGCGCCTGACCGATGCCTGTCGTGAACTTGGCTATCAAGTCATCTTTCACGATCAATATCGTGACTACTATCTCGACGCTCCTTCATATAACGAGCAATTTGCTGTTCACGAAGAAGACGCTCGCATACCGCCGCGGCAATTCCCAGGTTCTCGCTTTGGTGATTCAAAGCAAGGTCAAATTCCGTTAATGCGCCATTGGGACGGCGGGCCTCAGGCGTATTTGAACGCTCGCTTTCAACTCGGGCATCTATTGAAGAACTATCAACTGCTTTTCGATCACGGCATCAAAACGCAGGGGATCTATATTGACGTGATCGGTTATGTTCCGCCGGACCAGGATTTCAATCCGGAACATCCAACGACGCACACTGACGCGATGCGTGGCCAGATACTGATGATGAATTGGTCGCGACAGAACCTGGGAATCGTCGCAACTGAAGCTGGCGCCGATTGGGTGATCCCTTACGTCGATGTC
>DASUYO010000084.1:0-8665 GCA_036377375.1 Pyrinomonadaceae bacterium
ACAAAACCTGGACCACCGCAACCTGCTCTGACTGCCGTTCCCTTGACAACAGATCCAGGCTACGAGGGGATGCCGTCGCTATCGCCTGATGGCAGTCAGGTGGCGTTCGCATCTTTTGGCGAGAAGCTGGACAATCTCGACATCTACGTCAAACAGATTGGCGGGGGTGGTCCGCCCTTACGTCTCACCTCAGATCCCGCGGTCGATAAGTTTCCTGCCTGGTCACCCGACGGTCGCTCGATTGCCTTCGTTCGAGAACGAGGCGACAGAGATGAGGTGGTCCTGATCCCTGCGATAGGCGGGCCAGAACGGAGACTGGCAGAGACAGCTCCTGAGTTGCTCTGGGGGCCATCTTTGGATCCTCCTTACCTGTCCTGGTCACCGGACAGCAAGTACCTGGTGACGGTGGACCGTGCGTCGCCCGGAGAGCTTTCCGGTCTGTATTTGTTGTCGGTTACCACCGGAGAAAAGCGACGCTTGACGACTCCGCCGGCGCCAGCGCTGGCCGACACAAATCCTGCCTTCTCACCGGATGGCCGAGCGTTGGCATTTGTTCGCGTGATCTCTAATAGCAACCCTCAGCTCTATGTGGTTCCGCTGTCGGAAGACTACCGACCGACTGGCGCGGCCCGGCGTCTCGATGTTCCGCAGCCTTGGGTTGTCAATCCCGCCTGGACCGCGGACGGACGGGAAATCGTTTGTTCTGCAGGCCCGCCGTGGATAGGCGGGATGCTGTGGAGAGTTTCTGTTTCAGATTCTGAGAAACCGGTGCTTTTAGCTTCGCTTGGGAAGACGAGCTATCAACCAACTGTCTCCAGGCAGGGAAATCGCCTTGTGTACCAGGTGTGGACCTGGAACTCCCACATCTGGCGGTCCGAAGTATCTGGCGGGACCAAGCCCCTTGCTGCGGTGAGGCTGATCGCCTCGACTCGCCAGGAGCAAAACCCACAGTACTCTCCAGACGGTTCGCGGGTTGCGTTCTCGTCGGACAGGACAGGAAATCAGGAGATATGGGTGTGTAACGGCGATGGTTCGAATCCAGTGCAATTGACCTCATTGGAGACCTCCTCGGGAACGCCTCGCTGGTTTCCGGATGGACGGCATCTCGTGTTCGATTCCCAAAAGGAAGGTCAGGCGGAGATTTTTGTGATAGATACGGAAACTCGAGTGCCGCTACGCCTCACGAGTGATCCCAGCGACGACGTGACACCTAGCGTGTCACATGACGGCAAGTGGATCTATTTCGGGTCGACCCGCACCGGCAGATTGGAAATCTGGCGCCTGCCGACTGAAGGAGGGCAGGCGGTGCAGGTGACGCACCAGGGGGGAGCGATACCCTTCGAGTCTCTGGATGGGAAAAAAGTCTACTACCAGAAAAAACTGGCTGACTCTGATGTGTGGCAGGTTCCAGTTGCCGGCGGTGAGGAGACAAGGGTGCTCGGTCCAGCCGGCCAACTCCAGTTCGCGGTTGTGGCGGATGGGATCTACTTCATTGAACCTGGTCCTCCGGGTTACGCAGGTTGGATTAAGGGAAACTCGTTGAAGTTTTTCAGCTTCGCTAAGGGCACTGCTGAGAAGGTCTTCGACATCAAGTATTTGCCGCAGGCTGGCCTTAGCCTTTCACCCGACGGTCGGTACGTTCTGTTTTCGCAGGTCGATCCGTTTAGCGTGGACCTGATGCTGGTAGAAAACTTCCGCTGAAGCTTAGCTGGTAGACCATCCTGCGACCAGAACTCGCCGTTGCCAATCCAACCTGGCGCACTCCACGCTGTGCCGTCCAGACTCAGGCCTGGATTTCTCTTTTTGGCCTCTCGCAAAAACCACCATGTGTATCCGCGATAGTAATTGAGGTCATCGCGTGTTCGCATGTGACTTGGCATCGAACCTTGTGTCGAATTACCTTGGTTCCTCTAACGCGTAATGCGCGCGTAAGTGCCCAAGGGCAACCAACTCATCCTCGAAGACGCCTGCAATCACCGGAATCCCAATTGGATCTCAGTGGTCTAACGAATCTCAAGTTTTAGTCATTACATGGTGAGAGGGTTCTAAATTCTCACCCTGAGATCAGGAACCCAATTGTCGCGGAATTTCTAGTAAAGAACGGCTCTGACCAAGAGCTATATGTACACGTCTGAAAGGAGACGAACAATGTGGCAAAATGGTAAAAGAATCATAGGACTCTGGACAAATAATCAGGCTGTAAATGCATGGGTTTACGTCGCCGGGCTAGGTTGGCGGAAACTTACAAACCCCGATGACGATGTCACTGGAGCGATGCTGGCACTGTGTGTTCACGCAAAGGAGGCCAATCGGCCCGTCAACTTCTTTGAGGTTGGCGTTGGTGGAAACATCGAGATCCGTGAACTTTACGTTTGGTAGCAACAAAAGGAGGCTGTATGGCACAAAAGGAATATGCTCAAGAAGGCTTTGCTCGGCCTCTTGATTTTTCTGAACAGCAGGTCGAAGAGTTGAAAGCGGGTAAGACCGTTAGAGGCTTCGAGGAAACTTCCAGGCCTCGGGATATCTCACAAAAAGATATCGAGGCACTTATGGCAGGCAAGAGCGTCAACATCGAATCCCTACCTGCTATCGAAGCAACTAGAAGCTTCCCGGAACATGTCAGGCCTCACGACCTGATAAAGGAAGATTTAGAAGCCATCAAGGCACAAAAGGTTATCAACTTGGAACAACGGCACCGCCTGACGGAACAGTATCCGCAATAGCAGCATTAGTCTGCGGTGTGCACTCGATAAGGCTACTTCCCGGAGTGGCCTTTTCTTGTACTTGCTGACCCAAAATCCGAAATCCCAAATCCCAAGTCTTTTACTCGTACCTTAAGGCAACCAACGGATCGACCTTTGCTGCCTTTCGCGCCGGTATTACACACGCCAACAGAGCCACGATCAGTAATATCGCAGCGACGCTAAGGAAGGTCATCACGTCAACGGGTTGCACCCCAAAAAGCAGCGTTGTGAGATAACGTGTTAGACCAAACGCGCCTGCAATACCGATTGCGATACCTATTAACGCGAAGATAACTCCACGGGATAGCACCAGCATGAGTATGTCGCTCATTCGCGCGCCAAGAGCGATGCGCACTCCTATCTCATGAGTACGTTGGGTTATGTAATAAGCAGTTACACCATAGATTCCGAGCATTGCAAGCAACATCGCAATACCCGCAAAAGAGCTGAGCAGCAACATTGGCGTCCGACGAGGGGAAGCCGCTATCGCGACAACGTCATCCAATGTCTTGACGTTGTAAATTAGAACCCCCTTATCGACCGCTCTTATTTCATTGCGGACGGCGCCGGTTAAATCCGTGGGCTCACCGTTGGTCCTTACCACAAAAGAAAGAGTGCCCCACCCTGCATCCTGGGCAAAAGGTACATACATCTGAGACTCCGCTTCGCTGTCGAGGGATTGACGTGTGTCACCGACAACACCGACGATTTCACGGAAAAACTTCTCATCGTACCAAACCCAAATTTTTCGACCGACGGGATTCTCTCCGGGCCAAAGTTTACGGGCCATAGTTTCGTTGACGATCATGACCTTGGGCGCATCGTTGGTATCGCGTTCAGTGAAGACACGCCCCGCTTTAAGTGGTATTTGCATCGTGTCGAAGTACGTCGGCGTCACGCTAAGAAAATTGGCATTGCCTGCGGCCTCAGATGTCTGTGGATCCCCTTCCCGCAGATATCCGCGGCCGAGATCGAAGGTATCTCCGCGAAGCGGCAACTGGGTCACTGCACCCGCAGATGCGACTCCGGGCAAGCCGCTGATTCGTTCAACAACCTGCCGGAACACCTGCACGCGTGGTTCACCCTGTTGGTATTTGCCGGCAGGAAGTGAGAGACGCATTGTAAGCATGTTTGAAGGATTGAAGCCCGGATTCACGTCGCGTAAGCGAATGAAACTCTTGATTAGCAACCCGGCGCCGACAAGCAACATGAATGAAAGTGCAATTTCGGAAACCATTAACGCGCTGCCAATTCGGTTACGTCGAGCTTGAGATCCCGATCGACCACTTTCCTTGAGAGTTTCATTGAGATCGATCTTAGAAGTTTGAATCGCAGGTACTAAGCCAAAAACAACACCGGTTACGAAGGCGACAGCAAAAGCAAAACCGAAAACTCTGAGGTCCATACCGATCTCTTCAAATCGAGGACTATTCGGCGGGCTGATCGAAACGAGGAGTCTGGTTAACCAGATGCTCAGCGCAAGTCCCACTGCTCCGCTCACTATCGAAAGCAGCACACTCTCCGTAAGCAGTTGTCGAACGATGCGAAGCCTGGTTGCGCCCAGGGCTGTTCGAACGGCGATCTCTCTTTGCCTGTAAGTCGCGCGCGCAAGTTGTAAGTTCGCTACATTTCCACATGCGATCAACAACACAAGCGTGACAGCGCCAAGAAGAATCAAGAGGGAGGGACGTAGCTTACCAACAAGTCGATCGTGCAGTTTTGTTAGTTTGACATTCCATCCACGGTTAGTTTCAACATAATTCTGAGCCAGCCTTTCGCTGATGACGGTCATCTCCGATCGAGCCTGTTCAATATCGACACCCGGTTTGAGACGACCAACCACGGTAAGAAAACGATTGAAACGCTTTTCTTTGGCAGGATCTATTGGCAAAGGAAACCAGGTTTCGGTTTGAGTCGGGTAATCGAACCCCGGCGCCATAACGCCAATGATCGTTGTACTGAAGTTACTAATCTGAACTTTCGATCCGATCACGCTGTCGCTTCCGCCGAAGCGTCGTTGCCAGAGCGCATAACTCAGTATAGCGACATTGTCATTTCCTTCCTTAAACTCGTCAGCCTGAATGAGGCGACCTTTCAATGGTGCGGTACGAAACAAACGAAAGAAGTCTTCCGTTACACTGGTGCCGCGCACCCGCTCAGGTTCATCATTAGTGACGAGCACTGCGCCGCCCGCGACAAAGCCTGCGATCTGTTCAAAAGACGAACTCTGATTTCGCCAGTCAGAAAAATCAGGAACAGACGTGGCGCCACCCTCCGGTATCCCCAAATTAAGATTAGTCCCTTCAACGACGACAATCCGCTCTGGTTCGGGAAAGGACAAAGGACTCAGTAACACGGCATCAACTACAGAGAAGATCGCGGTGTTCGCGCCGATACCGAATGCAAGCGTGACAACGGCGACGACGAAAAAACCGGGTCGTTTGATTAGACTGCGAAGGGCGTAACGGATGTCTTGAATTAAGTTTTGCATACGAGGACCTAAGTTCCCGCTCAAGAATTTCGAATCTTCACCTTATAAACACCGCAACGCATATTTTCGTGCGACTTATCCGTAGATTCGATTTCGGTTTTTTTGCCGCCGCACTCTGAGCCCAAAACCTAACCTGAAAAACGTGGATTCCTGTAATATACATTCAACCCGCGCGATAGAGGTGAAAACAATATGAAAACTCTGAAGGTTGTATTGCTGGTTGCACTAATGTCGATTGTGGGCCACGCTCAGGAAAGATCGGACGCCGAATTAACTTACGCTCTAAAAGGACCGGTTCGCACTTTTAGAGTGGAAGTCGCCACGTTTGTTTCGAAAGACGGCGACTACGTTGAGGGACCGAGAGTGACGCAAATGGAAGCCTCGTTCAATCAGGACGGCAATCGAACTGATCTACATATCTATAACGACCAGGGCGTGCTCAGTCGCCGAATCGTGATGAAATTCGACGGTCGAAAAATGACGGAAGCCATCAACTACGATGGCGCCGGCAGAATGTGGCTGCGGACGGTGGATGTTTACGACGACAAGGGCCTCCTTAAAGAAGAACTAACGTACAACGGCGACGGCTCGCTAAGCTCGAAGAAAACCTTCAAGCGAGATGAGTTCGGCCACGCGATTGAAGTCAGCAAGTACAACGCGCAGGGAGTTTTGCTACAACAAGCTAAAAACATTTTCGACGGTCCGCTTCTGCTAACCACCGAGCGAAAGGCCTACCGTGAGGACGGATCCCTGGCTTCAACGAGCTTTTATGAAGCTGAAAAGAAACGCAGCGAAACAACTACTTATCAGCCCGATGGGTCAATCGCCGATAAGACCGTCCGCACCGCTCAACAGGTCGAAGAATACGGCCCCGACGGCTCGCTCCAAAAAACCGGAACAATTTCGGTCGAGCACGCGCTGCTGGATGAGGTCGTGCTCAACAAAGACGGATCGACGAAAAAAGAGTCGAATACTCCAGATCAGCTCGATGCGCATGGTAACTGGACGAAACTGACGAGATGGCAGACAGACTCACAAGGCACAAGACCGCTATCCGTCGTCTATCGCTCGCTCACCTACTATTGAACGTTGAACACTTCCCTACTCATAAGTCGCTCCCCCAGTGGTCGATCGAGCATTACCGGTATGCTGAGCGTGAGGAAACCTTTATATCCCATTGATGGACGAGTTAACCAAATACAATATCGCGAGATGGAAAGCGTTAGTTGAAGCTGACGCGTTATTCACGCGTCCGGCGTTGAGTCTCGACCCAATCTCTGCACGACACATGCTCGATCCGGAAGGGAGGCTTGGAGACGTTGCTTGTAAAGATGTGCTTTGTCTGGCTTGTGGTGGTGGACAGCAGTCGATTGCTTTCGCTTTGCTTAACGCGAATGTCACGGTATTCGATCTGTCTGAAGCTCAGTTAAACCGAGATCGAGAAGCGGCGGCCCGTTTTAATGTTGACATTAAAATTGTTCAGGGCGACATGCAGGATCTCTCGCATTTTGAAGCGGCAGCATTCGACATCGTTTATCACAGCTATTCTTTGGGTTTTGTACCAAACGCCCGCGTAGTATTTCAGCAGGTGGCGTGTGTCTTACGCCCCGGTGGTATCTATCATTTCATGTGCGCGAATCCATTCTTTTTGGGGATGCAGGAAAAAGATTGGAATGGCGAAGGATACTCGCTTAGGTACCCGTACGTTAATAGCGCCGAAATAGTCTATGAAGATCAGGAATGGGTTTATAACCGCAGCGAGTCAGGAGAAGTAATTCCCCCACCACGTGAGTTCCGCCACACGTTGAGCGGTTTAATTAGTGGCCTGGTCGAGCAAGGCTTCATCATTTTGCACGTGTCGGATTATTCGAGCTTCAACCCAGATTCCAATGCTGAACCAGGCACGTGGAGTCATTTTGTTTCCATCGCACCACCATGGTTAAGCTTCTGGGCCAGTTATCGTCCCGACGTTTTACCTCCGGGAAGCTAACGAGTCATCTGAGGTGTAGATCGCGGCGGTACTTGTCCTAGTTTCTGATTGGATTCGCTATCTCTGCGGGATACAATTAATCGACGATAAGCGCGTAATGAAATCGATAACCAAACAAGAGACGCACGACTTCAAAGATAGGTGGAGAATTGTCAACAATTTCATCGCTCATCAAATCCGAAATACGCCCGCTGAAATCAAGCTTCAGCAACTGAGCGTGATGTTTATCATTGGACAGAGCCGTTCGCCCGTTTTCTTAGCCGAAGAGCAGGAAGTCCGTAATCGGTGGTGCTTCTTAAAGCAAAAAGCAAATGTCTGAGTCTCAACTGCCAGAGAGTCTCCTGCGAGTGCTTGCTTCCCTTACAGAATGGTTTAAGGGTAGGTCAGTTTGCGGCAGTGCTGGAATCACCGGAACTGGTAAGGGACCTTGAAATCTTCTGGAGAACCGACACTAATCATCTGTCACTCAGCGCGGAGGGCGATCGTCGGGTTCACTTTTGTCGCGCGTCGCGCCGGTACGTAAGAAGCCGCAAGTCCCACTGCGATAAGCACAGCCGAAACGCTGCCGAAGGTTAGATAGTCAGTCGCGGTTACCCCATACAGAAGGCTTGCCATCAAACGAGTCAGTGCGTATGCCGATATCAATCCTGCTCCCACGCCTATCAGTGTCAACGTCAGTCCCTGGCCCAGCACCAACCGCAACACATCCATTTTGTCTGCGCCCAGCGCCATCCGGATTCCCAGTTCGCGATTGCGGAGCGTGACTGTGTAATTCATCACGCCATACACTCCTACGGCCGCCAACATCAACGCCACCCCAGCGAAAGTGAGCAGCAGCGTCATGTTGAAGCGCCGATCGGAGAGCGATTTTCTGAGAACTTGCTCCATCGTCTGTACGTCAGTGAGCGCCTGCTCTTTGTCGATTGAATAGATCGCCTTCGAAACAGGCTGGATCAAACTTTCGGGGTTCGAGGCAGTCCGCACCACGAAGCTTACGAAAGGTAGCGGCGATTGTTTGTATGGCAGATACATCATTGCAGACGCATCGACGTCCAGCCCTTTTGTCTTAACATCACCTACTACGCCGACAATCTCACGCGCCCCTTGCTGGGAATGAAATGAGGGTGTGAGCCGCCTGCCAATCGGGTTTTCTCCCGGAAAGAATCGGCGCGCCATTGCCTCGCTGATGATTACGACTGGCACGCTATTATCACGATCATGGTCGTCGAAGAAACGTCCCTGTCGCAACGGAATGCCAATCGTCTGGAAGTAGTCAGGAGTGATGTAACGCGTCTGTGCCATCGGCTGCTCCGCGATTGCCGCCGTGGGCCGGCCTTCGACACTGAAGGGTTGTGTTGATCCACCTCCCGTCAGCGGAACTTTGGTAGTAGCTCCAACGGAAACGACCCCAGGCACGGCGCGAATCTGTTCGATCGCTCG
>DASUYO010000085.1:0-31970 GCA_036377375.1 Pyrinomonadaceae bacterium
AATCTCGTTCAGCACAAACAGGCTGAGCAACAGGCTGAGAGCGGTCAGTGCTTCGACTTTCAGAATCGCAGAACGCAATCGCTGCGAGCGATCCTTGCGTGCGACCAGCCACGCGCCGATAGCAAGGCCGATTAGAAAGAGCGCGACGACGATGCTGAAGGCGTACGTGCTCGAACCGATGATCATGGTGAGAGAGCGTGTCCATGAGACTTGGGTGCTAATCGTGACAAACCCGGAAGCGAGCGCGGCGAAGTACCAAAAGTTAGAGACAGGATTTGCAGGATTTTTTTCAGGATGGACCGGATGTTCCCGGAAGTCCAAGTCAGTCCTGCGCTGCAAGACAATCGCGACTATGCCGATGAGCACATTGATTACTGCGGCGACAGCGATCGTGATTCGAACGCCAAGCGCAGGTAGCAAGACAAACCCGGCGACGAGCGTTCCCAGGATCGCCCCTGCGAGATTGCACGCGTAGAGTCGCGTTACTGAATTTGAATCAGCACGTGATGAGCGGACCAATACTGCGGCGAGGACGGGCAGCGTTGCGCCCATCAGCGTCGTCGGCACAAGCAGCACCGCGCCCGAAAGCAGGAAACGCCAGAGACTAAAGGTGAAATATCCGGGATGGAGGTGTTGCCAGATCCAGGCGTAAACGTTATCGATCCAACGAAATAGAAATGGGACCAGCAGCGCATAAACTGCGACGCCGATTTCCATCAGTCCGTAAGTGCTGAGCGGCTTCTCGATCTTCTGGCCCAGCTTGCCTGCCAGCGCACTGCCAAGCGCGAGGCCACCCATGAATGCAGCGAGCACAGTACTGACCGCGAGCGTCGTTGCACCAAAAACCAGCCCCAGCATCCGCGCCCATAAAACTTCATAAATCAACCCCGTCGCACCAGAGAAAATAAAGCACACCCCCATGAGCACGATTGTGTTACGTGAATACCTGGCAATCATCTTTTGTGCTTTTGTGCCTTTTTGCGGCTAAAGGTTTTATGCCTTTTTGCGGCTAAAGATAGATCACGTGGCTCGTGCGCCAGACATTCGCCGGTATCGATCCGGGCGACGCAGCCGTCAGCAGAATCGCGTAATCGTGCTCAACCACATTCCACGTGACGTTCGCGATCCCCGGCCCATCTCCGTTCGACGGTGTCACCAAAGCCAGCCTTCGCAAACAGCGATAAAGCTGCTCCGTTCCCGAACCAAACGGCCCAACATCATTTCCCAAAACGAGTCTCACTTCCGCGCGCTCGTCGATGAAGTGCTTGATCAGCGACGCCGCCTGTACCACGCCACGTTCGAATCGATCCGTCAAATCACCGCGAGCTTCGCGCGGCAGCCGTGTATCGAGCACGATCGTGATGCGTCGCTCATCTTCAGAAGTAAACTCGCGCACCGTGAGCCGTCGCGAACGCGCAGTCGCTTTCCAATCGATATGCCGCAAGTCGTCCTGTGGCTGATAGTCACGCAGCGAGAACAGATCGTGTCCCGCCCCGCGACGCATCGACGGCATACGGCCCGCATACATCGGCAACAAATGCAACTCGTCGCTGATCACTTCCGGCTTCGGATACACGACGATATCCACGTTACGAGCGCGCAGGCGACGGCGGCGGCGGAAAAATCCAAATGGGAAACGCGTGGACAACTCAAACCCATCGATCAGCACATGCCCGCGCATGGGAAACAGTTGCTCGACCCTTTGTTCCGCTGCTGCCCTGTGTGGCACGTAACTGAAGTAAGCGAGTAAACGTTTGACGTAACGCCGCCGCCGTTTCGGCTCAACCTCATTAACTGGACCACGCGCTTCGACGAGAATCGAAAACGACGGCAACACACGCTTCGTATTGCGCAGCGTTACGATCACCGGCGCAGGCTCTGCCGCAAAAATGTGATCCGGAAAACGCGCCGAAACTTTCAGGTCTCGCAAAGAAGTGCCCGCGTGCACCCAGCCAACGAACAGCGTCGAACAAAGCAGTGAGAACACCAGAAACAGCAGATTGTTTCCAGTGTTCCACGCAGCGAACCCGACGACAATGATGATTACCAGAAACACTCCACCGCCACTCGTCGGCTCGAAAGGAAAATCCAGATTTGCGACTTCAACTCTGGCTGAGCGTGCGAGCGGTGGAACGATGAAGATTGTCAGCAACAAAGCGATCAGCAGCGACAGGATCGCAGCCGCGCCAGCGAGCCCACTCTCATTTGCGCGACGGGCCAGTACGGTGACGAGCGCCGAGCTGAGTCCGGCAAGGACCAACAGTGTGCCGAGAATCACACGCAGCCAGGAAGATCTTTGAGCAGCTGCACGATCTGGCTTCACAGCGGGACACTAACAGTTTTCAGGATTTCGTTAAGGACGGCTTCTGCTTCTTCACTGCGGCGCAGCGACGATGAGAATCGCGAGCTTACCACGATACGATGCGCAAACACCGGAACTACGAGCCGCTTGATGTCGTCGGGAATGCAGTACGTTCGGTCCTCGCCTAAGGCAAGCGCCTGCGCGGCGCGAAACAGTGCCAGTGTTCCTCTCGGACTCACGCCCAGATCCAGCATCTCCGAAGTGCGCGTCGCTGCAACGATCCGCATCAAGTATTGAACGAGTGCATCGTCGACGGAGACTGTCGCGACCGTTTGTTGCAATTCAACAACTTCACGCGCGCTCATCACCGGCTCGAGCTCGTCCAATGGATCGGTGTACTCACGGTCGCGCAGGATCTTTTGCTCGTCGACAGGGGCGGGATAGCCAATCCGCAAGCGCAGCATGAAACGATCGAGTTGCGACTCGGGCAGTGGATAAGTGCCGTGATGCTCGATCGGATTTTGTGTCGCAAGTACGATAAACGGAGCCGGTAGATCGTGAGTCACGCCTTCGACCGTCACGTGCCGCTCAGCCATTGCTTCGAGCAGTGCAGACTGCGTTTTCGGAGTGGTGCGATTGATTTCGTCGGCGAGCACCACATTTGCAAAAACAGGCCCGGGCTTCCATTCAAAAACGCCGCTGTGCTGGTTGTAGACCGAAAGGCCAATCACGTCTGACGGCAGCAGGTCGGAAGTAAACTGGATCCTTTGAAAGCTGCAATCGAGGGCGCGAGCGAGCGCGTGGGCCAGGGTGGTTTTTCCCACGCCAGGAACGTCTTCGACCAGCAAATGTCCGCCGGCAATCAGCGTCACAATAGCCAGCCGGATTGCTTCCGGTTTGCCCTTGATGACAGTTTCGACAGCCCTTTGCAACCGCTCGATCTGTTCGACGGCGTTAACGCTGGCTATCTGTCCGCTGCTGATGGGTTCGAGGTTCCGCATGAATAGGCCTGCATTCTACATGCTAAGAGCACGCGTCGCACGGAAAAGTTGCCGCGGTGCGATGTGATCCCAATGTGATCTTTCGCGCGGTCCTGTAGTAGACTAAGCGGCGGTACGGAGAACGGGCAAGCGTAGCAGAAAATCGGAACTTGAATTTAATGGCTACGTGTAAGTGCCTGAGGAGAAGTTTATGAAACCCCTAAATAATAATAAAAAGAACCAGCGCGGCTTTTCGCTCATCGAGTTGATGATCGTTATTGCGATTATCGGCATACTCATCGGCGTGGGTATCGCAGGATGGAAGGCTGCTGTCCGGGCAGCCAACGAAGCTGCGGCCGTCAAGACCCTGCGCTCGATTGCCGAGCAACAGATGCTCTATTTCAACGCTCACCAGCGCAACTCGTTTGGGACGTTTGAGGAGATGCGCAAGGAAAACCTCCTTGACAGCCGCTTCGACGGCACAACGCCGGTTGTCGACGGTTACGTCTACACCATGAAAGTGATTCCGAAATCGACTTCGACGCAGCCGGGTTACACGGTCACTGCCGACCCGCAGGTTCCGACAGGAGTTTCATCCACCGGCAAGAATTTTTATTACGTCGATTCTGACTCGAACACGATTCACGTCAATCCGAATCAACAAGCGACGGCAAACGACCCGCCAATCGGGCAATAGCCACAAAGAGGAAGTTAGCCACAAAAAGGCACAAAAAGCACAAAAGAATTATTGAGAATGGCGCGCGCATTCAATAATTCTTTGTGCTTTTTGTGCCTAAAAACTCTTTCTCCCCTCTATGCGCTCAATCCTTTGATCAGACAATGGCGAGCTCTGCTGAATACTAAAGTCTGAAACGTTCTTTAGTATGAACGTTGGCACATCAGCTTCACGTTGCGCTTTGATGTGAATGAACTCGACGCCGCTCACATCGTTCAGCCAAAACGCCGGCCGCAGATCGCGACTCAGATAACTCACTTCTACATCGCGCATTTGTAGTCCCTTGATGTGCCTGATGAAAAACCCGTACGCAGGCAGCTCGCCGAACATGGTCGGCTCAGGATAGATGTTTTCCCTCTCCAGCGGATCGAGTGCAGCCTGCTCTTTCGTTCCGCCTCCCTTTGCATAAACGCGAATGTTACTGAGCTGCACGTCTTCGATCATGTAGCCGGGTATGCCGCTGATGATCGACGAATACTTCGGATCGGCGTTGTAGACAACCACGTTGCTGATGATCACGCGACGCATCGCGCCGACTTTCGTTGTCTCCTTTGGACCACGATTGCGCGATCCGAGTCGCAGGAAGATCGGCGAGTTGCTGATGTCCCGCATAGTCAGATTCGAGATGGTCACGTCCTCGAGCAACGCGCCATCCACAGCTTCGAGTGCAAGCCCGCGCGAATAGTCGAAAACACAGTTCGAGACAGTGATATTTTTGAAGCCGCCGTTTGATTCCGTGCCGAACTTGATGCGTCCTGTCGGACTGAATGTGCCGTTTGCATTTCGGAAATCACGTTTGTACGTGCCGTCAAAAAGCGTGCCTTCGTCGTAACCACTAACCTGACAGTTCGTGATGGTCATGTTCTCCGTGACTCGCGCGTAGCCGAGCGCGTAGGAGCTCTTCGGACAGATCCCATCGTCGAAAGGTGAGTTGACCGTGCAGTTTGAGATGCGAACGTTCTTGCACGCATCGACGTCGATGCCGTCGCGATTGGTATCGATCTTTACGTTGTCGATGGTGAGATTGTCGACGCCGGTGGCGAGTATGGCGAAGTGACCGCCGTGAAGAATGCTGATGTCGCGAATGATCACGTTGCGACAGAGTCTCAGGCTGATCGACTTGTTTCCCCAGCCAGGCTCGACTGCATCGCGCGCGTTTGGATATCCGAATGGACCAGCCTTCGGATCCGGACCTTGCTTCTCGAGTACATCATTCTGTTCTTTAGTGCGCGACTGATTGCCGGTGCGCACCAATCCCTTGCCCAAGATGCGACCTGGGCCAAGGATGGAGATGTTTTCGAGGTTTTCGCCCCAGATGAGGCTGTTGTGCCAGTGGCTATGACCGAAGTCCTGATACTGGTCCCATTGATTGGGCTCAGGAAGATCGTATTTGCCGTCGCCGTCTCTCGGATCGGCGGCGATGATCGTCGCACCTTGATCCAGAAATAGAGCGATATTGCTTTTCAAATGGATTGAAAATGAACGATACGTGCCGGCAGTAAAGAGGACCGTTCCACCGCCGGCAGCGGCTGCTGCATCGATGGCTTTGTTGATGGCGGGGCTGTCGAGAGCCTTCCCGTCACCCTTTGCGCCAAATTTTTTGACATCAAACGCGCCCGCGAATGGCGGGCTCTTCTGGGCAACGACCCTTGTGGCACTCGAATAAGCTGTATGGTTTAAAGTAAAGGCGGAGGAACCAACCGCTACAATCAGGATCGGCAGTAAGAGCCTTCTCAGTGGTTTGAGCATGGAGCGGGAGTTTCTCACGAAGATGAGGGAGACGCTACTCAATTTTCTCGATGATTGCCGCGCGCACGGCAATCAGACTGCCGTCGTTCACTGGCGTGGACTGAGGACGGTGCGGTGGTCCTATGCGCGTCTCGCTTCGTGCGCCTTTCAGTTCGCTCGTGAACTCGAAAAAAGAAATATTGGTGGAGGTGATCGCGTGCTCTTCTGGGGCGAGAATAGCCCCGAGTTGATTGCTGCTTTCTACGGCTGCATGTTGCGCGGTGCTGTCGCAGTGCCACTGGATCTAAAGTCAGCGCCGGATTTTGCTGCACGAGTACAGCAACAAGTCTCGGCGAAACTGCTGTTAGCTGACGAGTCGCAGCCACAGCTCGACGTTCCACGTCTGGCTTTCAGTAGCCTTGCGGATCTAAAACACTCGGACCAGCCTTACACCGCCAACACGATCAAGCCTACAGACCTGGTCCAGATCGTCTTCACTTCAGGAACGACAGCGGAGCCGAAAGGCGTTTGTCTCACGCATCGAAATCTCCTTGCCAACATCACGCCCGTTGAGAACGAATTCAGAAAATATGCGCGCTGGGAAAAACTCGTGCATCCACTGCGCTTTCTCTGTCTCTTGCCGCTGAGTCACGTCTTTGGACAGTTGATGGGCATCTTCATACCGCAGCTCATCGGCGCCCAGGTTTACTTCCGCGAGTCGTACAAGCCTTCGGAGATCATCGCCGCTGTCAAGAAGGAACGAATCAATGTCGTCGTAACGGTGCCGCGTGTTCTCGAAACCCTGCGTGAGAAAGTCAAAACTGATGTTTCAGACAAGCAGGTACGCGCGGCTGAACGTCGTCACTTCCTGCGAAACTGGTGGACGTTCCGAAAGGTTCATCGTCAGTTTGGTTGGCGCTTCTGGGCTTTCATCACCGGCGGTGCAACTCTCGAAAGCGACACGGAAACTTTTTGGCGGCGGCTTGGCTACGCAGTTATTCAGGGATACGGCATGACCGAGACTGCTTCTCTCACGAGTCTCTCTCATCCGTTTCGCATGCAGCAGGGCTCGATCGGAAAACCCGTCGCCGGACAGGAGGTGAAGCTGAGCAACAACGGCGAGATCCTCGTGCGCGGCGAGAATGTCTCGCCAGGGTATTGGAATGGCGGCGCGCAAACGATCACTGACCAGCAGGGCTGGATTCACACGGGCGACATCGGCGAGTTTGGTCCTGATGGCAATATCTATTTCCGTGGCAGGAGCAAAGACACGATCGTGACTGCGGCAGGCTTAAAGATCTATCCCGCGGATCTCGAAGCCGCACTCGATCGCCAGCCAGAGATAAAAGCAAGCACTGTAATTCCACTCGATGGACCAAAAGGTACTGAGGCATTGGCGGTGCTGATTCCCCGCGACGATCGTGCAGACCTGAGCGCAGCTGTGCAACGTGCAAACGATTCACTGGCGGAGTTTCAGCGAATTCGTCACTGGGTCCTCTGGCCCAGGAGCGACTTCCCTCGCACCATCGGCACGCGAAAAGTTATCAAGTCGCAAGTTGCAGCAGCGATGAAGACGATGGCAGACCAGCCGTCAAAAGCGACTACAAACGAAGCCGTCGCGCCGTTGAGTCTGCCTGTGATCAGCCGGATTACGCATGTGCAGCCCTCAGCGCTGAATGCCTCAGCAAATCTCAGTGATGATCTGAAACTCGATTCACTCGGCAGAGTTGAGTTGTTGAGCGCATTGGAAGATCAGTACCAGATCGAGCTCGATGAGGCGGCGATCACGGAAGCAACGACGATTGGTGACATCGAGCAAATCGTTAGTCGAGGAAAATCGGAAGCGGTTGTTTACCCGTATCCGCGTTGGGCCATGCGTTTTCCGATGACGTGGATTCGTCCGATTGTTTATCACCTGTTTCTTTTGCCACTCACATTGATCATGTGCCGCGTTCGTGTGATCGGCGCCGAGCGAATCCCAAGAGCAGACAATGTCTTGTTTATTTCGAATCACGTTACCGACGTCGATGCCGCACTAATTCTTTCGGCACTGCCGTGGCGCTGGCGGCTAAGGCTGGCAATTGCGATGTCGGGAGAATACTTGCGCGATTGGCGTTATCCGCCGGCGACGTTGGGCTGGTTTGCGCGAGTGAAAGCGAAGGTCGCATATGCGTTGGGAGCGGCGCTCTTCAATGTTTTCTCACTGCCGAGGCAGAGCGGGTTCCGTCAGAGTTTTACGTATGCGGGCGAGGCAGTTGACCGAGGCTTCAGCATCCTGATCTTTCCGGAAGGAGCAGAGACGAAGGACGGACAAATCCAACCGTTCAAGGCCGGCATCGGACTGCTTGCATCCGAACTCAACGTACCGGTCATCCCGATCATGCTTCGCGGTCTCTTTGGGTTGAAACAACGACGACAATTCTTCGTCCGCCCCGGAACGGTATCCGTCACCTTCGGCACTCCCATTCAATTCTCGCGCAATCACACACCCACTGAAATCACAAGAGAGCTCGAAGTGAAAGTAAATATTTTAGCCACGGATAACACGGATAACACGGATAAAAACAGATGAAGATCCGTGTTATCCGTGGCTAAAAATTTTACGCCACCTGATAAACCTGAATCGCCTGTTCTCGACCTCTAACTTCCACCCTGCCCATCGGCACCACTCTACTCTGATCGTCATTCACTGACTGCCACACGATCTCCGAAATCAAGAGCTGCGACTGAAACTCCTTGTTGAGCTTCTCGATCCTCGCCGCGAGATTCACGACGTCGCCAATCACCGTATACTCGCGTCGGAGCGCAGAACCGATGCTGCCGGTGACAGCCTCGCCCGCATGCAGTCCGATACCCACTTTGGTCGGCAGGATCGTCCCTGCCTCCACCTCCTGGTCCACTCTCGCCAAAATCTCCTGCGCTGCGTCGAGCGCATTCGCACAGTCTCGTCCGTCTGACAACGGCGCCCCAAACACAGCCATGAAACCGTCGCCAAGAAACTTGTTGATGATCCCGTGATGCCGGTTCACGATTTCGATCATGAACTCAAACAGCGACTCCAGATATTGGACCACTTCTTCAGGACTTCTCTTCTCCGCAAATCCCGTGAAGTTTCTGATGTCGAGAAACATCACGCACACGTTCTTGTTTTCACTTCGCAGATCCGGCTTGAGGTCGAGCAGCTTGCCCATCACTTCGGGCGAAACGTACTCCCCAAACGTTCGCGAGATCCGGTTTCGCTCTTCCACCACAGAATACGAGTTGAGAATGCGTTTGCGGATCTGCATTGTTACCAATCCAGTGACGACGCCGATCAGGAACAACATAAAAGCCTTAAACAAATGATGCGGCACGCCCGCGAGGATCGGCTCAACCGAACCTACTGCGCTTGTTTTGATGAAATAGATCGCCAGCAGCGCGTACTCCAGTCCCGCCACGGCTCCCGTGAAAATACATAGCCTCACGTTCAGACGCAGCGCGGACAACGAAATGAACAGTGGATAAATAAAAGGAGCCGGCGTGAACAACGTGTAGATTGGTCCGAGGAAAAAAGAGCCGACGATCATTCCGGCAGTTGGAATACTCGTCTCAACAAATGCACTCAGATACTTCAAAGCAGGAATCGGCCGCAGCTGGTTCTTGATCATCCGGCCAAGCACGACACGCTCGCCCAGGAGATAACAAACATTCACTCCAAAGATGATGGCCACGGCAAATAGGAAGGACGTGAAGTTGCCATGAAATGCGGCCTGAAAGTCGTCAAAGAAGAAGGAAACCAGCACAATCACGAGCAGCAAAGCGCTAACGATGGCTCCAATCAGAATCGAGACACGAAGCCGCTCGCTCTTCAGGCTCTCCAGGGCAAACTCTTTCTCGAAGACCGCTTGGTCAACTGCCCTCGCAATCCTTTTTCGGCGTAAGGTAATTCGTCTGGTAACTGGCATAAGTCACCTCAACCGATTCGTTTTGCGGCGCCGCTTTGCAGTCGTTCACTCGAGACAATCGCCCGCTTGTGCCATCCTCGACCAACTTCTCCGCCGCGATCGGCAGCGCTGACTTCAAACAGAAACAGCTTGCCTTCGCGACCGGCGTAGCGTGCGATTGCCGTGATCTCTGCGCCCAGCGGCGTCGGTGCGGTGTGATTTATATCGACAGTGACGCCAACCGACAACTCTCCTGGTCCAAGCAAAGGCTGGAGCACTCGCGACGCGGCAATCTCCATCAGTGCGACCAGGCGCGCGGTGGCGAGGACTGGTGGAAACGCGTCTCCTATCTCGCTTGAAATCGAGCTCGCGAGATCTTGTGGGCCAACGATGAGTGTTGCAGTGCCGGTGGCGTTCTCTTCGGGTTCGTTCCGGGTTGACATGCGTGACATTTACTCACGCAAATGCGAAAGACGCAAAGAGGATTCGAGAATAGTTCAGAGTTCAAGCTTTAGCTTGCTCGCTCAAAGCCCGAGACTGCAACCTAAAGGTTGAACTCTGAACATTCTCGAATCTTCTGTAACGTCACGATTCAGTCGCTGCGGGTGTGTCAACCACGACTGGTGATCGCCTCGAACGGAAGAGTGACGTGCGATCCAGAACTCGTTCCTGGAACTGCTCCAGATAAAGATAAATAACGGGCGTGATGTAAAGCGTGATGAACTGCGAAACGATCAGACCTCCAACCACGACCAACCCGAGCGGCCGGCGAGACGATCCGTCAGCGCCATAACCGAGCGCGATCGGTATCGCGCCAAAGACAGCGGCCAGCGTCGTCATTAGAATCGGACGGAACCGATCCATGCTGGCGTCGTGAATCGCTTTGTCTGCTGCCTCGCCGGCTTCGACGCGATGTCGCGCGAAATCGACGATCATGATGCCGTTCTTTTTCACGATGCCCATCAACATAAACATGCCGACGAATGCGTACAACGACGCCTCCTGCCCAAACAGGATCAGCGTCAACAGACCGCCAACGAGCGCTGTCGGCAACGTTGAAAGCACCGTCAGCGGATGCACGTAACTCTCGTAAAGGATCGCGAGAATCACGTACATCACAAACACAGCAAGCGCCATCAGGATCGTCAAACTGGTCACGGTTCGACTAAACGTCAGTGCCTCACCCTGCAATTCGGCACGCACGCCGGAAGGAACGATTTCAGCCGCAGATTTCGTGATGAAATTCGTCGCGTCACCAAGCGCGACGCCGGGCTTCAAGTTGAAGAAGAGTGTCATGCTGGTGAACTGGTTCAAGTGGTTCACTACTTGTGGACCAAGCGTTTTGTTCCACGTCACAAGCTCGCTCAATGGGATCAGTCGTCGACCATCGTCAGATCTGATGTACAGCAGTGAAAGATCCTCCGGCTTCTCGCGTGCGGAATCCTCTATCTCAAGAATCACCCTGTACTGATCCTCAGGTTTCTTGATCAGGTAGAGATAGTTCTGCGAGTAGGAGTTGCGCAACAGCGTGAGTATTCGTGCTTCGGAAACACCGTAGGTCTTCGCCTGATCGCGCCGGATGTCGATGTTCAGGTTGGGCGTGTTGTTGAAATAGTCTGATGAGACACTCAGAAAGCCTGGATATGTCATCAGCTTACCCATTAGCTGCTGGCCCACTTCATAAACCTGGTTTGGATCCGCGCCCGAAACAGTGAAGGCATATTGTCCTTGTTGCTGGCTCGTGACGCCGGTACTGATCTCCAGCACTGGAAACGGCCGCAGGAAGGTCATCACGCCGGGGATGGTATTGAGCTTGCCCATCATCTCCGCTGTGACTTGCTGGATCGGTTTGCGTTTCTCAGGCGGTTGGATGAACGTAAATGTGATGCCCTGGTTTGATGCGAGAAAGCCGGCGGCGCCTGTCATCGTAAAATCAGTGATCACGTTCGGATCCTCGTGCAACTTCTGATCGACCTGATCCTGATACTGACGCATCTGGTTCGGCGACGATCCTTCCTGGGCAATGAACGCGCCGAAGATCACGCTGCTGTCTCCCGGCGGCAAAAACGTCTTTGGTACCAGCATGAACAGCCAGATCGTGCCGGCAAGACAGATGGCCCAGATCACCGGCGAGACCCAACGATGGCGCAAGAACCACCAGAGCGAGCCGCCATAAAGACCAAGAACTCTCTTCTCAATGCCGCCAATAACGCGCTCCATCCACGTCTGCCGTTGCCCATGCCCGCGATCTTTGAGCATTCGCGCGCACATCAGTGGCGTGAGCGTCAGCGATACCAAACCCGAGGCGAGAATCGCGATAACGATCGTGATCGCAAACTCGCGGAAAATGCGTCCCACCAGTCCGGTCATGAACACGAGCGGAATGAACACAGCCGCGAGTGAGATCGTCATCGACATGATCGTAAAACTGATCTCTCTTGCACTGGCGATTGCGGCTTCGAATGGCTGCTCACCGCGTTCGATACGACGCACCGTGTTCTCGAGAAAGACGATCGCATCATCAACGAGGAAACCGATAGCAAGCGTCAGTGCCATCAGCGAGAGGTTGTCGAGGCTGTAGCCAAGACCACGCATCGCGATGAACGTGATCAGCAACGATAACGGGAGCGCAACGACTGGAATAAGCGTGTCAGTCACTCTGCCGAGAAATGCAAAAATAACGATCACGACCAGCACGAATGCGATGATGAGTGTCGCCTGCACGTCTGCGACCGAGTGAACGATGCTTGCGGAGCGATCATAAATCGGCCTGATACGGATCGAGCCCGGCAGCTCCGCTTGGATCGCGGGCATCGTCTCGTAGATCGATTTCGAAACTTCGACCGCATTGGCGCCGGCGCGGCGATTAACGGCAACGATCACGGTTGCAGTTGGCACTGAGAAATCGCGCACCCAAAAACGCATGTTCACGCGTTCGTCCTGCACGGAATCCTTAACCGTCGCGACGTCGCGGAGATACACCGGTGCGTTGTTCGTTCCACCGACGATCAAATTACCGTATTGCTCTGCGGTTTCGAGTTGTCCGCGTGGTCGCAAGATTGCGGTTTGTGAAGCACTGTCTAACTGGCCCGCGCCAGTGTAGCTGGTGCCGTTCTTAATCGCATTATTCAGATCGTCCATCGAGATGCCGCGGGCCCACAACGCCGATGGATTGGCCTTAATGCGAATCGCCGATTTTGTGCCGTAGACGTTCACCTGCGAGACGCCGGGCAAGATGCTGAGTCGCTGGCCCACGTGCGTGCTTGCGTAGTCGTACAGCTGTCCTTGCGTGACCGAGTCGCTGGTCATCGCGATGTACATGATCGGCTGATCGTTCGGGTTCGTCTTTGAATAAGTGGGAGGTGATGGGAGGTCCGCGGGCAAACTTCCTGTTGCCTGTGAGATCGCGGTCTGTACGTCCGTTGCGGCGGCGTCGATACTCTTGTCGAGGGCAAATTGTAGAGTGAAACTGGCGAATCCCTGAGTGCTTCGAGAAGTGACAATCTCCAGTCCATTAATTGTCATGAACTGCCGCTCGAGCGGCGTTGCGATGTTGTTCGCGACCGTGTCCGGACTCGCGCCCGGATAACCCACGGTCACCTGAATCACCGGGTAATCGACTGCGGGCAAATCGTTGACGGGGAGCTGGAAGTAGGCCATGACCCCGAAAAGGATCACGGAAGCGGTAAGCACCGCGGTCATTACAGGACGCCGGATGAATGGTTCAGAGAGATTCATTACTTCGATTTGCTCGCTTCGGCAGTTGCCGGGTTAGCCTGCGGTTGCTGAATGACGACAGGGTTGCCGGGGGTGACGCCGAGCTGTCCGTTCACTACAACCTTTTCTCCCGCAGACACGCCATCAACAATAACCAGGTCACCTTGCCGTTGGCCCAGAGTGACTTTGCGCTGTTCGGCAGTTGAATCGGGCTTGACTACATAAACATAGGAACCGGCGGCCGACATCTGTGGCGCAGATGCAGGCACGAGCACTGCGCCCACGACTTGTCCCAGCAGGAGTCGGACGTTCACAAAACGACCGGGCCAGAATCTATGGTCGGGATTAGGTAGTGTGGCTCGAAGCGTGACCTGTCCCGTTTCCGTCTGCACGGCGTTATCGACAAATGTCAGTCTTCCCGAAACTGGATCATCCATCGAATCAGGAAGACGCACTTCAGCACTCAGAGTGCCTGCGCGCATCTGTTCCTGGACTGCTGAGAGATTGTTTTGTGAGATCGTGAAATCAGCGTAGATCGGATCGAGCCGTTCAATCACCAGCAGTGCATTGCTCGGAGGTTCGGAACCCGAGTTCGAGCTGCCTCCATTGCCGGGATTCACAACGTTTCCGATGTCTACAAGTCGCCGCCCGGCATGCCCGTCGATGGGCGAATGGATGTAGCAGTAACTGAGCTGTACCTTCGCATTTTCGATCGCTGCATTATCTACTTTAATGGTTTCATCCGCGCTGCGAACTGCGGCGCGCGCTGCTTCCGAGTTGGCTTTGAGAGTATCGTAGTCTGTGCGTATTTGTTCGTATTGCTCACGTGCCACGACGCCCTGCTCGACCAACGTCCGGTATCGTTCAGCCTGTGCGCGGCCCCAGTTTTCACGGGCGACCTCTCGCGCCAGATTTGCTTCAGCCTGTTTCTTCGCTGCGACGTCTTTGGCCAGATTGGCTTGTGCCTGTTTGAGGCTTGCGTCGAAAGGTCGTGGGTCGATCGTAAACAGCAATTGGCCTCTCTTGACGTTGGCGCCGTCAGTGAAATGAATCTTTTCGATGCGGCCAGAGACCTGCGGCTGAATCGACACGACTTCGCGCGCGACGATCTTGCCGAGCGCGTCCATGTAATTTGAAACGTTTTGAGATACTGCGGTGCTGACCACGACGGGCGCCGGGGGACGCTTAAAATTCGGCTGCGCTTTATTCACACAACTTGCGAGGGTAGCGCACAGTACACTTATTGCCAGGAGAATTCCCAGACGATAAGACAATCTCTGGTCGGATTTCATTAGGGTACTTCCTTAAGAGTCTTCGGGCGCCACCATTGTGCCATTATACGGAGCGAATACTAAGCGGGGTTCCTGAGAGTTGTGTTAAGTGCACGTAAAAACTTGTTAAGAATTGTGAAGAGCCACAAAGAGGCGCAAAATAAGATTAGCCACAAAGGCACAAAAGTCACAAAAACGATTATTGAGTTAGACACGCTCTTTTCAATTATCTTTTGTGCTTTTTGTGCCTTTTTGCGGCTAGTTCTTTTGGTGGCGAAGGGCGGCGGTGAAGGAGGCGGTGCGGCGGCGAGAGATGGGGACGCGGACACCGCTTTCAAGGACCGCGACCGCGGCGCCCGTTCGTGTGCGGGCGAGCTCGCGAACGCCTTCGAGCCGGACGAGTGCGCGTCGGTGGGCACGAATGAAGCCGTTCTTTTGCACACGCTGCTCCAAAAGCTGGAGCGACTCACGAAGAAAGTAGCTTCGTGTACCGACCCACAATTGCGAGTAATTCCCTGCTGCTTCAATCCAGTCGATCTCATTCAAATGCAGCACTGTTGCGCCGCGTGATGTCGTGACCACGATCGTCTCTTCACGCTTCGAGCGCGAAGTTGATTGCAAGCGCTTCGTCAGCCGCTTCATCGTTGTGGCAAAGCGCGCTTCACTGACAGGCTTCACGAGATAATCGAGCGCTTCGGTCTCGAAAGCTTTGATTGCAAACTGATCGAAAGCAGTAAGAAATACAACCGCCGGCATGCGTTCCACGCTTCGTTTTTTAATGACTTCAAAACCATCGATACCGGGCATCTGAATGTCAAGAAACACTACGTCAGGTGAAGATGTGTCGAGCGCCGCAAGCACCTCCGCGCCGTTGCGGCATTCGCCGGCAACAATAAACTCCGGAAAGCCGGCCAGGAGCTGCCGCACACCGCGTCGCGCGGCCGGCTCGTCGTCAGCGATCAAAGCTTTCCATTTAGCTTGCGTCATCATCTGAGTCCGGAATCAGCTCGCGATAAGGCACTCGCAAGGTTGCGATTGTACCGCCTTCGGCACGCGGGACGATCTCGAGCGAAGCATTGTCACCGTAAAGCGCGCTCAGACGCTCACGCGTGTTGTCGATGCCGTGGCCCTGCGGTATTGGTGCACTCGGATCGATGCCGATGCCGTCGTCGATAACGGTTATCTCCAACCAATCACCTGAGCGAGTTGCAGTGACGAGCAAGAGTCCGGCGTCACTGTCTTTCGCTATACCGTGGCGAATCGCGTTCTCAACCAGATGCTGCAACGCAAAACTCGGAACAGCCGCTGACATCAAAGATTCAGGAATTCTGAACTCGGGCCGCAGACGATCAGAAAAACGCGCCTGCTCGATGGCGACGTACTGCCTTACAAGCTCAAGCTCTTCTCCGACTGTCACCTCATTTACACGATGACGCGTGAGCGTCGCCCGCAGCAGCTCGCTGAGATATTCGATGATGCTTACAGCGCCCTGTCGATCGTTGTCGCGAACAAGTACCGTGATCGTGTTGAGCGTATTGAAAAGGAAATGCGGATTGAGTTGAGCCTGTAGTGCGGCGAATCGAGCGCTTGAGAGTTGCTCAGAAAGCCGTGCGACCTGAACTTCGCGCTCACGCACGTCGATGAAATAACGAGTTGCGTGTTCGACGCCGACAACGCACAGATAAACCGCGACACCGAACGGCAAAGTAGTGAAAACCCAGCTCAACCATTCGACACCGATCCGCATCCAGAATTTAGCCGCTCCTGCCTGCATCGCGTTGTGATAGAGAGCGGGATCAAAGATCCGGATCAAAACCATGCGATATACCTGACCGCAGGTGGCCCACGCCACGCAAAACAACAAAGCGAAGAAGAAGTGAAGCACGGCACGCCGGACCAGGTGCGGGCGCGTAAGGGGCCATCTCTTTGAAACAGCGAAGACGAAGGGCGTGAGGAATGCGTAAAGAAACCAGTCGCCACCCTGGAAAAGCAGCTCGCGAAGTGTTGCCGGTTCCCAACCCTGAAGCCGTGCCTGAGCGATGCGGTTGATGACAGCGAACACGGCCGGCACAATCCAGGCTGCCGAGACAATTATCCATGGACGCGGGCGTGGCAATCGCACGTTGTCACAGTATCGCTGGTCCATCATCAGCCGCAATACCGTTCACGTCAGCAGACACGCCGCTCACGTATTTGTTGTTGAAGTCGTGGCCGCAAAAAGGCACAAAGGCGCAAAAGATTTTCATTGGAGGTTAAGCCAATGTGTTTACGAACTTGCGTATCGCTTCTTGCGATGTTGATCTTGAGTGTTGCTTTCGTCACTAACGCTGCGACGGGAGATGAGGAGCGGACGGCCGATGCTGCGGCTATCCGCGCGCACATCGAAAGCATCTTTCAAGCGTTTATCGATGGTGACCAGGACAAAATCTTTGCAACGCACTCGGAAGACTGGCGAGGATTTCTCGAAGGTACTCGCACTCCGATAAAAGGCATCGATGAGTACATGCGGGCCAACGGCATCGACTGGCCCAGGCCGGCAAATGCTCCGAAACTCACTTCTTATCTACCAGCGGGCACGACGTACAAGATGAGCGACTTCGACGTGCACTTTTATGGTCCGGAGTTGGCGGTGGCGACTTTCTTCGGTGAGTTCCAGCGCAAAGACGGCGACACGACCATCACATTGCGGCGCTTACGTATCATGGATGTTTACGCCAAGCGCAAGGGAAGTTGGATCCAGGTGGCCTCGCACACTGTTGTCGATCCAGAGTGGCGTGCAGAGCAGATGTCGCGACCGATGACACTGGGCCCGCAGATTCGTCAACGCATACTCGCTGCTCGTGAAGCAGTCTGGAAGGCATGGTTCACAAACGATCGCGCCACGTTGGAGCGGTTGATTCCGGAAGAGACGATCGCTATCAATAATAGTGGAGAAGGGTGGTCCAATCGTGATGCGATCCTTGCCGGTGCGAAGAGGTTTGCGGATAACGGCGGCAAACTCGTGAAGCTGGAGTTTCCGAAAACCGAAATTCAGGTTTACGGGAATACAGTGATCATCTATACGACGTATCTATACGAGACTGAAGTGAATGGTCAGCGCCAAACTGCGAGTGGTCGCGCGACTGAGATGTTTGTTAGAAGGGGCGATGATTTATTAAATGTCGGCTGGCATATGGACTCCGGTAAATGAAGCCAAGACGGGCGGCCACGGAGGGCCGCCCCTACAGTTGTTATCATCAAGCGCCTTCAATGATGTTGCGTGATCGATTACAACTGTAGGGGCGGCCCTCCGTGGCCGCCCGCCCTCTACTTACCGAATGCTTATGGTTATCGAGTAGGTTCCACCTTTTTCATCGCCTTCGACAATGATGAGATAGTCGCCGGTTTCGGGGAGCGTGCCGGACCAGCTTTTGGTGTTGTCGGCAAGTGAGGTGGTCGTGCGCGCAGTCATCAACATAAATGTCACCGACCGGCTTGGCGTGGTGAGTGTTACTGTCATCACCTGACCGGCACGCGCGCCGACAATGTACGTATCAGGCAATCTGAGCGATGCTCTGCCTTGGAGTGTTGTCGATGAAGTGCCTCGTTTGAATTGAACTCTGCGGGAAGCAGGCTTACTCTCACCGGTTTGCATCTGAACGAGTCGCGTATCCGCCTCGCGGTACTGCTTGCCATCAAACTTGTACGTGGTCCGATCCTGTGTGGCCGCGTTATTGCGCGCCGTAACGCGCAAGTCGAAATATCCATTGGTTGAGGTTTTCAGCACTTCGAAGCCAAAACCAGCAGCGCCGTCCAGGATCAACTCAAACCCGCCCGGCGTCTGCCGATAGAGATAAATTGAGCAGTTAACCATCCCACACGCGCACGAACCAGACAGCTCGACTTCATATTCAGAAACGCCGTCGCGATTCAGATCGACTTCCTCGACCGACATCTTCTCTTCAGCAGCACGTACGCCTCCCTCCTCCTGCTCAATGCATTCGCGCTCGCCAGAATCAGCCAATGCCTGCTTGAATAACCTGCTGCGAACATCCTTCGGCGCCTCTTTCTGTTCACCATGCACCTGCGCATTCGCAGTGACCGCAAATGCGCCAAAAGCCAACACCAAAGCACAAACGAAAATGAAGTATTTACGACCCATCATCGCCATCTCCTCACTTGCCTAACGCGTAATCACACATGAATCAGTTCTTCTTTTGTGCCTGCATCCAGGAGATCTTCTGCAAAGCGACGCATGCGCTGCGTAAGATCGCTCAAGTAATCTCTTTGTGGATTGACTGCCCAAACGATGTCGCTCATCGAGTCGAGAGCATCGCGTGAAGTGTCGGCGATCTGAGTAAGCGTCACGGGTTGATCTGCAACCGCGACCTCCTGTCCGGCGAGATCGCTGAGAATGGCAATCTTAGAAAGACTCGCGCCGATGTCGTCGTGCAAATCAGTGGCGATTCGTGTGCGCACCCGTTCGAGCTCGATCAGTCGACGGGTGTGATAGCGATAGACCAGATGTGTAAGCGCGGCCAGCAGCAGAACCGAAAGAGCGATGAACCACCAACGCTGCCAGACAGGCGGCACGATCGTGAAAATCACTGCCGCGGGCTCGGTGCTGAACTCACCGTCTGCGTTAACACCTCTAACAAGGAAACGATCGCGCGGCAAGCCGTCTGCCGCCGTGTACGTTTTGATTGGGAGTTGCTCCGCGCGCGGCGTCGTGAACAGGATAACGACTAATAACACCGTTCGCAGCCCGCGATAGCGGGCGACAGAATAAGGCCTGGGGCGCAAGCCCCAGGTAAGCCAGGAAAATAAAATAGAGGAGCCCGCAACAGCGGGCGAAAGCGCGCCCATGGACATCAAAACGCTGTCGCCCACTTCGTGGGCTGGTTAACACTTTTCTATTTCCGATCCTGGGGCTTGCGCCCCAGGCTTTATGCTTTCACCTGCTTTGCAGGTTCGCGTCAACCAACAGCAAACGAAGCAATCTTCATTCGAGGATTCTACAACGGGAACAGCCGCAAAAAGGCACAAAAAGCACAAAGGATCGAGTAGAGTTATTAATACTTTGTGCCTTTTTTGCCTTTTTGTGGCTTAAGAAATGAAAGCGTGGCTTCTCGAAAGTCCGGCGTTAGTCAACACGCGGCCGCTCAAATGTGCGGATGTTCCAATGCCACAACCGCGCGACGATGAGCTGTTGTTGCGCGTCGATGCATGTGGAATTTGCCGGACCGATCTGCATGTTGTTGAAGGTGAGCTTCCAGTGCGACGCTCGCCTCTGATTCCGGGTCACCAGATTGTTGGACATGTGACTGCGATGGGTGCGCTAGTGGATGCGTTCGCAATCGGCGATCGCGTTGGTGTGGCATGGCTGAATCGCACATGTGGCAAGTGCGAGTACTGTCTTTCCGGGCGCGAAAACCTTTGCGACCAGGCAGCGTTCACGGGCTGGACCGTCGACGGCGGATACGCCGAATATGTTGTGGCGCCCGCGTCATTCACCTACCACATATCCGAGAACTTTGCAGATACGCAGGCAGCACCACTGCTTTGTGCAGGCATAATCGGCTATCGCTGCCTGCGATTGACTGGACTCACACAGAACGCTTGGAAAGGTGCGCGTCTCGGTTTGTACGGCTTTGGCGCTGCGGGACACATCGCGATTCAACTCGCGCGCTCGCGTGGCGCAGAAGTTTACGTCTGCACGCGAGATCGCGCGCGACACCAGGCACTGGCACACGAATTAGGCGCAACATGGGTGGGTGACGCAGCCGAAGAACCGCCGGTTAAACTCGATTCTGCAATCATCTTTGCGCCTGCCGGTGAGCTGGTTCCAGTTGCACTCAAAGCGCTACGCAAAGGCGGGACACTAATTCTCGGCGGAATTCACATGAGCCCCATTCCTTCGTTCCAGTACTCATTGATCTACGGCGAGCGCATGATCAGAAGTGTTGCGAACAACACACGCGCAGACGGTCAGGAGTTTCTTCTCGAAGCCGCTCGCGTTCCGGTGCACACGCACGTACAAACGTTTCCATTCGATCAATTGAATGAAGCACTGATTGCATTGAAGACGGACGCCATCCGCGGCGCAGGCGTGCTGGTCAACGAGGCACAAAAGTAAGAGGCAGGCAACGAATGCCTGCCTCCACTTGAAAAAACAGAGCGCGTTAACGATCTTAGTAATCAATGCTTCCAACGCCGGTCACCGTGTAGGCGCCGGTTGCAAAGTTCTGCTCGACCACGTAGCTAATCATGCCGGAGGCGTTTGCAAATTTGCCGGTGCCACCGGTAAAGCGGAAATGTCCACTACCGACGCCGGTAATCAAAGATTGAGAACCATCTGCGACGACGAACACAAGCTTGTCACCGTCGGCGGCCGTCAAGGTGGCTTCGCCCGATGGAATGATTTGAGTCGGATCGTTAGGATCAGGGCTGAAATAGACTTTGCCGAGGGTCGTGAACAAGCCCAGGTGAGTGCCGGTGCCGGAACCGGTTACGTCTATGCCAATCACGTGACCCGCTCCGTCGGTAAACGGAACTGCGACGCCTCCTCCGCTGAATGAAAAGGGACGTTCGGTTGCTGTTGCGGCGATACTGCCAAACAGAACTGTGAGCGTAAGTGCGAGAATTTTGATGCCGAAATATCGTTTCATTGTCTTCCTCTCCTTCAAAGTTCATTCGCAAAGTTTTCTTTGCGTTTACGCTCTAAAGTGGACGCCAATCACAAAACATCACATCAATTTTTTAGTCGCAAAGGAGAGGGATAGGCAGTGGTATCATCCTGCGTGTTCGGCGCACTACTTTTGAGGGAGTCGAATTTATGGGATGCGACGTATCTCTACTGGCTGGAATTGAGTTCTTTGAATTCTTGCACGAAGACGATCGACAGGAGCTCGCAAACGTTGTCGATGCTATAAAACTGAACCCGGGCGAGACGCTCTTTCACGCGGGCGAACCTGGTGAATCGTTGTTCGTAGTCCGCTCCGGCTCGATCGAGCTCTTCATTAAAGACACGGTGGGACAGAAGATCGTCCTCACTATCGCTGAAGAAGGCAGCCTCTTCGGCGAACTATCTTTGCTTGACAGTGGTCCAAGAACGGCAACCGCAATTGCCCTGAATGAAACAGAGCTGCTGGTACTCGACCGCGACGATCTGCTGCTGCTGTTTCAGAAAAGACCGGACGCAGCCCTCAGTATGCTGGCGGCAATGAGCGCAATGACGCGCAAGGCAGACGAGCTGCTCCGCACGCGCGTCTCACGCAATGTCAACGAAGAGATGGAAGAGCACAGCACGCCACTTCAACACGTGGCGGATTGGATTGCATGGTTCAGCGGCAGCATGCCGTTTTTAATTCTCAACGCCTCATGGTTCATTATCTGGATTCTTCTTAATACGGTTCACTTTGGCCTTCCTGAATTTGATCCATATCCGTTTGGGCTGCTCACTATGATCGTTTCACTGGAGGCGATTTTCCTTTCGTGTTTCGTGCTCGTTAGTCAGAACCGGCAAGCTGAGAAGGATCGAGTCCGATCCGATGTCGAATATGAAGTGAACATCAAAGCCGAGCTCGAAGTGGCGCATCTTCACGAAAAGACCGATCGCATCTACGAGAGTATGCTGGCGCGCTTCGCAAAGCTTGAAAAAGTCTTGACAAGTTAGCGACGGTTCCGCGTTTGTGTGTGGCTAAATAACAAGCGGGAGGAAAACACACATGCGTTGGAGAGGTGAACGTCAGAGCACAAATATCGAGGATCGGCGTGGACTTTCGGCAGGCAGGGTAGCCGTTGGAGGCGGTCTTGGGACGATCGTGATACTGATCCTCGCGCTGCTCTTCGGCGTGAATCCGCAGCGACTGCTCGAACAGCTGCCGACCGAAGAACAGCCTGGCGTGCAGAGCTCGCGTCCGCAAAACGCTCAAGAGGAAGAGCTGAAGCAGTTTGTCTCGGTAGTTCTCGCAAAATCCGAGGACGTTTGGACCGACGTGTTTCGGCAAAACGGTCGCCAGTATCGAGAACCGACGCTCGTGCTGTTTACGGACCAGGTGCGGTCCGCTTGTGGAATGGCCGGTGCTGCGGTTGGTCCATTCTATTGTCCCGCCGATGAGAAAGTTTACATTGATCTTGCATTTTACGAACAACTGCGCCGGCAATTTCACGCACCCGGTGATTTCGCACAGGCGTACGTCGTCGCGCACGAAGTGGGCCATCACGTTCAGAAGCTGCTCGGAATCAGCGACCGCGTGGATGCAATGCGAGAGCGGATGAGCGAAGCAGAGGCGAACCAGCTTTCCGTACGATTGGAATTGCAGGCTGATTTCTTTGCCGGCGTTTTTGCGCGCTACGTTCAGAATCAGGGTCTACTCGAAGCGGGTGACGTCGAAGAAGCTCTCGGAGCTGCGAGTGCGGTCGGAGACGATCGGATTCAACGGCAAACTACAGGCTACGTCGTTCCTGATTCGTTCACGCACGGCACATCGGAACAAAGGCTGCGTTGGTTCAAGAGAGGTTACGAGACAGGTGACATTCGACAGGGCGACACCTTCAACACAAGGAACTTGTAATCGATGAGGATGCCGGCAATCTTCTTCGGGCACGGCAACCCGATGAATGCTCTGCTGAAGAACGACTGGACCGAAGCATGGTCCACGATCGGCAGAACCATTCCGACCCCTCGCGCCGTACTCTGCATATCGGCTCACTGGTACTTGCCCGCGACGCTGGTGACCGGCACCGAGACGCCGCGGACGATTCACGACTTCGGCGGTTTTCCGCAAGAGCTGTTTCAATTTCAGTATCCCGCTCGAGGCCATACCGCGCTCGCCGGACAAGTTCGCGAGTTGCTCAAGCCTATCGATGTGAGATTGGACCAACGGTGGGGTTTGGATCACGGCACGTGGTCGGTGTTCTGTCATGTGTTCCCGGATGCTGGCGTACCAATCATTCAGTTGAGCATCGACGAAACGCAGCCGCCGGCTTTTCATTTTGAGCTCGGCAAACGCCTGGCACCGCTACGCGATGAAGGAATTCTGATCGCGGGCAGCGGCAATCTCGTCCACAACCTTCACACTTACGCCTGGGGCAGGCACATGCCTGAGCCCTATGACTGGGCAGTGCGATTTGAAACTCTGGCAACAGACCTCATGAGCAGAGGCGAATTCGAACCGCTGATCAATTACGAGAGCCTCGGCCGCGATGCACTCTTATCGATCCCGACACCCGATCATTACTTACCGCTCCTCTACACTCTTGGCGCCGCTCAAGAAAACGAATCGATCACTTTTCCTGTGCAAGGTGTGGATGGTGGATCGATATCGATGCTCACCGTCTCAGTAGGGTAGCCACAAAAAGGCACAAAAAGCACAAATGGGGAACAATTCGCGGCCGAAAAAAGTATAGAGGCGCATGACTTCCCCAAAACCCCTTCGCCTGTGGCCCGGCATCGTTGCCGTCGCGCTGCAATGGCTCTCGCGATTCGGCGTCAAAGCTCTTATCCCCGGAATAAACGGCTTCGGAAAAGCGGTGATGGGCTCATTGCTCATGACGCTGGTGCTCATCGTGTGGTGGGGATTCTTCAGCCGCGCACGCCGCATCGAGCGCTTTGGCGGCCTCGCATTCATCGCGGCTGTGATGGGCCTAACATGGCTACTGAAACACGATTCGATGTGGCTCCCATGGCTGTTCGCCTACGCCATTCCCGGCCTGTGTCTCGCTTTTGTGATTTGGGCGGTCGCCACACGTAACCTTCCCAATCGAGTCAGGTACGCGACGATGACGGCAACGGTCGTGATCGCCTGTGGAGCGTGGCTGCTCGTGCGGCAAAACGGAATCAACGGCGATCACAACGCAAGCTTTGGATGGCGCTGGACGCCGAGCGTTGAAGAACGACTGCTGGCCGAAACGGCGAATCAGCCAACGAATGAACCAGCGCAGTCCGCAGCTCCCGCAGCAGCTCCATCAGTCGCAACCGCGACACCTGCTGCATCATCACCTTCCCCCTCACCGGAGGCTTCGAAGAGTCCAGCGACACCAGCGTTAACAGTCGATACTCGCGCTGAGTGGCCCGGCTTTCGCGGCGCCAAGCGCGATGGCATCGTGCGTGGCGTTCGTATCGAAACCGACTGGACGGGAAAGCCTCCGGTGCAACTCTGGCATCGACCTGTTGGACCAGGCTGGTCGTCGTTCGCTGTAAAAGGCGATCTCTTGTACACGCAGGAACAGCGCGGCGACAACGAAGTCGTAAGTTGCTACAACGCGAAGACAGGCCAACCCGTCTGGACACATGGCGATGCTGCACGTTTCTTCGAGTCGAATGCCGGCGCCGGTCCACGTGCGACACCGACGCTCAGTAACAATCGCGTCTACAGTTTTGGCGCAACAGGCATTCTCAACGCGCTTGACGCGAGCAAGGGAACAGTCGTGTGGTCGCGCAATGTGTCGTCTGACACTGGCGTGAAAATTCCCTTCTGGGGTTTCTCCAGCTCACCACTCGTACTCGGCGATCTCGTGATCGTTGCTGCCTCGGGACAACTCGTCGCGTACGACGCTGCCACTGGCAATCGTCGCTGGATTGGACCAAAGGGCAGCGGCAGTTACAGCTCGCCGCAGCTCGCTACGATCGACGGAGTCGCACAAGTCCTGCTCATAACGAGTGCGGGCACGACCAGCGTCACGCCTGCTGACGGTAAGCAACTCTGGTCAGATACGTGGGAAAGCAACAGTATCGTGCAACCTGGATTGACGCCGGACGGCGACGTCCTCATCACCAGTCAGGACAACGGCACGCGTCGCATCGCAATTGCGCACGACGGGAACGGCTGGACGGTCCAGGAGCGCTGGACCTCAAACGGTCTCAAGCCTTATTTCAACGACTTCGTTGTTCATAAAGGCTATGCGTTTGGCTTCGACGGCCGCATCCTCTCGTGTATCGATCTCAAGGACGGCCAGCGCAAATGGAAAGGTGGGCGGTACGGCAACGGACAACTCGTGTTGTTGCCGGATCAGGATCTGCTGCTTGTGTTATCGGAAGAAGGTGAGCTGGTGCTGGTACCGGCGAAGCCCGATCAATTCACAGAGACAGCGAAGATTCAGGCCATTCAAGGGAAGACGTGGAACCATCCGGTGCTGGTCGGCGACATTTTGCTGGTCCGGAATGGGGAAGAGATGGCCGCATTCCGTCTGTCACTAGCGGGCCAACAGAGCCAGTGACACTGTTGCAAAGCAATACGGGCGGCCACAGAGGGCCGCCCCTACAGTTGATTACAAGCCAATACGTTCGAATGGTTGATTACCTATGCGGTAGCGCTGCCAGTCTTTGTAATCGAAGTGCCACCACTCAGCCTGATAGACGGTAAAACCCTCTGCTTCCATCGCTGATCGCAGAAGGTTGCGATACCAGCGTTGCAGCGACGTGCCACCTGGATAGTCAGGATGAGCGCGATCGGTTGTTTCATCGTAAGTGCTGACCATCTCGATCGGCTTTCCTGTTTTCAGATCGTAGAGTGTCAGGTCCACCGCTGCACCGCGATTGTGACGCGAGCCCTTCGACGGATCGGCGACGAAGATCTTCTTATCATCAGGCGTCGCATCCCAAAAGACTTTCGTCACATACCATGGCCGGTAACCATCGTGCACAAGCAGACCGTATCCCAACTGTTTAAGTTTGCGATTCACACGCACGAGAGCTTCTGCGGGAGCACGTTGCAGGAACGCGCGCGGCTGCGAATAGAAAACTGTGCCGAATAAGTTGTTGGTGGTCGCGTAACGAATGTCGAGTTTGATGGTGGGATCAAGTTTTGTGAGCTCAACCAGGTCTGACGGCAGGAAGTCGCCCGTCTCCTGCGGGGGTTGGGCCGCAAGCGCTTCTTTGATCAACTCCGGCACTGGCCGCAGCGGTGTAACTTGGAGTTGAGTTGCGCCTTCTTCGGGCCCGAGTGGTTTTCGTGTGTAGACGAGATTGTCGAGCTTTAGTTGATTACGAGCGAACGCGTTAACTGAAACTTCTCGCATCGCATCGGGCTGAGCACCTTTGGGCAATGCGTAGAGCTTTCCATCGCTTTCGAGGACAATGATCGTTTGATTTTCATGAACATATTCGCCGAGCAGCGGTCGGAAGCGAGCAGGCGCAGGACTCGGTTTGGGCGTCTGCGCGAGTGCTGCCACGCTCAGCAGCAACACGAGAATCAGAATCTTGTTAATCCTGTGAATCATGTCAACGCGTTTTGTATTTTCTCGAGCGCGCCACTCAGGATCTCATCTTCACGGGCGATGCAAAGACGCATGTAGTTGTCATACTTATCGCTGTCCGCGAATGCGCCTCCGGGCACGCCCGCCACACCTTTACTAATCAACATCTCGTTGAATTCGATCGCGTCGCCGAACCCTTCGGGAATTTGCGCCCAAATGTAAAACGCCGATCCGGATTCGTAGATCTTGAATCCAGCCTCGCTTAACACATCGACTGCCGTACGACATTTATTCGCGAATTTCTCGCGCAAGGCGGCGTAGTAATTCGGATCGGACATCAACACCTCACCAAGCGCCAGTTGCAACGGCGTCGGCGAACAGACGTAAAAGACATTGTTGGAATTATTCAGCGGCGCAATGAGTTTTGAACTTCCGTACACGTAACCAAGACGCCAACCGGAAATGTTCCACGACTTCGAAAACGAGTTGACAGTAATGGTTCTTTCCCACATGCCGTCCAGTGTCGCGATCGACATATGAGTCTTGTCGCCCACAACATAGTGCTCATACACTTCGTCGGCGATGCACAGCAGATCAAACTCGTGACAGACTGCGGCTATCGCTTCGAGCTCAGCTTTCGTAAATACCTTTCCCGTGGGATTCGCAGGACTACACGCAATGATCGCTCGCAAAGGATACTGCTGACGGTTCTTCCACTCGCCACAACGCGCGCGTAGCTCGGCTACATCGAGCTCGAGATTCTCGCCATGCAATGGCAAAACATTCGTGTGGCCACCCAGCTCATCCAATATGCGGCGGTGGTAAGGGTAATAAGGCTCGAAAACAAGCGCGGACGAATCTTGCAGATGCGTGTGTGCGATCGCGATGAGCGCTCCGGTCGCGCCAGGTGTAATTAGCAACTCGAGAGGTGTTGCTTTTGGATCAACCTGAATGTTGTTGAAGCGTTCGATCTTCTCGGCAACAGCCTGACGCAACTCGCTCACGCCTTCTGCGGGACTATAATGATTTCGGCTCGCTTTAATGCGCTCATTCGCGGCCTGTGCGAGTTTCGGATTGATCGCTAACTCGGATTGACCCTGTACGAGGTTGCCGCTGGGTGGGACCAGACGGGTGATCGTTCTGATTTCAGGTTGGCGTTTTGGTGTCATTTCACTTGGAGCTATCCCTTGCATGATATTCAGTAGTTGGAACTGAAGCGCAAGAGATTACCAGCGAACGCGAACCAAAGCACGCCAAGAGACGCAAGCAACAATATGGTGGCTTGTAACTTCATCCAGATACTACGGTTTTTACTAAGCCACGTGAGGCCTGCATTGATGAAAACAATCAGTGCTCCAACCGCTCCGACAACACCGATGGTTTGAATCACACGGAACCAAATCGTACCGCGGTCACTAAAAACTTCGAGGTGCTCGAGGCCGTAAGTTGTCAAACCAAACAGAGCCGCGATGAAGATGATGTCGAGCAGAAACACCAGGCGCACGAGAATACGCAGCAATCGATCCCTCATGCTCCACTCCAACTTGCGGCCATAGTGTCTCCTCACAAACCATGCCACTGGCCACAGTATCAGTGTGAGCAACATAAGACCGAGTGAAATCCCCAGCACCACCAGAAGCAGTTTTCCATTTTCGAGTATGCCGATGCGCTGGCCGACAAAGAACGGGTACGGCAGGATCATCTGCATACGTCCGTTCTCATCTGGTTTGAAGATGAGCTTGTCCTGACCACCGCGCTCGACGAAGGTCATTGGACCAATAGCCTGCCAACGTTTGGGCTTGCCGTTTGGACCAGTCAACTGCGGTGTTTCGATGTCGCCATCGCCAACTGCTGAGACTTTGAATTGACCGAGCACTGAAGCAGTTTTCAGAAACGAAGTCTCGCTGCGCCGGCTCAGCATATAAGTGCCGGACGCGGCTTTGGCATCGTCTTTCGCAGTCGCGGAACTTGCCGCAGGTGCTTCGTAAGGAAAGTATCGATCGAGAAATGCGTACCAGAGGTTCAGTCTGCCCGGGCTATCGCCTCGACCGGCGCTATTGTAAGAGACAAAGAAGCCAACGTTCTTGTCCAACACGAGATGCAGGTCACTGTGGAAATAGATCGTGTCGCCGCCGTGTCCGATGATTCGCTGTCCGTTACGTGACTCTTCATAAAATCCATAACACATTGCATTCGCGCCGGGATCCAGCGCGAACAAACGGCTGTGCATCAGGCGCGCTGTTTCGGGCTTGAGTATCTTCGCACTGCCAAACTGTCCATTCTGCAAGTGAGCCATCATGAACTGGGCCATGTCAGTTGCGCTGCTGCTCAAACTGCCGGCGGGATATGGATTGATCATTTCAAACGGCTGCGCGGTATCAGAACCGCGGCGATATCCATTCGACATTAGCGGCGCCAGATTTGAAGGTAGTGGCTGCGTGAACGTCGAATGGACCATGTTCAGCGGCTTGAAAATATTTTCGGTGACGTACTCTTCGAACGGGCGACCCGATACGCGCTCGACAATGTATCCGGCAACTGCGGTGGCGTAGTTCGAATACGCGGGAATCGTACCCGGCGGATAAATTCGGCCTGGAATATGTGTCTTTAAATATAGACCTAGGTTCGGAGTGGTGGGATTGACGCTGAATAAGTCTTTGACCTGCTCTTCGAAGCCCGGCGTATGAGTCATTATATTTTTCAAAGTAATGGGCTTACCGAAGGCGTCAGGGATTTTGAAATCGAGGTAGTTGTTGATATCGCGATCGAGGTCGAGTTTTCCCTGTTCGTACAACTGCATGATGGCCGTCCAGGTGAACAGTTTTGAGATTGAGCCTGGGCGGAACAGAGTCTCCTGCGCTGATACCGGCTTCTTCTTTTCGACATCCGCGTAACCATATCCCTTGGCGAAGAGAAGCTTGCCATCTTTCACTACTGAAATCGTCACGCCCGCAATGTCGTCCTGCTTGATTTGCAGTGGAACCAATCCGTCAAGAAACGCTTCGACGTCAGTGGCGGTCATCTCATGTGCTGCTGCTGGCGACGGTGCGGGAACTGGTGGTTGAGATCCTTCCCTCTTTTTAATCGCCTCATCAGGCGCCTGGCCCAATACCGAAAGAGCAAGGATCAAAGCCACCATCACTAACGCGATCGTTTTCTTCAAGATCCCTCCTTTAGCCGCAAAAAAGCACAAAAGACACAAGGATTCATTTTGTGCCTTTTTGTGGTGGCGACTCGACTGGCAGCGCGATGTAGGACGCGTGCTTGCCTGAGCGAAACACTTTTTGCGTTGCGGGCTGAAAGTCAGACTCCCTCGCCAGGAAAATGTTGGACACAAATTTTTGCGGATTGCGATCGATCACCGGGAACCAGGTGCTCTGCACCTGCACCATAATACGGTGACCCTTCTTAAAAGTATGATCGTTGGCGGGAAAATTGATCTGGTAGTGGTAAATCGCATTTGCGGTGAGCGGCTCCGGCTTCTCGAAGCTCTTCAGATATCGGCCGCGAAACACGTCGCCCGCGATCATGAGTTGGTAGCCGCTCATGCTCGGATCCTTTTCATACTTGTCCGGGTAAACATCGATCAGCTTTACGATCCAGTCGCTATCTGTGCCTGAGGTTGAGGCGAAGATGTTTGCGATGATCTTTCCCGACACGGTGATGTCTTCAGTGAGTGTTTCGCTTTCAAAGCTGAGGACATCAGGACGGTGGTCTACGAAACGCTGATCCTCAACTAACCAAACAGGCCAGCCTGACCGCACCTGGATTGGACGTGGCCGATACGGAACAGGACTCGCCGGATCGGAGATATAACTGTCAAACGCCTCCGAATTTGTTGATGGCGGCTGTTCGAAAGACAACTTTCGATTCGCGTGGAAATAGAGCCTTCGCTCGCTCCCTTTTGGCGGCCACTCGCTATGTTCGACCCAACGATTGGCTCCCGTTCTAAACGTCAACGCCTCCGGCCGCGCGCCATCGCCTTTTCCTTTTAAATAATGAGCGAAGAACGGAGCAAGAATGTTGCGCCGGTAGTAAGCAGCCGTCGGGCTGCCAAAGTCGATGCGGCCGAGCTTGCTTCCCTCGCCTCTGGACCAGCCACCATGATTCCATGGACCAACAACGAGAAAATTCTGTTTCGCAGTATCGTGACGCTCGAGTAACTCGTAAATCTTGATTGGACCATAAAAGTCTTCCTGGTCCCACCAACCGGCAACGTTCAAAGTCGGCACCGTGACGCGATTCAGCCACGGCGCAAAACCCTGTCGTTGCCAGAATGCAGTGTAGTGCGGCTCGTTAACAAAGTTGGTCCATGTTGGGATCTTGCCGTGAAAGTAGTTTTTATCAGCATTTGAGAGCGCACCGAGATTCAGGTACCACTCGTAAGCATCGAGCTTATCGACGACGGTGGTAACGTCTGCGATCTCTTTCGAGGATTCCATCATGTAGGCGTACTCAAAACCGTAGCTCAGACGAAACGCGCCGTTGTGATGAAAGTCGTCGCCAAGCCACATGTCAGCCGGAGAAGCTTGTTCGACAACTGCTTTCAATGCAGGGTGAGGATCGAGCATTCCCATCACTGACAGCCATGCACCGTAGCTTGTGCCGGCAATTCCGACGCGGCCGTTGTTACTCGGAACTTTGTTCAGCAGCCAGGCGATGGTGTCGTAGGTGTCAGTGCTTTCGTCGATCGCGTGCTTGTCTTTGGGATCGCGCGGCTGGCGCAGCATGACGAACTCGCCTTCCGATTTGAAACGGCCGCGAATGTCCTGACGCACGAAGATGTAGCCGTCGCTGGAGAGCTCCGTGATTGAGGTTGCTACCTGTTCAGATGTTGCTGTGCCGAGGCCGTACGGGGTGCGGAGCAGTAAGATCGGGAGCGCCTCTGTTACGTGTGCTGGTGCGTCGATCACGGTGTAAAGGCGAACGCCGTCGCGCATCGGGATCATTGCTTCGGTGCGCGTGTAGTCCGCTGGTTTGTACTGCGCGTGCGCGACAGTGGGAAGGATCAGAAAAACCAGAACTATCTCGCACGCAAACTTTAGAGACTTCTTCATTATTTGTCCGATGCGTCTCAAAGAATTGGATCCAAGGAATTCAACTGTAGGGGCGGCCCTCCGTGGCCGCCCGTCTTGC
>DASUYO010000086.1:0-10441 GCA_036377375.1 Pyrinomonadaceae bacterium
GTCATATCGTAATCCGGCATTGAACGTCACACTCGGACGGATTCGCCATTCATCCTGAACAAACACGCCGATGTTCGGGTTCGACTGAAACTGGCTGGGCGCTCCGAACGCCTGCTGGTAGTTCAGATAATTCCCGCTCACAAAATTATTGAGGGAGCTAAATGCGTAAACACCCTGGATCGCGCCGGGGAAGAGAATGTTGACGCGATTGTAAAGAAAATCGCCGCCAAACTTCAGTGCGTGATCGCCGCGCTGCGTAGACACGTTATCGACAGCCTCGAAAAGATTGATATCACGCGCGAGCGGCGAGACTGTTGCCGTGCCAAAATTCGCAACACCTGCGATGTTCACCGCGGGTCCGATTTCATCGTTGACCGGAGCGTCAAGACGGCTGTTCGTGAATTGAAAGCGCGCTTCGTTCAGTGTGCGTGAGCTCAGTGTTGTAACGTTGCTGACGACGACGGTTTGATCTGTGTCGTTCAAGCCTGTCCCACGACTGACCGCGTTGAGTCCGCCAACGCTGCGCGAGTTCAGAGCGTTAATCTGATAGAGGCTGTAGCGCGCGCTCAGTTGATTGCGTTGATTGAGACTCTGATCGATTCGCGTGAAAAAATTAGTCGTGTCAAAACTCGCGGGCACCACTCCCGTGCTCAGTAACGCCCCCGTGTAATTCACGGCACGCAGCCGGTTGTTGATCGAATCAACTGCGGCAGGCGAAATGGTTGGGACGGCGGAATAGTTTCGACGCGTCTGTTCAAAGTTACTGAAAAAGAACGTGCGGTCGTGGCGCAAAGGACCACCGAGAGTCAGACCATACTGCGCTTGGGTCAAAAGATCTTTGATCGGCGCCAGAGGATTGCGTGCATCGAAACGCTGGTTCCGAAAGAAACCGTACAAGCTGCCGCGCCAATCGTTTGTGCCTGACTTCGTGAGAATGTTGACCACACCGCCCGAAGCTCTGCCGAATTCGGCTATGCCGCCGGACGTCACGACCTGAAACTGATCGATCACTTCCTCGCTGTAATAAGTCCCCGTCAGATCGGCCGCGTCGTCGTTTGCGGAAAGGCCATCGACGATGAAGCTGTTGTAAAGATTACGTTGACCAGCGATCGAAATGCCTTGTCCGGGCACAGCGGAAGTTTCGGCGAACCGCTGATTGCTTCCAGTGTTCGTAGGTGAAACTCCGGGAACCAGCAATGCAAGATCGAGATAGTTGCGCCCATTCAGAGGGAGTTGATTGATCTCTCGCGGTTTGATCGTTTCCGTGAGTTGCGTGCGAACTGTTTCGACGATCGGAACGTCTGATCCGATGTTTACTTCTGCCGATACACCCGCCACGTCAAGTCGAATAGGCAAATCAACTGCCTGGCCCACCGAGACGGTCAGTTGTTTTGATACGGTTGAGAAGCCCTGTGCGTCGATCTTCAGGTCGTAAGCGCCTATGCGAAGGTAAGGGAATCGATAGCGTCCTTCATGGTCGCTCATGGTGGTTAAATGCTGATGCGTCTCGACGTGTGTGGCAGTCACATTTGCGCCGCTAACAACAGCACCGCGCGCGTCTTCAATTCTGCCGCTGAGCGTGGCAGACGTGACGTTCTGCTGAGCTGCTCCGGCACCTGAAGAGAGAAACACCAATATGGCCGAGCATAAAAAAGTATGGATCTTCATCGCAGCCCTCCCCACAAGGGGCTAATCCTTGATGACTAATACTGTCGGATTTTGAAGAAGCGGCTAACGACGAGACGGCGGACCGCGAGGATTAATTTGTGACCAGTTGTCGTTAGATGAAAAGAGGAGTGAATCGTCTTCGTACCTGATCTGTGACGCTGTTAGGGATGCCTCCTGATAGGTACTCGGCAGGACGGTGCTTCGTTGGCGCTTTTGTTGCCGGTTGGAAAGAGTGGCGCACACACCGCAGTCCATGGGACACCGATGGGTTACCGAAGATTCAGCAGCCGGACCTGACGACGTTGTTCCATCAGGCTGTGAGTGTGGAAAAACTTTTTTAGTCTTGATTCCGGCATGGCAGTGGTCTGCTGCCTTACCAACGCAGCACGGCATCGTGCTCGATTTGCTCAATGCTGCATTGGCGATGCGGATGGGTTCAGCAGCCACAAAAAGGCACAAAAAGCACAAAATGCCAAGTGAAATGAGTTTGTGCTTTATGTGCTTCTTTGTGGCCAATTGAAGCTGACCTATAATCATTTGACCGAGATCATAATTCAGGAGGTAATCTCATGTCATCAGCTCGTCTTTGTTGTGCAACGGTTCTCATAGCGCTTTTACTTTTGTCAGCTATGATAACTCCCGCTCAGAAAAAATCTCGCACACAGGACGCCGCACGTCACTCGAATGACGCTGCAAAAACGTTCACAGAGATCATGAACGTCAAAGACAAAGCCATTCCGAAGGAGATGCTCGACACCGCTGAGGCGATTGCAGTCTTTCCGGATGTGATTAAAGCAGCGTTTGTTGTTGGTGGGCGTGGCGGTCAGGGCGTGATTAGTCGTCGCGTCAAAGGAGGATGGAGCGCGCCGGCATTCTTCAACCTGGGGGGCGGAAGTTTTGGACCGCAGATCGGAGCTCAAAAAACTGATTACGTACTACTCATCATGAACGAGAGTGGTTTGAATGGTTTGCTGAAAGACAAGTTTGAGCTCGGCGGCGAAGTTGGCATTGCTGCTGGTCCAGTCGGTCGTGAGGCCGCGGCTTCGACCAATCCACGCTTGGATGCAGGCATTCTTTCTTATTCGCGCAGCAAAGGTGTGTTCATCGGCGCCGCGTTGAAAGGAGCAGTTATCAGTCCTGACAACGATTTGAATGAAGCAGTGTATGGAAAGAAGGCCGACGCAATACTGACGGGAGCGCCAATGACCTTTGCTCAGATGCCGGCAGCGGTTCGCATTTTTCCTCGCACGCTCGTGCGTTATTCGATTCGTTGAAAAATTGATCACAACAACCCCTTGACGCTTTGCTTAACGCGACCTAGAATGCTTCGTCACCTTCGCGGTCGACTTGCTCTCTCAAACTACAAGCAAGCGGGAAACGTATCGGGAAACTGCTGAATCAGATGCTCCCACGAACGCAGCGACAAAAAGAGATTCTCGATTACATCACACGTTTTCAGGAACGCCACGGCTATATTCCTTCTTACGCACAGATTGCGCGACAGTTTGGCGTTAAGTCGCGCGCAACAATCGCAAAGCATATCGCGGCACTCGAGCGTCGCGGGCTATTGGTGCGTGAGCATGAAGACGGATCGTTTGCGCTGAATGTAAAAGTCGAAGACAAGAGCAGCGACTCACTCTGTGAGGTCAAGTTGCTCGGTCGAATTGCTGCGGGCGCTCCGCTCGAGGTAGTCGATTACGAAGAACGGATACCTGTGCCACGCTTTTTGCTTGGACGCGTGAAGCCGGATCGTGTCTACGCACTGCGCGTGAAAGGCGACTCGATGATCGACGAGCATATTTGCGATGGTGACATCGCGTTAATCGAGAACCGCACAGACGCGCGCGATGGCGAGATCGTCGTGGCACTGCTAATCGAGGAAAACCAGGCCACGCTCAAGCGACTCTATCGACGCGGCATGAACATCGAGCTTCAGCCCGCGAATTCTCAACTTCAACCATTGACGGTTCCTGCCAGCCAGGTGCGTGTGCAGGGCATCTTCCGCGGCTTACTCCGGCCCAGTAATTAACCGCAAAAAGCACAAAAGATATTATTGAACGAGCTGCTTGCTCACATTCAAATAATTCTTTTTGTGCTTTTTGGGTGCCTTTTTGCGGCCAACTAGTGTGTCGTTAAACGCTTGTCTGATTAATTAACCTCGTATATAGTGAGCGGGCCCGTCAGTATTAATAAGCTCATAATCAGGTCTAAACCTTAGTTCCCCCGACTCGTTCGTAACCTGTGTGCTGTTGCTTGCCTTCCGTCTGTGCGGCAACAGAAGATCCATCGCCCTTAAAATCGAAAGGTAAGAAAAGAATGTCGCGAAGAACCCCACTAAAAGCGCTCCCCCTACTGTTAGCTCTCGGCCTACTCACGTATCTAATCATTCAACCCGACGAAGTCAGTCGTGCTCAAACGGGCGGATTTGATCGTACGCAATACGCAAACGACAAACCCGTTGGTGATCTTGTAGGTCAGGATGTACTTCCGGAAACGGGCGAATTCAACGTGATGATCGAGCTACACGACGCTCCGACTTCGAGAGTCTATGCACAAGCTCTGGGCAATCAGAGTGACCGCGCTGCTAATCCCCAACAGCGCGCCGCAGCTCAAGGCGCAGCGCGCGCGCAAATGGCCCGAATCAGGGGAGCACAGCAGCGTGTGCTCGCGCGACTTAATGCCCTCGGCCGGAACGCCCGAGTGCTTTACAGCGTGCAGACTGCTTACAACGGCATCGCGGCCAGAATCGACGCCAGCGTCCTCGCACAAATCAGAGCCGACGCAGATGTTAAGGCGGTCCACGCTCTTCCGGTTCACTACATTGAGAATTCGACGAGTGTACCCTTTATTAAAGCCGAGAGCGCTTGGGCCGCAACGAGCGGCAACGCAGGTGACGGCATCAAGATTGCTATCATCGATACCGGCGTTGACTATTTGCACGCCAACTTCGGTGGACCAGGCACGGCCGCAGCCTACGCGGCTAACAATCGAGCCATCATCGAGCCGGGCACGTTTCCGACGGCGAAAGTTGTCGGCGGCTTTGACTTTGCCGGAGACGCGTACACAGGCGCCAACACACCAGTGCCGGATCCGGACCCCCTCGACTGCAACGGACACGGCTCACACGTTGCCGGCACAGCCGCCGGTTTAGGCGTCAATGGCGATGGCACGACTTATCTTGGTCCATACGACGCCACAACTCCTTTTTCCACGTTCAGCATCGGACCAGGCGTCGCACCAAGAGCACAATTGTATGCGTTGAAAGTCTTCGGCTGTTCCGGCAGCACCGGTCTTACGACGCAGGCGATCAACTGGGCCGTTGATCCGAACGGCGACGGAGATCCTTCGGATCACCTCGACGTTATCAACATGTCGCTGGGTTCCAATTTCGGCACTGCTAATGACTCAAGTGCAGCAGCAAGCAGCAATGCAGTGCTAGCGGGCGTAATCGTTGTCGCTTCAGCCGGTAACGCAGGCGATACCCACTACATTGTGGGAAGCCCCGCTACTTCAACTCGCACGATTAGCGTGGCCAACATTGTCGATTGGGGTGTACAGCAGGCAACACTAACAGTGAACTCGCCGCCGGCAATTGCTGGAGATAAGGCGGCGCTCCCTGCGGCTTTTAATCCGTTCGTACCCACAACGACCAACATTACGGGCAATGTCAAACTCGCCAACGATGGTTCGACTGCTCCGTTTCCAGGCTCGCCCGTAGGCACAGTCGGCACAACTACTGACGGTTGTCAAACATTCGCTCCAGGCTTCTTCACTGGTCAAATCGCGCTCGTGGATCGTGGAGGTGGTTGCGGCTTCACTTTCAAAGTAAAGAATGCTCAGGACGCCGGGGCGACTGGCGTAATCGTGGCCAATAACGCTGCCGGCACGGTCTCGATGGGCGGTACCGATCTTTCGATTACGATCTTGTCCTTGTCGATTACGCAAGCTGACGGCAATGCGATTAAGAGCCAACTTGGAACTGGTGTAAACGCGACTTTGACCTTTACTCCCGCGGGCGACACGGTGAGCGCCAGCACTTCTCGTGGAGTGCGACGTGACGACAACGCCGTCAAGCCTGATATTTCCGCGCCCGGTACTAACATCATCTCGACCGGTTTCAGCACCGGTAACCAGCCCGCCACGCTTAGTGGAACTTCAATGGCTTCTCCGCATGTGGCCGGCGGAATGGCACTGCTTCGTCAATTGCATCCGACGTGGACGGTGGAAGAGTTGAAAGCGCTCGTGATGAACACTGCGAATCACGATTTATTTACCGGCGCTAGCGGCACGGGATCGAAGTTTGGCGTAGCTCGCATCGGTGCTGGCCGCGTAGACCTCCAGGACGCCAGCAACGATGAGGTCATCGCTTACAGTGATGACTCCTCGGGTGGTGTGGGTGTCTCCTTCGGCGCTCCCGAAGTCTTAGGCACTGCGAATCTGACGAGGACGGTGCGTGTTGCAAACAAGGGTCCTGTTGATGTGAGCTACGATCTTTCTTATGTAGGTCTAACAGACGTGCCCGGCGTGAGCTATTCGTTCCCGGATGGTCCAAACGTCACTGTACCCGCCGGTGGTTCGGCGACATTTACCGTCGAGCTCACGGCAAATGCCGCAGCGATGAAGCATGTGCGCGATGCGACGATGACGGCCACGCAGGGAGCTAATCCTCGTTATTACATGAGCGAGTCGTCGGGTTATGTCACGCTGACGCCGGGTAGCGGCACCTCGCTGCGTTTACCCGTGTATGCGGCGCCGCGTCCAGCTTCAAATATGACGACGAATCATAATTACGTTTTGTTCACAGGGCCGACAGGTTCTACTAACGTCGGTTTGACGGGACAAGACGTCAACACTGGTGTGGCTCCGCCGGTGGATGAGCTCTCAGTCGTTAGTGCTTTCGAGTTGCAGGGAAACAGTCCAGCTATCGTGCCGGCTTCAAATCTTGAGAGTAATGCCGACTTGAAATCTATTGGCGTGACGAGCGACTACAAGGCTACAAACTCGGTCGTGGCTAACGCTACCAGGATCTTCTTCGGTATTTCGACGTACAGGAAATGGGCCACACCGAGCGATCTCCAGATCAATATCTTCATTGATCGAGACAGGAATGGTACCGATGATTTTCAGATCATCAACACGGCGTTTGCTGATGCGAATGGAAATCTGTTTGATGTCTTTGTGTCTGCGCGTCGTACCTTACCGGCCGGGGGGCTCGTTGCGGATAGTTTCCTCAACAACATTGCCCCTTCGAGCCTCGACACCGTTCCTTACAACACAAACATGATGATCATTCCGGTGACCGCTTCGGCCCTCGGTTTGACTACGGGCAATGCCAAATTTAACTATCACATCACCACCTCGAGTCGTGGATTCGGTGTCGTCGATTCTAGTCCAACCTTTACGTACGATGCGGCTAATCCCGGTTTCGATGTGACTGGTGGAGTGCCTGGGCTGCCGATTTATGCCGACTTGAATGGCGGATCTATTCCCGTCAACTACAACAAGGCTAATTTCCTGGCCAACGGTTCCCTCGGTCTGCTCTTGTTGCACCATCACAACACATTCGGTGCGCACGATCAGGTTCTGAGCGTGCAGGAACCAACCGCGACGACAGTCACGGTGGATGCCGCCTCCGGTGTCTACAGTGATCCGACAACGCTGAAGGCAACCGTCAGCCCGGCCACTTATCTCGATCAGACCATCTCAGGTAACGTGCAGTTCTCGGTCGATGGTAATCCAGTGGGCGCGGCGGTTGCGGTGAATTCGAGCGGTGTGGCTACAACGTCGTACACGGTAAACGTACCGGCCGGATCACACACGATCACGGCCGCGTTCACCAGCACTAACTCTGCGTTCCTGAATAGCAGCAACACCGGCACACTGACAGTGTCGAGAGAGGATGCCACTGTTAACCCGGCCAGCACGAATCCGTTTGCGGTTAAGGTGAACGCGCCTGGCGGCACCGGTGGACCGGTCACGCTCTGCTTCGACATGAACGAGGTGAGCGATGGTAGTCCCGGAGATACGACCAACATCACGAGCGTGACGGTCAGCGTCATACCGATTGGCAGTGGTTCGCCTGTTTCAGCGGGCGCTGCCGTCTTTAGTGGTGGTGGTGTGGGAGCGACGCGCACGGCATGCGTAACGCTGAACAATGTTCCTGTGAATGTCTATGATGTAAGTCTGACGATTAATGGGAACTTCTATCAGGGCAGCGGCAGTACTGTACTCGCTGTTTACGATCCGTCGCTCGGATTCGTAGCTGGCGGAGGCATGCTTATTCACAACGGCTATAAAGCCAATGTCGGTGTCAATATCAAGTACCTAAAGAACGGAAACGCTCAAGGGTCACTGCTTTACATCGAGCACAGACCGACGGGTGACGTCGTGCTTAAGAGCAATGCGTTGGAGACTATGGCGATCGTGAACAATGAGGCGATACCGACCGGAAAGGGCACACTCAACGGCGTCGGTAATCATAGCTTCATTGCCCGGATCATCGACAACGGAGAGCCGGGAACTACAGATCGGTTCGGTCTGCGTGTGACGAGTCCGTCCGGCGTGATTCTGACCGATCTGACCTTCGATCCGATTCAGTTGTCAGGCGGCAACTTCTCAGTACCAAAGCTGACTGGCAAGTAGGATCCGCTCTTAGGTAGGATGGTGGTTAATGGCGGCCCAACGGGCCGCCATTCTTGTTTCGTGCGCGCTTGAATAGCTTTCAGTCTTCAGCGCCGAAGGCGCGCAAATATAATAGCCAGGGGCAAGCGCGAAGCGCGTCGCCCCTGGAAGGTAATCAAAGTTTAATTCCAGCCCTGAAAGGGCGGAATACCTGTGTATTTCGGCCCTTCAGGCCTCGTAATTGTAGTCTCGCTGTAACCAGGGGCGACGCGCGTTAGCGCGTCGCCCCTGGACCACATGCAAAAAATATTTGAAGCCCTGAAAGGGCGAGATAAATTCAGTCCCAAACGTAACGTTCGTCGAACTCCACCTCATATGCCTTCAGAAATTTCCGATACTCATCCTGAAATGTCACCCGACGATGGTGTTCTTTCTGTAGTGTGATATATCGTTTGACCGTTGGCACTTGCGATCGACTAATGGAGAAAGCTCCGTAGCCGCTCTGCCAATGAAAGTTTCGAAACTCTCTTCCTTTGGTTTTGATCCATCTCGAAGACTCTGTCTTTACTTCTTCCACTACATCCGCGATTGTCACAACGCGCGAGAGTGAAAATAAAGTGTGAAGATGATCGGAGGTGCCGTCTATGATCGACGCAGGTGATTTCATCGCCTTAAAAATGGAAGCCATGTAGGGATAGAGTTCTGCGTCAATTTCCGGCGTCAGAAATGGTTCGCGATTCTTGGTGCTGAAAATAAGGTGGATGAGGATTGACGACAAGGATTGAGGCATGTCTTGGTCTCGCTTTCTGATTGTGAGGTTGGTAAAACGCGACCAGCATATAATGTTATTGGCTTGAATGAAAAATACCGAGCCTTTATTTCGCCCTTCAGGGCTCACAAATATGGCATGGCCCGCTGATCCAGGGGCGACGCGCTGCGCGCATGCCCTGGCTATTATATTGCGCGCCGTTGGCGCTGCGACGCGTGCTTTAAGCTTCGGGTATGGGTTCTTCCCTTCGTTCGGCGCGGCGCTCGACCCACTCATAGACCATTGGCAAGATCACTATCTTGATTGGCCGCGTTACCAACCCTCCGACCACCACGATTGCCAGCGGCTTCTCGATTTCTGCACCGGTCCCGGACGAAATGATGAAGGGAATTAAACTAATGCTCCCGATCAGGGCGCTCAATAACTCAGCTCGCAGACGCACGCTCGCGCCGGTAATTACGGCTTCGTGCAGCTCCATTCCTCGATTGCGCAGCTTGTTTATATAAGAAACCATCACCATTCCGTTTTGCACCGCGACGCCGAAGACGGCGATGAATCCAACTATCGCGGGCACGCTCAGAGGAAATCCGGAGATCAAAAGAAAGGTGGTACTACCGACTAAGGCAATCGGTATGTTGAAGATGATGGTCAATGTGTTGCGCAACGAACTAAAGCAGGAGTAAATCAGCACGAATACCAACAGCAGTGAGATAGGTATAGCAATCAGTAGCCGGCGCTCTGCCTGCTGCGCGTTTTCGAATTGTCCCCCCCAGGTGATGAAATAGCCGGGTGGTGTTCTGACCTGCAACGCGACAGCCTGCTGCGCGTCGCGAACGAAGCTGCCTATGTCGCGACCCTTGACGTTGCACATCACTACCACTCGCCGCAGTGAGTTCTCACGACTGATGACCGAATCACCACTCGATAATTTGAATGTCGCCAATTGTCCCAGCGGTATGCGTCCACCCACCGGCGCGGCGACAAGGATGTCAGCCAGCTTCTCCACTTGATTGCGGTAGTCCTCTTTCAGTCGCACAAAGATCGCAAACCGTCGTTGGCCCTCAAGAACGTCGGTAGCTTCATCTCCGCCAATAGCAATTTTGGTGACTTCGAGCACGTCCGCAATGTTCAATCCGTAACGCGCGATCTTGTCGCGATCAACATCGACCTCCAGATGCTCTTCACCGGCAACTTGCTCAACCGCGAGATCTTCGACGCCGCGAACGTGTGACATCGCATCGCGAATATTACTGGCCAGCCTGCGCAACGTATCCTGATCTTCACCAAAGATCTTTACGGCGATCTGTGCATTGATGCCTGAGATAAGTTCGTCATTCCGCGTTTCAATAACCTGCGAAAAATTAAACTTCACGCCTGGAAAAC
>DASUYO010000087.1:0-34364 GCA_036377375.1 Pyrinomonadaceae bacterium
TTGAATCCAAAAGTCTGAGCCGCATCGATATGACTATACTCGCCACCGAATTTGAAGTTGTGATTGCCCTTGAGCCATGTTATCGAATCGGTTACCTGGTAACGAGTATCATGCTCTTCATTCGGCAAGAATGAAGACGTACTCGAGCCTGCGGCTCCAAAACTACCGAAGCTGGTGACAAAGTTCGGGAGTTCGGAATTGGACAGCCGAGGTCTGGTTTCACGTGCATATTGGAAGCGCGCCTCGTTCACTATGTTTGAGCCAAAGCTACTTACCAGTTGACCCACGAGAATGCGAGTTGTGTTCTGTTCGGTACCATTACTCGATAGAGCAGAGTTGGTAGTGGGATCGATCGCGGTTTCCCCACGAGACGCTGCGTTCAGCGCGTTGTTCTTACTGGCGCTAAAGCGGACATTGAAACTATTTTTCTCATTGACCGTCCAATCAACACGCGCCAGTCCAGCCTTCGCATCATTTGTCTGTATGTAGCCTACCTGCTCGCCATTATAGAAACCCAACACGGCCTGTTGCGCGGCGGACAAGGTGATCGAACTCGGAGGGAAGCCAGTCGGAATCGAGAAAACGATTTGGCGAGGAGCGCGGAAGCGCTGTTGCTCGTAGGCACCGAAGTAGAAGAGTTTGTCCTTTACAATTGGGCCACCGATTGAGCCGCCAAACTGATGCTGGGTCGCGGCGAGCGTCGGGTCAACACCAAGTGCGGTCAGTTTCTGATCTGCGAGGGCCTGAGTAAACTCATTGCCCCTTGCGAGGCCTTTGGGCCGATATAGGTAGAAAGCTGAACCACGGACACTGTTGGTCCCCGACTTTGTAACGGCATTGACGATTCCTCCTGTCGAGCGACCAAACTCGGCGGAGTAGCCGGTTGCTACCACCTGAAATTCCTTAATCGCCTCCTGTGGAACTGTGAAAGCGAGGTTTGATCGTTCCCCTCCGCGAATACCTCCAAAGAAGGGCTGGTTGTAGTCCGCTCCATCAATCGTGACGTTTCCGTTAACACCCTTTTGACCGGCAAGCGAGATTTGTCCGCGAGATGGGTCAACTTGTGCGGTCGGCGTTAATGTCACGAAATCCTGGAAACGGCGGCCGTTTATCGGCAACGTTTTAATAGCTGTATCGTTAACAACCGCATCTGACTCGTTGCGTGTAACCTGAATGGCTTCTGCGCTGACAAGCACCGTAGCCTGGACTGCACCTGCGCCCATCGTCACATTCGCGTCGGCAGTACGTCCTACGTTCACAACTACGTCGTCAATGGTGGTAGCCGCAAAGCCGGGTGCTTCTGCTGTAACGGTGTAAGTTCCGGTGGGCAACAACACGATTGTGTAAAGGCCGTCGCCGCTTGAAGTGACGCTGCGTTCAAGACCTGTCTCTTTGTTTTTTGCCTTAACAGTGGCATTACCTACGACAGCACCGTTTGTGTCAGTAATGACACCTGAGATTTGACCGGTGCTCGCCTGCGATTGCGCAAAAGCTACTGCGCTAAGAGCGAGTACCAACAGGCTTACAAAAAAGAGCTTTACTATTTTCGACATACTGGGGAACTCCTTAGGCAATGAGTTACGTTGAATGCGCCTCGGCCCCACGGGCTGCGCCGGTGTTTTGCCAGTTTTGAGAGCACGTAATTCAACTTCAAGCAGGATTGTTTGCGAATGGCCGTCTGACGTAAGAAGCAAACTTCTATCACGGCTAGTTTGCTTTCGCAAGTCTAAGTCTTGATTGAATCTATTAAATCTTTCTGACGCATTATTGAGTCGGATGAACCTCGACCAAGGGGGCCGTTTAGGTTCAAGTGAATTTCGCAATAGTTGTGCCGGATAACAGTTTTGATCGCTCCGCGAGACGAAGGCGATTCATGCCAATAGTTAACTAAAACACGCACGCGCACGTCCGCGCAAAGCATGCACAAGATTTTGGATCTTATTGGAAAATTCGGGAGAGATAGGTCATCCACAGATTACACAGATTCTGTGTAATCTGGGGATGGATTTTAGAGCCGCTCGACAATCATCGCGATTCCTTGCCCGCCGCCAATACAGGCGGTCGCCAGGCCATAGCGTTTGCCACGGCGGTGAAGTTCGTGCAGCACTGTCAGAACCAACCGCGTACCTGTCGCTCCGAGTGGATGCCCCAGCGCAATCGCGCCGCCGTTGACGTTTGTGCGACTGCGATCGAGCCCCAGCTCTTTCTCGACTGCCAGATACTGAGCTGCGAAAGCCTCGTTGACTTCAATGACATCGATATCGTTCAGCGACAAACCTGCTTTCGCAAGCGCAGCACGAGTGGCAGGCACTGGCCCGATGCCCATGAACTCCGGCTCAACGCCCGCATACGCCCAACTCACGATGCGGCCCATTGGCTTGAGATCCTTTTCCTTCACAAACTCCTCGCCCGCAATGATCAGCGCCGCAGCGCCATCGACGATCCCTGACGCATTGCCCGCAGTTACAAATCCATCGTGCGCAAAGGCAGGTTTGAGTTTAGCGAGTCCTTCAAGTGTCGTTTCAGGTCGCGGATGATCGTCGTCCGTTACTTGTGTAGTTCCTTTGCGCGTTTTCACTTCCACCGCGACGATCTCTTCCGTAAAAAAGCCCGCGTCTTTCGCACGCTTCGTCTCCTGCTGCGATCGCAACGCATACTTGTCCTGCTCTTCACGCGAGATCTCGAATTTGCGCGCGAGATTTTCCGCAGTGCCGGCCATGGGCGTGTTGCAGTAGGTGTCGAGCAGTGCCACCATCAAACTGTCTTCCAGTTTGCCTTGTCCCAAAGCGAAGCCCGATCGCGCGCCACGAATCACGTGCGGCGCTTGCGACATCGATTCCATTCCACCAACTAAACACGTTCGCGCCTCGCCGAGCTGGATCATGTGCGCGCCCGAGATGATCGACTGTATACCACTGCCGCAAAGCCGATTGACAGTTAACGCGGGACGATCGAAAGGAACGCCTGCCTTGAGTGCCACGTGACGAGCGCCATAAATCGCGTCGCCCGAAGTTTGCAGTGCATTGCCGATTACGGTGTGATCGATTTCGTCTGGCTGAACACGGGTCGCCTCCAACGCGGCGCGCGCCGCAACTGCTCCGAGATCGATTGCTGAGATATCTTTCAGCACACCGACATACTCACCCATCGGCGTGCGCTTACCACCTAAAATGAAAACATCTTTACTCACATCGATAAACGTAACATAAGCCGCAAAAAGGCACAAAACGCACAAAAATCATTTTCTGTTATGGGCCTTTTGTGCCTTTTTGTGGCTAGGATCTGAAGCGGTGTTCCGCGAGGTAGCGGTGCAGCAGTTCTTCCAGGAAGCCTTCATACGTGAATGTCGCGACGTCGTACGAGGGTCGCAGTTTGTAAAGAATTGGCAGTGAAACTCGCCACGCCATCCACTGTCGTGGCAGATCAGACAAGTCCCAGCGGCGACGCAGAAAAGTTTCCACCACCTGAATCTCCGCGTCAGTCAGATTGGCTAAGCTCGCAGTGAAGTCAACAGGCTTGAAGGATCGCCGCATCGCGGGATCGCTTACAGGGGCCGCAAAGACTTGTGAGAACGCCGGCGCCTCTGCTTCACGCTCGCGCACCACAACTGTACCCGCCACCATATCGCCAACACGTTGATCGCGCTTGCTCGCAAAGACGGAGATGAGCCCAATCGAATAGAACGGCGCCGGCTGCATGTCGAAACTGCGAAGCAGATTTCGCACGCATGCTTCCCAGAATGTTATGGGCCGGCCATCCTCGCGAATCACTCTCAACTTCATCCAGCGTTTGCCCGGAGTTTGTCCGCTCCAAACCCATTCGAAGAAGGCGAAGTAACCGGAAAACACCAGGTACAGAAGTATGATCATCACCGCATAGACCCACTTCGGCGCACTGGTGAGCGATTGCTCGACGATTGAAAAACTCGTAAGTATCAGCGTCGCGATGGCAATGAGGCCCAGAGTCAGCACCTGAAGCGTATGGTCTATCGCACACGCGAGAAACCGATTGCCAATCGATGCGAGTGCGAAGTGCAACGGCACACGCTCAGGTGTTTCAATGATCAGTATCTCTTCATTTGTGAGTGTTGCCGACACCTAGCTTCCCCTGACGCGCACGAACTTCCGTTTCCCCACCTGGATCAAAATTGACTGATCTGCACTGAGCTTAACTTCGAAATCAGTCTGCGTGCGCCGCTCGCCTTCAATGTAAACACCACCCTGCTCGATCACGCGGCGAGCTTCAGCCATCGAAGGAACCAGCCCGAGCTCGACGAGAAGCCGCGGCAGCTTCCATGGTCCAGATGTTACTGCCCGCTCTTCGATATCCTCCGGCACTTGCTTGTTTCGAAACATCGCGTTGAATTCGTCTTCAGCCTTGCGCCCTTCAGCTTCAGAATAAAAGTCAGCAACGATGTGTTTCGCGAGATTGGCTTTGATGTCGCGCGGATTGCTCTCACCGCGCTCTGCACTTTGACGCAGCACGACAATCTCTGACATCGGAATATCCGTGCACAGCTCGTAATAACGCCACATCAGTTCGTCAGAGATCGACATGATCTTTCCAAAGATCTCCTGCGGCGGTTCGTTAATGCCGATGTAGTTATTCAAACTCTTCGACATCTTTTGCACGCCATCAGTGCCTTCCAGCAATGGCATGATCACAGCCACTTGCGATTCCTGCTCGTATTCTCTTTGCAGGTTGCGGCCCATCAGCAGGTTGAACTTCTGATCAGTTCCACCCACTTCGACATCAGCTTCAAGCGCAACGGAATCGTAGGCCATCACGAGCGGATACATAACTTCGTGCAGCGCCAGTGGTCTATTCGCTTCCAATCTCTGTTGAAAATCGTCGCGCTCTAGAATCTGCCTGACAGTGACGTGTGAAGAGAGACGCAGAAATCCTGCGGAGCCGAGCGTGTCCATCCAGCGCGAGTTGAAGTCGATCACTGTTTTTTCAGGATCGAGGAGCTTGAAGATCTGCTGCTTGTATGTTTCGGCGTTGGCGTTGATCTCTTCGCGCGTGAGCTGCGGACGAGTCGCGTTTTTTCCGGACGGGTCGCCAATCATTCCAGTGAAGTCGCCGATCAGGAAAATCGCGGTGTGGCCCAGCTCCTGAAACGCGCGCAGCTTGCGGATCACGACCGTGTGGCCCAGATGAATATCGGGAGCCGTCGGATCGGCACCAAGCTTCACGCGCAACGGCTTGCCGGTAGCCGCGGATTTTTCGAGCTTCGCGCGCAGCTCCACTTCACGAATGAGCTCGGTGGTCCCTTTTCGGAGATAAGCGAGTTGCTCGCTAACGGTCATCGGGGTCATCGGCCGATAGAGTAGCTCAACTGTCGAAGGGTGCGCTATCCTCGTTTTATGGCTGATACAAACTCGCTTAATAACTGCCGTTTGGCTTTCATCGGTTGCGGTGTGATGGCTGAAGCAATCATTGCCGGGCTGCTCCGCAACAAACTGGTTGGTCCTGAGCAGATTTCCGGCAGTCATCCGCGGCAGGCACGCCGCGAAGAGATGCATGTCAAGTACGGCATCGAGATGTTTGAAAGCAATCGCGAAGCGGTGCTGGAAACAGTTCCGGAAGGACCTGACGACAGCTCCATTGTCGTGCTGGCTGTCAAGCCGCAGCGTCTGCATCGCGTGCTGGAAGAGTTGAAAGGCGCGCTGGTCAAGGAGCAGTTGGTCGTGTCAGTTGTCGCCGGCGCGAAGATCGAAGCGATTGCTGAGGAGCTTTTGCATGCCTCGATCGTTCGCACAATGCCAAACACACCGGCTCAAATTGGCGAAGGCATAACGGCATGGACCGCAAGCTCCGAAGTGAACGAGAAGCAGGAGAGTCAGGTGTCGGCCATGCTGGAAGCACTCGGCAAGGCTGTTCGCGTCGAGAATGAACGGCAGATCGACATGGCGACTGCTTTGAGTGCGACTGGTCCAACGTATATCTTTTTAGTGATGGAGGCTCTGATCGACGCGGGTGTTCACATGGGATTCTCGCGACACGTGGCGCAGGAGCTGGTGCATCAGATGATGCTTGGAGCGGTTTTGTTCGCGCGCGAGTCGCACAAGCATCCGGCGGAATTGCGGAACATGGTTACGTCGCCAGGTGGCACCTCGGCAGAAGCGATTTATCAGATGGAGAAGGGCAGCTTGCGGACGGTGTTGTCGAAGGCTGTGTGGGCGGCGTATCAGAAGGCGGAGACATTGGGAAAGAAAATGTAGCCGCAGATGAACGCCGATGAACGCAGATTAGATCTGTGTTCATCGGCGTTCATCTGCGGTTAAAACTAAAGCTACTGCTTCAGCATAAGCCTTGTGCTCCTGCTCAAGGATTCGCGCCGAGAGCGTCTCAACCGTATCACCCTCAAGCACCGGAACCGCGCGCTGCAATATGATTGGCCCACCATCCAGTGTCTCATCGACAAAATGCACCGTGCAGCCACTCACCTTCACGCCATGCTCCAACGCCTGACGCTGTGCATCGAGTCCGGGAAACGCCGGCAGAAGACTCGGATGAATGTTCAGTATCCGCCCGCGGAAAGCCTCGATAAAGCACGGTGACAAGAGACGCATGTAGCCTGCAAGACAGATCAGATCCACCCGATGCTCGCGTAAGACCGAGATGATCTCGCGTTCATGCTCTTCCCGATTGCGCCCACGGCGCTCGATGATACGTGTCGCGTGTCCACGCTCCTTTGCCAGCTCGAGGCCACGAGCATCCGCCTTGTCGCTGATCACAACTGCGATCTCGGCGTTCGGAATCTTTCCAGTATTAACAGCATCGCTCAGCGCAAGCATGTTTGACCCGCGACCGGAGATCAGTATCGCAATTCTCTTCAGAGGATCACCTCGCGATTGCCGGTCACGACACTTCCAATCCTGTAACACTCTTCGCCTGTTTCTCGCAGATGCGTCTCGATCGCCTGCGCATCGCCAGGCGCGCAAACGATCACCATTCCAACACCCATGTTGAACGTGCGATACATTTCCGCATCAGACACGTTACCCAGATTGCGCAGCAGCTCGAACAGCGGTGGTATGGGCCATGAACCTCGTTCGATCTTTACAGCAGTGCCTTCCGGCAGGATACGCGGAATGTTATCAGTGAGCCCACCACCCGTAATGTGGGCCAATCCTTTGATCAGTCCTTTGTCGAGCAGACCATCGAGCGGCTTGAGATAACTGAGATGTGGTAGCAACAACGCCTCGCCTGCCGTCATCTGTAATTCCGGCAACTGCGTGTCGGGCTTGTATCCCGCAACCTCAAAAAACAGTTTGCGCGCGAGTGAGTAACCATTTGTATGCAGCCCGGCAGAAGGCAAGGCCAGCAGGACATCGCCGGGCGCGATTGTCTTGCCGTCGATGATCTTCTGGCGATCGACAACGCCGACGATAAAACCCGCGATATCGTATTCGCCGTCCTGGTAGAAACCTGGCATCTCCGCTGTCTCGCCGCCTAACAAGACGCAGCCATTCTCGCGGCAGCCATTCGTCACGCCTTCGACAATGCTGGCGACCACCTCCGGCGACAGCTTTCCCGTCGCGATGTAATCCAGAAAGAAAAGCGGTCGCGCGCCCTGGACCAGAATGTCGTTAACGCAATGATTGACAAGATCGCGTCCGACCGTGTTATGGATGCCGGTGGCGAACGCGATCTTGAGTTTGGTGCCGACGCCATCGGCCGACGCGACGAGCACCGGCTGGGCCAGGCCCGGGAATGCGCCGTCAAACATGCCACCGAAGCTGCCGATTTCAGAGAGCGTGCGCTCGTTGAAAGTCCTGCGCGCGAGCTCTTTGATCTTGTCGGTGGAGCGTGTGGCGGCATCGATGTCCACACCGGCGTCGCTGTACGAGATAGGTTTTGTCATAAGACTTTTGGCCGCAGATAAACGCCGATTTTGCGCAGATCTGCGTTTATCTGCGGCTTACTTTTGGTGGTGGTCCGAAGTCACCGTACGCAATAAACCCCGAGCGCGATGAATCATCCTTCTGCGCAATACGACCGGCCCACAGATCCTCCGTCGTCTCTTTCGCCGTCTTCACCACGATCTCATTCTCTTTACCATGCGTGGTGATCGTGATCTCGCCTTGCAAGTCCGTCCGGTAAAGCTTCACATTCGCTGCACGCAAACGATCGAGCACCGCCTGCGCCGGATGCCCATACCGGTTCCATGCACCACACGACACAATCGCAATCTCAGGCTTCACTCGATTCAGAAAATCACCCGATGACGCGTACTTCGATCCGTGATGTCCAATCTTGAGCACGCGGCTCTTCAGATCCAAGTCCTTCGTTAATAACCGATGCTCCGTCTGCTCTTCCGCGTCGCCGGTTAAAAGCATCGAAAACGATCCGTAATCCAAACGTGCCACAATCGAGTTTGCATTGGTTTCGTTGCCGCCGGTGCCCATCTTATCTTTCGTGAAGAACGGTTCTGACGGCGCGAGGATCGTCAGCAGCGCGCCGCCACCGAGATCGTATTTGGTTCCCGGCTTCGCGGTTTCGTAGTGCGCGCCACTCGTGCTCAACGCTTGTTTGTAGTCGTCGTAAAACTTTGTGAGCGAACCCGGCTTGTTTGTTTTGCTCTTAGTGGGAGCCGGCGTTGGCTTTGGCTTTGGAGCGGCAGCGAGCTCCGGAGGCAAAGCCGGCTGTTGCCCGTTATCTACAACGTTGAGCACTTTTACTGCTTTGAAAACCTCAGCCACTCCGCCAATGTGATCGGGATGCGGATGTGTGGCGATGAAGTAATCGAGTTGTTGAATGTTGTAGCGCTTCAGAGCTTCGACGACAGTCTTGCCTTTGGTCGTGTCGCCGGCGTCGATGAGCACGGTCTTGCCGGCTGGTGATGAGATGAGAATGGCATCACCATTTATTGGACCAACGTCCAGAATTCTAATGGTGAGCTCGCCACCTGAAGCGGGCGGCGGCTGAGTTCTCCACCACGGAAGCACATAGCGCCAGGTGACAAAGCCGCCCGCCAAAAAAACCGCCAAGAGAACTGCGATCGCACAACCACAGCCTCGCGTAGCTCGTCCCAATCAGAAATCCTCGTCTTAGTGTTTTTAGAAAATGCGCGGTGCTCCTGGAGGAGCGTCCACCTGATTCGGCACGCGCAAAACCACAGGCATCACGGAATAATCGCCTCGCGCGTATGCTTCGAGCGCGTCCTTCGCTTTCACCACTTCCCAGATCGATTCACGAGATATGACTTGCTCCAGCATCAACACGAGTCGCTCACCGTCTCTCGATTTGAATTTGATCGGTGTTTTGAAAGTCAGGATCTTGTTCCCGTAAGCAGGGATCGAGAAGCCTTCGATGCGGTTCACCACAGGTTGAGCCTGGTTTTTTGAATCGATCGTCGCAAGCGAATACCGGAGCCCGATAATTTTCAGTTCGGAGCTGTTTCCGAGGGAGAGTTTCAGGAAGTAAGCTTTATCGGTTTTAACGAGCGATGCTTCGTGGACGCTCAGCGGGAGATCGAGGACCTGGAAGACTTCCACCGGAAGATCGCGCGACTGCGGCACATTGTTTTCAACACGAAGACGGGAAAATGCTTCCGTCGTCACGAAGACAAACCCTATGAGTACAAGTAATCCAAACTTCCTTAACATCTCAACTCTCGGCGGCCACCGATTCGTGATCGCGTTCCCACATCGTCTCCGCTTCACGTGTGATCCGCGTCGGATACTGCCCGTTCCAGCACGCCACACACGACGAATCATGACTCATCCCCGTCGCAGCGATCATTCCTTCGAGGGACAAATAACCCAGCGAGTCAGCCTCGATAAACTTTCGTATATCTTCAACAGTCATCTGCGCCGCAATCAACTCTGACTTGTTCGGCGTGTCGACTCCGTAATAACACGGACTGATCGTCGGCGGACAACTGATGCGCACGTGAATCTCCTTCGCGCCTGCCTCGCGAACCATCCGCACGATCTTTTTCGACGTCGTACCACGCACGATCGAATCGTCGATCAAGACCACGCGTTTTCCGTTTATCAGGTCGCGCACCGGATTCAACTTGATTCGCACTCCAAACGAACGAATCGACTGTCGCGGCTCGATGAATGTCCTTCCCACATAGTGGTTTCTCACGAGTCCAAAACGAAAACTCAAAGCACTTTCCGCCGCATAACCGATCGCGGCCGCGACGCCCGAGTCAGGAACAGGCACGACGATGTCCGCATCAGCAGGCTGCTCGATAGCCAGCCTTCGTCCCATTTTGTGTCGCGATTCATTGATCGAACGCCCATAGATCAAGGAATCGGGACGGGCAAAATAAACGTGCTCAAACAAACACATCGAATGTCTCTGCGGCGGCAGCGGATGCGACGAGCGCAAACCATCCTGATCGATCACGATCATCTCGCCTGGTTCGACGTCGCGAACGTACTGCGCATCGATCAAATCAAAGGCGCACGTCTCCGATGCGATGACCCAAGCATCACGGAGCCGTCCCAGCGCGAGCGGGCGAAAGCCGCGACTGTCGCGAATCGCAATCAACTCCGTCGGCGTCAGAAACAGCATCGAAAACGCGCCTTCAGTTTCGCTGAGGACTTGCGGTATCGCCTCACGCACTGGCAGCCGCGATCGTGCGACACCATGCAGCACGACTTCTGTGTCTGACGTTGAAGAAAAGATCGCGCCTTCGCGCTCGAGTCGCTGGCGTTCTTCGCGTGCGAAGGGAAGATTACCGTTGTGACAGACTGCAATTTGCCCGTGTTGGCAAGTGACACAAAACGGCTGTGCTTCAAGAATCGAGACTTCGCCGGCCGTCGAATAGCGCACGTGTCCGATTGCGCCGGCGCCTCGCAAGCGATCGAGATGTTCCTGGTCAAACGCGTCGGAGACGTGGCCCATCTTGCGTTCCATTCGCAACTCGACGCCATCGGAAGCCACGATCCCACACGACTCCTGACCGCGATGCTGAAGCGCGTACAAGCCGAGGTAAGTCAATCGCGCGGCATCAGGATGTCCGTAGATTCCGAAAACACCACACTCTTCACGCAGCTTGTTGATCTCGATTTCCATGCGGTGACATTTAGCCATAAAAAGGCGCAAAAGTCACAAAACATACAGGAAAAATCTTTTGTGACTTTTGCCTTTTCGTGGCTAAGGTTATGATGGCCTCGTGCGACTTTACCTCGCAATATTAATGATGCTGGTTTTCCTGCCCGCGTTTGCATCGAACGCGAGTAGCAACCCGCCTCCCGCATCGCAGCTATATCGCCGTCACTGCGGCGCCTGTCATGGCAACGACGGAAAAGCAAAGACATCAAAAGGCAGGTTCAGCCACGCGCGTGACCTCACCGATGTGCAGTGGCAGGCGGATGTCAGCGACGAACGCATCTTCAACTCCATCATGAACGGACGAAATGTGCGCGGCAACATGCCGGCCTTCGCTGACAAACTCAACGAGAAAGAAGTCAACTCGCTGGTAAGCTTTGTGCGCGGGCTGAAAGGATAATCACAGTAGCAATCATGTTTTCTCGTTCAAAAGTTTCAGGGCTCAAGCGAGCGAGCACACTTCGCAATCTCGCGATCGTGGGTTTGCAGGCAGTCCTGATTCTTTTGCTTGTGGGTGCGGGCTGGTTCATTTATCGGCGGCTTCCCGCCAGTGCTGCGGGTGAGGACGCCAACCAGCAACCGACGACGTTGCAGATCGTCATTCGGCAACCGCCCGACGGTGTTGGTCCATCGTTGGACGTCGCAGTGATTTTGTATCCGGTTGATATCATCGCCGTGCGACACGAGTTCTTCAGCGAGCCACGGAATGGCAAGCGTCTTGAAGACTTTCTCAAGGAGCGGATGAAGGGTCGATCACCTGTGAACACGCAGCTCGATAAACAAGGACAGGGTGCTGTCACACTTGCGCCGGGCAGTTGGTGGCTGCATGCGACACTCTCAGGCGATGAACAGCTCGAATGGCGTTTGCCGGTAACTGTGGCGGGAACAAAGCAGGTCATCGAGCTCACGCCACAGAATGCGTACACCAGAAGCAAGACTTTTTAGCCGCAGACAATCTGCGTTTATCTGCGTTCATCTGCGGCTTATAAAAAATGTTCGCTCTTCGAGTTCATAAAAAGCAACTCACAGTCAAAGATGTAGAGAAGCCTTCGAATGCTGATGAGGCACTCGTGCGCGTGGTGCTGTCGGGCATTTGCAATACGGATCTCGAGATCGCTCGCGGGTACGCCGGTTTCAATGGAACGATTGGACATGAGTTTGTCGGCGTCGTCGAACAGACCGGTCGACGTGTAGTCGGTGAGATAAATGCAGGCTGCGGCAACTGTGATCTCTGTCGGGCGGGCGATTCGAGACACTGCGCTTCACGCACGGTGCTCGGCATTCACGGGCGCGACGGTGCGCATGCGGAGTTTCTGCAACTGCCCAGTATTAATCTCTTGCCGATTCCCGACAACATCCCCGACGAGCATGCAGTCTTCACTGAACCGCTTGCAGCTGCATGTGGAATACTCGAGCGTGTAAAGATCACCGCCGAAGATCGAGTCGCCGTCATTGGCGACGGCAAACTCGGATTGCTGTGCGCCCAGGTCGTAGCCCTCACTGGAGCGTCCGTGCTCCTCATCGGCAAGCACGCCTCAAAACTCCGCATCGCACAACGACGCGGTATCGAGACAACAAGTCCGAAACTCGCAGCCAAACGAAAGCGACAATTCGACGTCGTCATCGAGGCTTCAGGTTCAGCGACCGGTTTCGGTCTCGCCCTTGAACTGCTCCGTCCGCGCGGTCAACTCGTTTTGAAGTCGACGTTTCATGGAAAAACGGAACTCGACGCCGCGCCAATCGTTGTTGATGAGATCTCGATCATCGGATCGCGCTGCGGGCGCTTCAAGCCTGCGCTGGATCTGCTGAGGAAGAAAGCGATCGATGTTGATAGTCTTATCAGCGAGGAGTATCCACTGGCGAAAGGCGTGCACGCGATGCGCCGCGCGGCAACGCGAGGCATATTGAAAGTCCTCCTCCGGCCTTAAGATTAGTTTAGAGTTCAACCTTTAGGTTGCGGCTTTGCCTACGAAAGCAGCAAGCTAAAGCTTGAACTCTAAACTAGCCAAATTCCACTCTGAACAAGGTTTTTTGCTCCCAGACTACCGTTTCGCTATACTCTAATCCTTTTCGCTGGGCCTCGATTTTTTAGAAGGTGGTGAAATATGTTTGACCTTTCCCGGAACAGCTCGACGGAACAGGAACGGGCGATCTTACGAAAACTGCGCGTCTGGATCGCGGCGCTTGCAGTGGCTTGCCTGGTGGCCGGCATAGGCGTCGGCGCCATGTTGTCGGGCCGTCCGACAACCGCGCAGCCTGAAATTCAGATCGCGCGCGCGCCCGAAGCATTGTCCGCCTCGTTCGCGGAGATCGCGCGCCGGGTCGAACCTGCTGTCGTCAACATCGAAACCACCCAGACGCAATTGGAGGTCGCCGAAAAGGACGAAGACAAGGAAGATCAAACGCCAACAAATCCACTGTTGGATATGTTCCGGCGCCCGCGCCGCTCACCTACTCGCGGAGTTGGCAGCGGATTCATCGTCAGTCCAAAGGGCTACATCCTGACGAATAACCACGTAATTGAAGATGCTGCACGAATAATTGTCGGATTACAGTCAGGCGAGAAGTATCGCGGCACAGTCGTCGGTGTCGATGAAGAAACTGACGTCGCAGTGATCAAGATCGACACTCCTCGAGATCTACCGACGGTCACACTCGGCGATTCCAACGCAGCGCAGGTGGGCGACTGGGTCCTCGCGATGGGCTCGCCCTTCGGTCTCGATCAAACCGTCACTGCCGGAATCATTTCAAAGAAGGAGCGCGAGACTCCTTACTTCAACGTCTTCCAACGCTTTTTACAAACCGACGCTGCGATCAATCGTGGCAACAGTGGTGGACCACTCGTCAACATGCGGGGCGAAGTGATCGGCATGAACTCGCAGATCGCAACGTCAACCGGTGATTACAACGGCATCGGCTTCGCGCTGCCCGCCAACGAAACTTCTTTTGTCTACAAACAACTGATCGCGCAGGGCAAAGTCAGGCGCGGATACCTCGGCATAACTCTCGACTCGGTGCACGACGAGTTTGCAAAAGTTTACGGTCTTCCGGAAGCGAAGGGCGCTATTATCACGAACGTAGCAGCTACTGAGAACGGTCAGCCTACACCAGCAGCTAAAGTGGGTTTACAGCCAAACGACATCGTCGTCGAGTTGGACAATGCTCCTGTTGTCAACGCACAGGATCTCATTCAAAGGGTTGCGAGCACTCCGGTGGGCCAGGAAGTCACGCTCACGTTTTTCAGAGATGTTAATGGCAAGCTGGATAAGAAAACTGTCAACGTCACACTAGGCGAGCGTCCTGTCTTAGCCACGCGAGACTGGGTTGCGCCAGTAAGCACGTCTGCGAAGAATGGCGATCTCAAGGGCAATGGCCTGCATCTCGGAATCACGCTTGCAGAACTCACGCCGCAGCTTCTTGCCGACCGGCGCCTGACCAACGTTCAGGGACTCTTCCTCAAGGATATCGATCCCAACGGATTGGTAGCGGAGCTTCGCCTTCCGAACGGCGTTCCGTCGCTTACTGAAGGCGATATTATCAATCGCATCAATCGCACGCCGGTGACTTCGCTGGCGGATTTCCAGCGAGTGTTGAGTGGCCTCAAGGCTGGTGATCCGATTGTTCTAAATGTGATCAGGATTCAGAGAGACAATCGACAGATACCACTGATCGTTCAGTTTACGTATCAATAGATCTTTATGGCGCAGGCAAAAAAGGCAATCTCCAAAACCAGCGGTAAGATGGCGGCGCGCAATGCGGCACGCGCCGCAGTCAACACTTATCACAACTTTATCGACGGTAAATGGGTCGCGAGCGAGTCAGGCGAGATGTTTGAAAACATCAACCCTGCCGACACGCGCGACATTGTGGGACGCTTTCCACTCTCCACCAGTGACGACATAAATGCGGCAGTCAACGCTGCGCAAAACGCTTTCGATCGCTGGCGCAATACTCCGGCTCCAAAGCGCGCTGAAATCCTGTTTCGTCTTGGCGAGATCCTGATCCGCAACAAGGAACAGTACACCGCCGACATGACGCGCGAGATGGGTAAGGTTTTGAAAGAAGCCGGCGGCGACGTTCAGGAAGCGATCGACTGCACGTATTACACCGCAGGCGAGGGCCGCCGTCTTCATGGCTTCACCGCTCCGGCCGAGATGCGCGACAAGTTTGCGATGTGCGTGCGCCAGCCGGTTGGTCTTTGCGGCTTGATCACGCCGTGGAATTTTCCGATGGCGATTCCGTCGTGGAAACTAATTCCGGCACTCGTTTGCGGCAACACCGTCGTCATCAAACCCGCCGAGGACACACCGCTTTCCACTTACAACCTGGTGAAAGCCTGCGAGGAAGCCGGCATTCCTCCCGGCGTGGTGAATCTCGTCACCGGTTATGGTGAAACCGTTGGCGCCGCAATGACAAACCATCCCGCGCTGCGCTTGATCTCGTTTACCGGATCGACTGAAACGGGACGCATCGTCGCCTCTGCGTGCGCAGAGCGAAATGCAATCTGCTCGCTCGAGATGGGCGGCAAGAATGCCATTATCGTGATGGACGATGCTGATATTGATCTCGCTGTTGAAGGCGCCATTTGGGGCGCCTTTGGTACGTCAGGGCAACGATGCACCGCGTCGTCACGTTTGGTGGTCCATAAGAAGGTCTACAAACAATTCGTCACGAAGCTCGTCGAGCATGCAAAAGCACTTCGCATCGGCAACGGCGCCGATCCGAAGACCGATGTTGGACCAGTTATCAATAACGATGCTGTCGAGAAGATTATGGGTTACATCCGCATCGGACGTAACGACGACGGCGCGACCCTCGCTTGCGGCGGCAAGCGTCTCTCAAAAGGCGACTACGCCAACGGTCATTTCATTGAGCCGACCGTCTTCACTGACGCCGCTCCTGACATGCGCATCTCGCAGGAAGAGATCTTTGGACCAGTAACGACAGTCATTCCGGCAAGCTCACTCGATGATGCGATTCAGATCGCGAACGGCGTTCGCTATGGACTGTCTGCCGCAATCTACACGCAGAACGTCAATCGCGCGTTCAAAGCGATGAACGAGATGTACACCGGCATCTTCTACGTAAACGCTTCGACGATTGGCGCTGAGGTGCATCTGCCGTTTGGCGGCACGAAAGCTACAGGCAATGGTCACCGTGAAGCAGGAACTCAGGTGCTAGATATCTTCTCGGAATGGAAGTCGGTCTACGTCGACTTCAGCGGCAAGTTGCAACGCGCTCAAATCGACCAGCTCGAATCGCCGCAATAAAAACTAGCCACAAAAAGGCACAAGGGCACAAAAAAGAAGAATCATTTTGTGCTTTGTAGCTACTTGTTTTCTAAGGCGGCGAGGAGATCTTCAGGGGAGACGGGCTTGGCGAGGAAGGCGTTGACCTGTTCGGATTCGTCGGTGGTGTTCTTGGGATCCAACGCACTGAGCAGGATGATCGGTAGATGGGCCAGGTGCTCGCTGTTTCTCACGAAGCGGCACAACTCGTAACCATCCAGGTTCGGCATTAGCGCGTCCGTAACGATCACGTCCACTCCGGCAGCCAGCAGAAACTTCATCGCTTCCAGTCCATCACCCGCGGAAACTACCGCGTACCCGGCGCGCTCAAGCACGACCTGGAGATACCGCCGCAACGCTGGATCATCCTCCACCAAAAGCACACAGCGCTGCTGCCCGTGCTGATGCAGCGGGTGCAGTCCATTGCCTTCCGACATCTCGATTTGTTCCAACTCGATCATGGTGGCTGAGGGGCCGTGAGGGCTCTGAAGGTCGCTAAGCCGGGGACGACTCACCAGTTGCAGATTAGACCGCCCACAGCGTGCTTGTCAATGTTTTGCTTTGTTGGGCGGGTGTCTTAATCGATGAATGCCCGGTGCCAAAGCTCAAGGCCAAGTAGTTGAAAGACCTGTAGGTTATAGTCTTCGCGACCCGAGAAATTGGCTTCTACGACCCTTTTTACTTCGTTCGGCCTGAAGATGCCCCGACGCCTCACAGTCTCTTCCGACAACAAGTCCGCGATTAAGGGACGTAACGCCCCACGGAGCCACGATCTGATTGGCGCGCCAAAACCGGCTTTCCGTCGCCAAACCACATCTTTCGGTAGGACGCTTTCGAGTGCGCGCTTCAGAACGTACTTGCGCGTCAGTCCACGCAGCTTCAATCGCGGCGGCATACGCGCTGCCATCTCGATCATCTCGCGATTGAGGAAAGGCACGCGCACCTCGAGATTCGCTGCCATCGACGTCTTGTCAGTCGTCAGCAGGTTCAGACACGGGAGAAACGTTTTCAGATCGACGTAAAGGAGTTGATTGAGAGGAGCGATGTCTGCCACGCGCCCAAAGTACGAACGATGCGCAGCGTAAGGATCGTAATTCCCCGTGAGGGCACGCCACTCATCTGAATACAAGCGCCGCTTCATTTCGTTCGTGAAATAAGTGCTGTAGCCGAGGTATCGATCTTCGAAGTCGAGCGCTGCGCTGCGAGCAAACTTCTTCGCGTTGCGAAGCGGCGCAGTTAGTTTGCCGGGCAGTCCACCTGGCAAGGCGCTCGCGACCGTCTTCATCAACGGGCGTCGCATAAGATTCGGCACGGGATCGAATGCAGAGGCGATCTGCATAGCCATCTGTCGCGGATAGCCTGCGAACACTTCATCGCCGCCCATTCCCGAAAGCATCACCGTTAGCGTTTCGCGCGCGGCAGTCGACACGAGATAACTCGGAATCGCCATGTCGATCGGGGGCTCTTCCATGTGAAAGACCAGCTTCGGCAGCAGATCCGCAACCGATGGCTTCAACATGATCTCGTGATAATCAGTTTGCAACTGCTCGTTGACGCGTCGCGCCCAGCGCACATCGTCGGGAATGATGTCGTAACGGAGATCATCGCTCTCGATGCCTACTGTGTAAGTGCTGATCTTTCTGCCATTGCTGTGGCGCTCCATCATCGCGACGATTCCGGACGAGTCGATGCCGCCGGAAAGAAACGATCCGAGCGGCACGTCGGCAACCATCTCCATCTTTACAACGCGATCGAGTGTGTCCAGCACGCGCTCGCGCCACCACGCTTCGTTCTTGCCTTCTTCGATCTTTGCGAATGAGACATCCCACCATTGCGTGAGTTTTATTTCATTGTGATGGAACTGAAGCATGTGTCCGGGCGGAACGGTGTTGACGCCTGCAAACAACGTATTCGGATCGGGCGCCCACAGAAATGTTAGAAACTGATGCAATGCTTCGGGATTGAGCTCCGGCTTTATCAGTCCGCTTGCAAGGATTGCTTTGATCTCCGAGCCGAACACGAATGCGGCAGATGCGCTGTTGCTCGCGGGAATGAAAGCGTAATAGAGCGGCTTGATCCCAACGTGATCGCGGACCAGGGTCAACGTGCGTTCCTTGTTGTCCCAAACTGCAAACGCGAAGATGCCGTTGAACTTGTCTACGGCATCCCAGCTCCATTCAGAGATTGCAGCCAGCAACACTTCTGCATCGCAGTCTGTTTTGAAGTCGTGGCCGAGAGCGCGCAGTTGTTCGCGGAGCTCGCGATAGTTGTAGATTTCGCCGTTGAACGTGAGGACATAGCGGCCGTCGTGCGAGAGCATCGGCTCATGACCGGCGGGAGATGGATCGATGATGGCAAGCCGCCGATGGCCCAGACATGCGCGCCGGCCTGACGAGTCGATCGGCTCCGAGACCCACGTTCCCGAATCGTCACGCCCGCGATGCTCAACGCTCGCGAGCATAGACGCGATCAACCGCTCCGGTTCGCAGCCAACAATTCCTGCAATCCCACACATACTCTTACTTGGGTCAACTGTAGGCGCGGCCCTCTGTGGCCGCCCGCCGTGAAATTGGGCTAGACGGGCGGCCACGGAGGGCCGCCCCTACAGTTGACCCAACTAGATCTCGAAAGGCTGGCGCTCGCGGAGAGAATCGAGCACACGAAATGTAGCGCGGCTCGTAGCGGTCAATTCATCGAGACTGATCGGCGCTGATCCGCCTTGCAACATGCTCGCACAGACTTGTCGCACTTGTGCGTGTTGACCTTTGTCCTGCGCCTTCAACGCGACCTGCTCTTCATGTCCATCTTTGTAGAGCGACGCACGTCGAAAATCATCAAGCACAAAAACGCGCCCGCCGCCAAACACTTCGACGCGCTCCTTCGCCAACGCTTTGTCACCTTCGCTGAGATACGCCACTGAGCCATTCGAGCCATCTGCAAACCGCAGCGTGATGAAAACCGAATCAGCATCGACTGTCTTGCTCGACTTCGCACTGATCGATTCTGCAAAAACATGCACCGGCGGCGCTCCCGTCAGATACTGCATCAGATCTATGAAGTGACAGACCTCGCCAACGATCCTGCCGCCGCCCTCCTGCGCATTCTGTATCCAGTGCTCTTTCGGAATTCGGCCGGCATTCACTCGATACAGAATGGAAAGCGGCGTATCGCGACCATCGAAGAATTCTTTTGCGCGCTGCGCGAGGGGTGAAAAGCGGCGATTGAAACCAACCATCAATTTCGCCGTCGAGCTTTGCGCAGCATCCAACACTGACTCGAGCTGCTCATCGTTGAGCCCCAGCGGCTTCTCGACAAAGACGTGCTTATTTCGTCCGAGCGCCGCACGTGCAAGCTCTGCATGTGTGTCGTGTCGTGTACCGACGATGAGGAGATTCACATCCTTATCGTCAAGCACTTCGTCCGCACTCGACACCGCGTATGCAAATCCAAATCTCTTGCCGACATCATGCGCCGAAATGCCCGAAGCTGTTGCGATGGAACGAAACTCAACTCCTTCCGTCTTGAAGTGCGGCAACAACATCGCGGGAATGTAGCCACCCGCTCCAATCACTCCCAAAATAATTGACTTCTCAGACTTCTGCACCGGAGGTGTCGCGCTGAGTAAGATTTTGCGTGCGACCTCTGCTTCCGGATCGTAATTGAGCACAACACCCAGATTCGGCTCCTGCACATCGCCGGAAATCAGCTGGTAAGCACGATCGGCTTCGGCAATAGGAAAGCGGTGCGTCGTCAGTCGCTCGACCTCGATCCGTTTGTCTCTTACCAATTCGAGAAAGCTTTCGATGTTTCGCTTCTCGGTCCAACGCACGTAAGGCAACGGATAATCGTGACCTCGTTCTTCATACTCGGGATCGTAACGGCCTGGGCCATACGACATCGAAATGATCAGCTTGAGCTCACGACTGAAGAACGGCTGCCGCGGAATGTCCATGCCCGTCATTCCGACAACGATGACACGACCTTTCAATCTCGAGACACGCGCCGCCAACTCGATTGGCTGGTTGGAATCGGTGGCGGCAGTGATAAGGACTGCGTCTGCGCCGTGACCTTTGGTCCAGTTGTCAATCTCTTTTGCTGCTTCTTCGTTTGAGACGATTGCCCTGTCGGCGCCGAGCTCGACTGCTAACGACACGCGTGATTGATCCAGATCGAGGCCGAATACTCGACAGCCATTCGCTTTGAGTAATTGGACCGTAAGCTGGCCCACCAAACCCAATCCGATCACAACAACTGACTCGCCAAGTGTCGGCTCGGCAAGCCGCACACCCTGAAGCGCGATTGCTCCCAACGTGCCATAAGCTCCTGACTCAAAACTCACGCCTTCGGGAAGATGAACGCAAAGATTCTTCGGCACCGACAACACTTCTGCGTGCGAAGCAAAACCAACGCCTGCACACGCGACGCGATCGCCGACGTGAAACTCCGTCACATCTTCCGCAACCGCAGCAACGATTCCCGCAGCGCTGTAACCCAACGCCTGTGACGCAGCCATCTTGTCGCGAACGGAAGCGACTGTGTTGAACAGTCCTTCGTTCTTTACTTTGGCTACGACTGCTTTAACGAGATCCGGACGTTGCCGCGCTTCCTGGACCAAACCTTTACTGACCAGCTCAACCGCCGCGCGCTCTGTCCCTGCGCTGATCAACGACGCGACAGTGCGCACCAGCACGCGTCCGCTTTGTAGTGCCGGCACCGGCACTTCACCGATGAACGGTCTGCCAGTCTTTCGGTTCTGAAGTACTTGCTTCATAGATCTGCGTTCATCTGCGTAAATCTGCGGCTAAAACTTTCTCAATCAAGCTGCTAACCCATTCGGCGCGCGCGTCCCACGTGCCTGACGCAACCGCAGCCTGGCGACTTGCTGCCGACGCGGGATCGTTGTCGTGCAGCGCCTCCTCAACCAACCTCAAAAAATCATCTCGCGTGCGCGCAATCCTGAGCACGTCGCGCATCGGCTCGTATTCCGGCAAAGGTGAGATGACCACCGGCTTTCCCGTCGCGAGGTATTCGCGAACCTTGATCGCGGAGCCGTAACTCGTAAAAGACTGCTCAGTTTCCCATGGCAGGACACAAACGTCGAATCCCGCGGCATAGGCCGGAAGATCGGCGTATGCAACCGGCGGCAGGAAATGCGTGTTTGGCAACTCTTCTATTTCAAGCCCGCGCGATTTGTTGCCGATGAACACCCATTGCCATTCCGGTCGCTCGCGAGCCGCACGCTTGATCAATTCCTGGTCCACCAGCCATGGCTCGATAGCGCCAAAGTAACCCAAACGCGGCTGCGGAATCTCAGCGATCTCAGGCGCGACTTCGACTGCGCCGTCACTCACACGACGCCAGTGATCGAAGTCAACCCCCTGCTCGAGCAAATGCGACCGCTCACATCCCCGCGTCGCTTCAGTAAAAAGTTTTCGTCCTGAATAAAAAATGAGATCGGCGGCATCGATCGCCCGATTGTGCAGCCGGCGTATCAGTGCCGGATCGGTAGCATGATCCATCGTGTTCGCATCATACTTGTCTGACACGTGATAGACCACTGCCGACTCGCCCAACGTGCCGATCAAGTCGGCGGCGGTGGGTATCGCAATCCAGAGTATCGGCTGCGTGAGCCCGCGACGGCGTGCGAGACGTTTGATCTGTGTTGCAATCAAGCGCCGATTGACTGAGCGCGCGGCCGCCGTACCAAAAAACGGTAAACTCGCGGGCGAGACTACAGTGATACCGTCGTCGGTTTGGCGAGCGAGCTTGGAATAACTTCCGAGCTTGCGCTTGATGCGCGGCAAAAGATCTTTATGGCCCAGGCTCGGCAGGCCCATCGAGATTGAGTTGACGAAGATGACCTTGTTGCCTGCGCGCGCGAATTTGCGCATTAAGTGGGCCTTGGAGTGCGGGTGGTGATACCACCAGTCTTCGCCACCAAAGCAGATGATTGACTGATTGACCAGCATGCAAAAACAAGATGCCACAAAAAGGCACATAAAGCACAAAACAAAACCAGAAATTTTTTTGTGCCTTTTGTGCCTTTTTGTGGCACTCATCTATCTTTCCTTCCCGACACGCGTCTACTACTGGGACGGCATCACTTTCGCGCAAACGATCGAAGATGCCACGCGCCTGAATGCCTCGCTGGTCCACCCCAACCACCTCATCTACAACTTCGCCGGCTACATCTTTTACAAACTGCTTCACACACTGGGAGCTGACGTTAGAGCATTAACCGCACTTCAGATCCTGAACAGCCTGCTCAGTGCCGCATGTGCCGGCGTTTTGTTCTCGATACTGATCGACACGCTGCGCTCGCGGTATCTGTCCGTGTGTCTGACGTTGCTGTTCGCGTTTTCCGCAACCTGGTGGAAGTTTTCCACCGATGCGGATGCTTACATTCCGAGCGTTCTCTTTCTGCTCATCAGCTTCTATCTCGTCCTGCCAAATCATAAATCAACACCATGGCCCGTCGCGCTCACGTTTTTTATCAGCATGTCATTTCACCAACTCGCCGTGTTCATGTGGCCCGTGTTGGCATTAGGCATCTTTCTACAGGACGACTCGCTATCTAAATCGCGGCGTGTTGTAAAAATGGCTTACTTCACAGCATTGTCGGCTGTTCTGATCGTCGCGACATATGCTTATCTTTTCTACCTGGCTGCACCCACATTCGATATTGTGAGGTTGCTTCGTTGGGCCAGCTCATACTCTCCTGACGCAGATACCAGTTTCAACTTCTGGTCCAACCTTCAATACACGTTGCGAGGACAGGTGCGGCTGTTCTTTGGAGGCAGGTTCAACTTGCTCAAAGGCCTGATAAATCCATTTGTGATTCTGCTCATAGCCTGCCTGGTGATGGCGGTAGTTCTGCTGCTGTTCGATACGTTCAGAAACCTGGGCCGATTACGCGAAATACGTGAGCTCAAGCTGGAAGCTCGACAGAAGAATGTGCTCGTGCTGTCAGTCTTATGGACGGTGGTTTATGTGGTATTCCTCTTTTTTTGGCTGCCGCAGAACACGTTTTACCGCCTCTTTTATTTACCCGCGTTAATTGTGGCACTGGGAATTGGCTTATCAGCTATCAGGGACAACTTTGGGCAGCAGCGGAGGTTGGCAACATTCGTGATTGTAGTCGCACTCGCGAATTTTCTCTTTCTCATCTATCCGTTTTCACACGTGCCACACACAAACCCGACACCCCAAACGGCAAATTCATATATCTCAGGATCCAACTCTCCGCACCAAACACCCGACCCAACAATCCATTCAACGCCGGCACATTGATGCTGTTTTCCGTGTCGGTCCTTATTCCCGTAAGTCGCATGAGTTTGCGCACCAGCAGGATTGGCAAAAAGAATGTGATATTGGCGTAAGTCGTGCGCTCGATCTCGAAACCCGCTTGCTCCAGCACCCGTCGCAGTTGCGGCAGACGATAACGACGACGATGATTGCTGACCTCATCCTGCAAGCCCCACAAAAACATAAACGTCGGCACAAACAACAGCACGCGTCCGCCGGGCCGCAACACGCGTCGCATCTCACGCAGCCCTGCAAGATCGTCGTCCATGTGCTCAACCACGTCGAACGCCGTTACCAGATCGAACATGCCGTTTTCGTAAGGAAGATCTTCGCCGGCGCCAAGCCTCACCTTTTCGAGTCCACGCTCGCGACAGAACGCCAGCGCATCTTCGGAAACGTCAACGCCTTCCGCATCGCCGTACTTCGAAAGCAACAGAAGGTTCGCACCCGTGCCGCAGCCGACATCGAGAATGCGCGGGCGGCGGTCAGTCACCTGGCGGCAAATATCTCCAACGAAACTAGCGATTATCTTGCGCCTGCCGATGTACCACCAATGCGATTGCTCCACGCGAAACAGAATCGGATAGGTGTGCTCCATCATCTCGCGTGGGAGCGGCGTGGCAATACTTTTAATGTCTGAACTCATGCTCTAATCGCGCGTGCCGTTCGCAGTGCGCCCAAATCCTCGCCAACTATTTTTGTTATGCCAACCGATCACCGTCTCTTCCGCGCCGATCTCCTGCCACCATGTTTCAAACTGCGGGCGGCTGATGTAATGCGCTGTCGGGGCCACGAGGTGATCGAAGACTATCGTGTGCTGCTCGCGCCAGCCAAAGCGCGCAATCGACACCAGATAGTCACTATAAAATAGCCTGTTCACGACCGCATTGCCCAATGGTACCTTGCTGAGGGGCGCGTACAAGAGCTTGCTGGCGGCGTAAACCAACGCTGTCGGCAGTTTCGACAAGTGCAACAGCGTCTGCGGGTTGATACGCGACGTGAACCGCTCGCGAATCGGGTTCACAAGGTGAACAATCCAACCGTTGTTCTCAGCGCCGTAGACCCAAACGGATAAATGACCTCCGGGATGCAGCTTCGAGGCTAGCGAGCTAAAACCAGTGAACGGATCGGGAATGTGATCGAGCACGCCGATGCTGAACGCGTAGTCGAATGCTTGTCGCAGTGGCAAGTGACAGATGTCGGCTTGGACCACGTGTATGTTGTTCGTGTCGCGTGTAGCAGCAAACGCAGAGTCGACGGCATCGCTGAGATCCACACCGACGATATCTTTCGCACCCCAGGTCGCAGCGAGTTGTAAGTGACGCCCTTTGCCGCAGCCTCCGTCGAGCACAACTTTTCCTTTGAAGAATTCCGGGGTCACGGGTGAGAGCCAGCCGAGCAACTGATGTCCGTAGCGCTCGTCTTCCTGTGTGAAGTGTTTCCATTCGAAGCCAAAGCTCGCGGCGGTGGCAGCTTTTTGTGCTTGAATGGCTTCGAGATCGGCAAAGCGCGGAACGCCGCGGCGGATTGGGAATTGTTTTCCGCACGAGACGCAGGCGAGTGTGCCTTCGAGGATTTCAGCCGCGTCCTTCTCAGTCAGGGAGATCTGTCCTTGACATGTTGGGCAGGCGAGATACTGGAGCAGGCGTAGTTTCATCGGATTGTGTTAACCGCGGATTAGACGGATTGATTCGCGGATTGCCACTCCTGCAAACACAATTAATAACCCATGCATCGGTAGGACGTAGCGAATCTCGGTGTGCGCGGTGGTGCCGGGAACGAGGTAGTAGAGCACCGTCACCAACATCAAACAACTCGTTCGCCACTCCCGTCGCGCTGCGACGTAGATTCCAAATGCAGCGAGCGGCAGGAATAGATAACGAACGACGCTCTGGATCATGCCCAGCACATTCACGCCGAGCGCAACAACCCCGCCCTGCCACTGCGGCGGCAAACACTTTCTGCTCGTCACGTTGATGCCGCTCGTCCCACAGTACGGCACCGGATCGCCCGCCACCTTCAACATGCCCCACATTCGCCCTGCCATTACGCCCAGGTACCAGACCGGATGCTGTCTGATAAACGCAATCGACTCCCGTGTGCGCTCGCGCTCGCGCCTAAGGCCATCAGGCCATTGATTGTCAACCGGCATGTCAGCCGGCCAACCATTCCGCGCACGTTCAACTGCGTTCATGTTATCGTCGCCGAAAACAAATCCATGCTGTCTACCGAGCTCTGTCTCGCCGAGTCCTTCCCAGAGATTTACGCCGATCGTTCCGCCGGTTGGCGTGAACTCGGGAAAGACCACGTAGTTGCGGATCATGATCGGAGAGATAACCACGAGCGTTCCGATCAAAACTGCTGCCGCCATCTTCAATCTCAATGACCATGCGCCGCGCACCAACACCAGCAATGCGATGGCCCACACCACGCAAAGATATAACGGGTTCACGCGCAGCCAGCATGCCACTCCCAGCGCAACTCCAGCCGCAAGTGCCAGCCACACACTCCGGCGCTGAAACGCAAGCAGTAACAGCCAGTTTCCACCGAGCACAAACCACGTCGCCGGCACATCAGCCGAAGGATATGCCGCATAAAGCGCAAACAGCGGCGACAACGCGACAAGAAAACCGCTCCCAATCGCAACACGCCCATCAAAGGCGGTAAGCGCAATACCCGCGATCAGCAACAACGACAAAATCAGATCGGCAAACCACAACACAAGTTGAATGGAGTATGCTGAATGGTCACCGGAGAGTTTGTAGATCAATGCGACGAGAGCAGTAAATGCAGGCGGATACTGCGCCAGGTCGGTGCGTGTGGCGTCGTCGATCCAGAAAATTCGTTGCCGCCCATCGAGAATGTCGCGCGCCTGCCGATCGAATTTTGCATAGGATCCGACTTGAAACCACGCGGGATCGTTGAGATGCGCGCGCATGAATTGCAGCGTGAGGACGCGCACGCTAATCGCGATTAGCAGTAACGTAAAGAGTACTGGGAGCTGTTTTCGATTGATCCGCAAACCCTAACCTTTCCTGGACCACATAAAGCGGCCGGCGCTTCACTTCCGTGTAAATGCGACCGAGGTATTCGCCGAGGATGCCCAGCGACACGAGCTGCACTCCGCCCATGAACAGTACCGCGACAAATAGCGACGCCCAACCACGCGTCAGATTTTTTTCCAACAGCCGGTCGATAATCGCGACGATGATTCCAGCGACGGCGATCCAGATGGCGAGAAATCCGGTCCAGATGGCAAGCTTCAAAGGAGCGAGTGAAAAAGACATGATTCCATCCATCGCGAAGTGAATCATTTTTCGCAACGGATACTTGCTGTCGCCCGCGTGACGCGCAGCGCGATCGTAAGGAATCGAGATTTGTCGAAAGCCGGCCCAGCTCACCATGCCGCGCAGGAAACGTGCCCGCTCAGGCATCGTCTTAATGACTTCAACTACTTTTCGATCGAGCAGTCGGAAGTCGCCGGCATCGAGCGGCATCTTCGTTTCGGAGAGGCGATTGATCAAGCGATAAAACGCTTTCGCGGTCCAGAGCTTGAACCGGCTCTCGCCCTGACGGTCCATGCGAATTCCGTAAACGACGTCGTTACCTTCGCGCCATAGTTGGACCATCTGCGGAATGACTTCGGGCGGATCCTGCAAGTCGGCGTCGATGATCACGACTGCGTCGCCCGCGGCTTCTTCGAGTCCGGCAGTGACGGCGATCTGATGGCCGAAGTTACGCGACAGGAGAAGCACGCGAACGTGTGGGTCGAGAAGTTGTAGATGCGTGAGGATCTGTTGCGTCTGATCGCGGCTGCCGTCGTTGACGAAGATTAGCTCATAGTCCAGCTCAGACATATCGCGGACAACGTTGCTGAGGCGCTCGTGCGTCGCGCGCAGCACGTCTTCTTCGTTGTAGCAGGGGACGATGACTGAGAGAAGCATGTTCATTTGATCGCCGTCACAATCACATTCCACCCAAATCTTTTGCGTAGCCGATCGAGCATCGACTCCGAAACAACTGGCGAAAGAAATCGCAACTCAGCGCGCCTCAGTTGCTCCACTTCAACCCGCACATCCTTAAACAACCCGAACAGCTCACGCGCCTCTCGGCGACTGTAAACTTTCACCAGCGGCCGTGCATCGTGATCACTGTGCTCGATGACGCGGCTCATTATTTCTTCCGCTGACCGCCCACGCAAAAACTCCATCCCGAGCAACCCGCGTCGCAAAACGATCTCGACCCAGTAGTTCAACGAGTTTCGATGATAAAGCATTACTTTCGCTACTCCGCCGCGCCGCAGCACACGATGCAGCTCGCGGATCGCACCCGCGGTATCAGGCGTGTGATGCAGGACGCCATTTGAATAAACCACATCGAAGCTTTCATTACGAAATGGCAAACACTCGCCATCGGAGATCATGAAATCGCCGTCAGCGCCATAGAGCTTGAAATGATGACGCGTGATATCGATCGAGCGCGGCGTTAGATCTATGCCGGTGCAACGCGCTCCACCGCGCGCAAACTGCAAAAGGTCAGTGCCCATGCCACACCCAACCTCGAGCAGCCTGGCGCCGCGAAATTTCTCAAACTCCATCAGTCGCGGCATCCACGCCGCGTATTCTTCATAACGATAGCGTTCTACTTCATCAAAAAACTCGCGCGTGCCCAGCTCGTGCTCACGATCGTATTCCGCGCCGCACGGATCTTGGCTCCATTGCTCACGCGCCCGCAATTTTTCTTCAACCAGACTCATATCTTTAACGACGATGATTTTAGCCGCGAGCGAACAACTGTAGGGGCGGCCCTCTGTGGCCGCCCGTCTTCCCAACACGCCCTGTTATAAACACGGGCAGCCACGGAGGGCCGCCCCTACAGTTGAATACGATCGAGGATCGATTGGTACGCCTCGACAACGCGTCGTGCATTATGTTTCCACGTATGTTCCCTTTCAGCCATCTCTCTCGCCCTGCCGCCAAGCCGCCTTCGTAACGCCTGCGATTCAATCAAGCTAACAATTGCCGCACTCAGCTCTTCGACATTTCCCGGTTCGACCAACAACGCCGTCTCCTCATCGGCGAGCACGTCACCAATCTGGCCCAGACGACTCGCGACGATTCCCTTTCCCATCGCCATGTACTCAAAAATCTTCGTCGGCGAGCCGAAGAACTCACTGCCATCAGCGAGTGGAACATGCGGCGCCACGAGTATGTCGCAAGCATCCAGCAGATTCGGTACGCGATCGTGCGCGACAGCTCCCGTGAAGATCACGGCACCCGACGCGACCTCAGCCTCCAGTTGCTTCTCAACCTCCGCGTGCTGGCTTCCGCTTCCGACCAACAGAAATCGGACCGGCAAGTTCTGCGGAATTGACTTGATTGCCTCCGCAAGCTTCTCAACTCCGTGCCATGGACCAAACGTACCGACAAAACCCACCACGACTTCATCGTCGTTTATTCGCAGCTCGTGCCGCGCTTCTGCACCTCCAACGCCCGGCCGGAAACGCTCCACGTCTACACCATTCGGATTGAGAATGATCTTGTCAGCACGCACGCCCCGCTCTTCGAGGTTCCTGCGTTCGACTTCCGAGACGACAAAAATACGCGCCGCGGCGTCAAGGTTCAATCGCTCGTATCGTTCCAGCAAATCAAGGCTGCCGACCCGGTCCCAGTGCCGGCCCACCCAAACTTCCGAGCCATTGTATTCGAGAAAAAGCGGACACCGCGTCCGGCGTGAAGCCACCACGCCGGCCCAGCTAAACCGCGCATACCGCTGGTAAATAAAATCAGGATCCGCTTGCTCGACCAAAGGCACAGCGCCGCGCGTGAAGACCAGGTTGTTATGAATATCGAACAGCGCTCTGGAACCTCCACCTGGCTCAGGTGGAATCAACGTGAAGCGATCTCCTGTGACGTTCAGACCGGCAATAAGATCGTTGCTGACGATCTTCACGTCAACTCCGAGTGCCTCGAGCCCTTCGACCACTCCCTTGATGTGACTGGCCGCGCCGCCTGCTTGTGTGCCTGGTCCAGGCGTCGATCGGAGATAAACAACTCGCAATGTTGAGCGCTGCTTTATCTCGAGTGGAAAATCTGCAAATCTCAGCGTCTCTTCTTCGAGACGTTGCAATTCGCGACGAGATTGAGCGATGTCGCTTGCGCCTGTCAGTGCTTCCTGACTGAGCTTCACGGGCGCTGCGGCGAGAACATTCGCACGTGACTTCCGCACCATGCCACCGTGCGCGTCGATCATTAACACTTCGCGTGCACCGGCGAGCGCGCCGAACACCATGAAGAGATTCTGGCCTCTTTGCCACGGGAGTCGCTCAGTTGCGATGGCAAGCACATCCGGGCGCATCGCGCGCAGTGCCTTCAGTCGCTTGAGATGACTGCCGGTCTCAAATTCGGCGCGAGAGATCAGCTCGAGCGAAGAATCGGGATAAAGCTGGACCAGTTTGTCTTGCCAGCGAGACAAGTCGCCGCTGAGAGCCAGCAGAACGACTTTCATCCGCGCAGGCTCCCCAGCACAAAAACTTCCGTGAAGGATCGTCCCGTGCTGGTGTGAAAGTGAAGTGCGACTAATCCGAAGATGGCGGCGTAACTGATCGTCGAAGCAATGGCTGCGCCCTGTGCGCCAAATCTCGGCACGAGCGAGAAAACAAGGATCAGGTTCAGCACGAGCGTGACGATCCAGTAAATCGGAATCGCGCGCGGAAGGCCAAGCGCGTTGAAGTGTTGGACCAGCACCGATTCGAGTCCCATCAAATAGACACCGGGCAGCAGGATCAGGAGCAGCTTCGTCGCATCTGAGAATGCTGGGCCATAGATCAATGGCAGCAACAAACTGAATGGCACTGCGGCGAGGCAACAGAGAAACATGATGAAGGTTGTGTAGCGCGTCACGAGGCACGTTGTCTCGCCACGCGCGTCCTGTTCAGTAGTGACGCGTGGAAAGAGCAACGTCGCGATCACGCCCGGAAGCAACATCAGCAACAGCGCAAACTGTGACGCGACGCTGTACACGCCGGCTTCGGCGGCGCCGCGGAAATGGTTTACGACGAGTAAGTCAGCGCGAATGATTATCGCACCTGCCAGAATGGAGATGTGAAATTTGAGGCCGTATCCAATCATGCGCCGCAGCAATGCCATGTCCGCTCGCCACTGCGATTGCACGAGCGTCTTTGCCGAAAGCACGAGCAGCAACGCAATCACGATACTGACGAGGATACTGGCAACCGTGTTTAGTGTTACGAGTAATTCGAGGCCGCGCTTGAGAAGAAGTAAAACGAGTACTGCATTGATCAAGACGAACGATTGACCGACCAGGTCCAGCACGTTGAAGTCTCGAACCTTTCCCACGGCGAGCAGGATGTTCAGACCGATCAGTGTGATCAATTGAAACGGGATTGAGATCGCAGCAATGCGGATCAGATCCGGTGAAACAAATCCAAACCAGTCGGGCCGAAAGGCAGCCATGACGCTAAGGACAAGCGCGAGCAGGGCGCCGATACCGAGCGCGAAGATCAGTGAGTTGATGGCTGCGGCACGGAAATGGACCTGGTCCTGTGCAATGAAGTAGGTGTTTGATGAGGGCAGACCAAAGCTTCCGAGCTGTACGATCGTGGCGACAGCAACGTTGATCACGGCCAATTGTCCGACACCGTCGGCGCCGAGCCATCGTGCCACGATGATCCCCGCCGCGACGCTGTTGACGATCATCAACAGGCGCGTCGCGAACGTCCACCCGATGTGAGCCGCGAAGGTTGGCATGGTTTACAGAACCGAGCGCGGTAGCGCCGGGTCAGTCTTGCAATTCTACGTCTACCCGGCGCTACCGCGCTCGGTTCTGCTAATCCATCTCTCGTACCATAAGCTCAAATTCAGCAATGCCCAGAGATGAAATCCCCAGTCGCGCGTCTTCTGCCGGTGCTCGGCCAACATGCGGCTCACAAACCCGTAATCAAGCAGATCACGCTTCCGCATCGTCGAGTTCATCAAATGCTCATCGAACCATCCACCAAGGCTCTCCCTGAACCATTCACGCACAGGCGCGCCGAAGCCGCGCTTGCGTTCGTACAACAAATCGCGCGGAAGTATCTCTTCCAGCGAGCGCTTGAGAATGTGTTTCCCACTCGCTCCTTCCACCTTCAACGCGCGCGGCAACCCAAGCGCATATTCCACCAGATGATGATCGAGAAACGGCACACGTGCTTCAACACTCGTCCCCATCGTGATCTTATCAACTCGCATCAGCAACAACTCGGGCAAGCGCAGTTTCAGCTCCAGGTACGTCATGCGCGCCAGAAAATCCGAACCAGGCCGCTCCTGCTCGATGTGCTTAAGGTACGACTCAACTACCTGCAACGACGAAAGACCATCCAAACGCTCGCGCACCTGCTGCGACAGCACTCGCGGCTTGAACGTCTCGTCGTAAACAACCACGCCGCCCCAGAACAGCGGCTCATTAGCGCCAAGCCTACGGATCAACTCGATCGCTGCACGCTTTCTGCCCGTCGCTTCGAGTGCCGGCCGTGAAAGCGTCGAGATAGCACGCCGCAACGAGAGCGGCAGTGCTTCAGCATGGCGCCAGAAATTTTCGTAAATGCGCAGGTGTCGCACATAGTTTTCATAACCGCTGAAGATCTCATCAGAGCCTTCGCCCACCTGGACCACGATCGTTCCCCAGTCGCGTGCGAGTTTTGAAACGTAGTAGAGCGGTACGCAAACGGGATCGGCGATCGGCTCGTCCTGGTGAAAGACCATGCGCGGCAGAAAGTCCTGCATCTCCTTCTCGGAGATGATCACTTCGTGATGGTTGGTCCGAAACTGTTTTGCGATACGACGCGCCGGCTCCAGCTCATTAAGATACTCAGCATCACTGAAGCCAACTGTGAACGTTTCCACCGGACGTGACATTTGTTCCGACATCAACGCGACATTTGCAGATGAATCGACACCGCCCGACAGGAACACGCCAAATGGCACGTCCGACATCATTCGCTTGCGAATCGAGTCGCGCAGCAGTCGTAAAATTTCCACTTGCTGCTCCTGCTCGCTGCTCCTGAAGATCTGTTTTGGAGGGAGTGCGTCCCAGTACTGCTGGATGTTGATTGTGCCGTCGCGTGTGAGCGTCAATATGTGACCCGCAGGCAGCTTGTGAATGTCGCGAAAGAGCGTCGTTGGCGCCGGCGTCGTGAGAAAAGTCAGGTAGTGGTAGAGCGCTTGTTCGTCAATGTCGGGAGTAACCGACGGATGTTGCAGGATCGCTTTGATCTCGGAAGCAAAGATGAAGCGCCCATCTCTGTGGTAGAAGTAAAGCGGCTTGACGCCGATGCGATCGCGCACGAGCACGAGCCGCTCTTTGTTCGCGTCCCAAAGCGCGATGCCATAGTCGCCTTCGATCTCATGAATGAAGTCGAGGCCGCGCTCTTCGTAGAGGTGAAGAATGGTTTCGGAGTCTGTGCGTGAAGAATACTTGTGGCCGCGCTTCTCGAGATCGGCGCGAATCAGAGCGTGATTGTAAATCTCGCCGTTGAAGACCAGCCACGTGCGCTCGTCGCAGCCGTGCATTGGCTGATGTCCTGCGGCGGACAGATCGATGATGGAGAGGCGGCGAAAGCCAAAGCCGCCGCGACGTTCGTCGAACATTAGATCGCCCGCATCGTCTGGCCCGCGATGCGTCATCTCATCGCGCATGCGTGCGAGCAGCGACGATTCGACTGAACCTTCGCTTGCGCCGTATTCCCAAACTCCGCAGATGCCACACATGAATGTTCGGAACTTGGGTCAACTGTAGGGGCGGCCCTCTGTGGCCGCCCGCCGTAAAATTGGGCGAGACGGGCGGCCACGGAGGGCCGCCCCTACAGTTGACCCAAGCACCAGCTTAGCTTGCCCGGTCGACCGGAAATATGCCAGCAGGCGGATACAGCATCGGTCATCTGGCCGTAGTCCTGTGAGACGGGTTGATTCTCCAGCACGGGCTCAATTTCGGAGTTCAACGAAGAAACAATCAAGCGTATGTCCCCGTCACAAGCTTCAATCTTTGCGCCGTTCACGCGTACATCCAATCCAGGGGCGAAATGAAATCGCGCTTCGTATAGATGCTCACCGTCGCCAAAAAACTCATCATCAATCAACCAGCAGCGCTCGCGCTTCTTGAATGTAACTGTGCGACGGTGCGTCACCGAATACCCATAATGTTCGGCCACAACCTTGTCAAAGTCGTCATTCGTTTCCCACTCGAGCACTCGTGGCTGCGCTTCGTTGCCAATCACAAATGGTGTATCCACATTGATCGTATTCTGCTCAAGACCGTCGATCTGCACCGTTGAATGATACGCCGTAGAACGAAAGTCGTGCCGCTTCGCCAGGTCCGCAGAGTAAACATACGTGCCAGGATCGACAATGAAAGCGCGCCCGGCCGCTGACACTTCAATACTCAACACATCATTATGCCCGTGAGAGCCACGACCATTGATCCCAGCGCCACTCGCGTTGAAGCAGAGATAAAGATCGTCGTGGCGCATGATGTAAGTGCCCGCTTGCGGAAACGCCACCGAAACCGACTGCTGCGTTTTCAGATCGGGATCGTTAAAGACTGCCGCACCGATATCCAAAAGATAAGCATGGTCGTCGGCGCGTCGGCGCACAACCGGTAAAACCTGCCCGCTATCAGTGTCACCAATCAGCGGCGCAAATC
>DASUYO010000088.1:0-2233 GCA_036377375.1 Pyrinomonadaceae bacterium
AGATCGCAATCGTGTTGCGTGATGTCCGATATACCCAAGCGACGCGACCAGGTTAAAAGGCAATTCACGCTGTACATCGACGCTGTATTGCAGAGTGCGTCCGGTCCTGAAACCGGGATCGAAGAACTGTACGTCGGAGCCTATAAACTGACTGTTTGGAGCGACCGGCGGAATCGACGGATATGAGGACAAGAAGAACCGCGCGTTGCGACCATCTGGTGTTCGTGGCCCTGAGCCAGTGTTGTAACCAATCAGTCCGGTATTCAGCTCATTTGAGCCTTCGAAGCCGTAAATGATGGGCGAGTAATAAAGACCAATACCGCCGCGAATCACTGTGTGATCATTCCATGCGTAAGCCACACCGAACCTTGGGCCAAAGTTTGAACGATCCGTCTTTACCAGTGAACGCACCGCAGCCTGCACGCCGCCTTGACCCGCGGCTCCTGCGAGTGCACCGAGCCGTCCTACTTCGGGATTGGTAGCATTCGGGTCGAACCCGCGATAGAAGTTGCGTGCTTCGTATCGCTGGCCCGGCACGTCATAACGAATCCCGAGATTCAAAGTCAGACGAGGTGTAAGTTTCAGATCGTCTTGCGCGAAATACCCGTGCGTCAGTTGTCTAAACTGCGGGTCGATTGAGTTGTTTGAATTGAAGGAGAATTCGGTAGCACCGGTTATCATACTGGCGATGGGCCACCCGCCACTAGGGTCGAAGTCGGCCGCAGTTTGATCGTGCCGGAAATTAAATGTCCCGCCGGGGTCAATTCTTTGCCTGAAATTGAATTGTGACGTACGAAGCTCTGCGCCGAACTTGAACGAGTGTTTGCCCGTGACGTACGTAACAGAGTCGGAGAAGTGCCACGCTGTATCGAAGATGTGATCGGTAAAGAAACTGGAACCTATATTCTGATACGCTCGCGGATCTGCCGAGTTTATGGGGTCGCCGTAGCCAGGGAAATCAATTCGTGGATATGCGCTGTTCTGCGTTGCATTCACAGGAATACCGAGTGCTGACGTATTGAACGGATCAGTAGTATTGCGATTCGCGACGTCGTAGCGCGTAAACCCGACATTGAAGTGATTCAAGAGGGTTGGGCTAAATGTGTAGTCGTCCTGAAAACGAACCAGAATTGATTTGAAGAGTTGATTGAAAGCTCCCTGCGACGTGAACGGCAAAGGGAAGCGAGGAACCGGATCACCCGCGATGCGATCGTTGTTGCGATGTGAGAAGCTGCCGGAAATGCGATGTTTGTCTGACAGGACGAAATCGAGCTTGGTCGTGTACTGGTTCATGTTTGTGGGCCTGAGTCCGATTGACAAATAATTTCGGAAAACAGTCGAACCAAGCGGGCCAGTCAGATTAGGCGCCGGGAAAAACTGGAGTGCGTTTATGCCGGCCGGATCGATTCGGGCGCCGCCCAGATATAAATCAAGCCGATTACCGGGAATCGCAACGCGAGTTCCCGCAGGCTGGCGGGGATCGTAGATTTGTACTCCGTGCCCAAAGAAACTCAGGATGTAAGGATCGGTGAGTAATTCGGAGAAGTCTCCCTGCCGCATTCGTAGTGTGGGAACAGTAACGATGTTATTTGAGCCTTCCGTAAACCGGTAACCTTCGTAGTTGAAAAAGAAAAAGGCGCGATTGCGGTATCTATGTATGAACGGTCCACCTTCACCGAAGTGAGGCACTGTGATTGGACCACCGATGTTGAAACCGAAGTCGTTCTGATTGTCGCGCGCGCGTGGGATGTTGAAGGCGTTACTGCGAAAAGTGTTCGCGTTAAATTTTACGTTACGAATGAGGTCGTAGATCTCACCGTGATAATCATTCCCGCCACTCTTTTGGGTGAAGTTAACGACACCGCCAGACGAGTTACCGAATTCGGCGGAATAACTGCTGGTCGAGAGCGTGAACTCCTGAAACGCGTTTGGACAGGGAGCAACTTCCGAGAAAAACGTGCCATTTTGTGTACGTCGCGTACTGGCGCCATCGATAAGAATCTCTGTGCCCAGTGCCTGTCCGCCACTGATGCGAAAACGCGTGGAGTCTGTACCGGAGGGACTTTGCGTGGCGCCCCCCTGCGTCACGTTGCTGTCGAGGTAAATAAAAGATAGTGGCGTGCGTCCGGCGAATTCGGAGCTGACAAGCAGCGGCAACTCCTTCACCTGACGTTCCGTCACATTCGTCTGCCGCACTGGTGTTTCCGTTTGAAGGACGGGAGCCTCTTCATTC
>DASUYO010000089.1:0-7595 GCA_036377375.1 Pyrinomonadaceae bacterium
ACGTACCGAACTTTGCTATGGCGACGCGCGATCGATTCTTTCTGGCAGTTGAGGCGAACGATCCGAAGTTTCATCACGACGAAGTGGTAAGCCTGCTGAAGAGTTTGAATGCGATTGAAGTGAATGATGTCGAAGTCTGAAGAAATGATGGCCACAAAAATGCACAAACGTCACAAAAAATGCAAAGCAGTGCTTTGTGCTTTTTGTGCTTCTTTGTGGCTGATTTCCGTTGGTTGTCGTCGCGACATGCAGGATCAACCGAAGATGAAGCCGCTTCGCGGCACAACATTCTTCACTGACGGCCTGTCCAGTCGTCAGCCGATCGAGGGCACCATTCCGCGTGGCTACCTGCGCGCGGATACTGCTTACTTCACTGGAAAGAAAACAGGACTGGCCAATACTCCAGGCGCAACACCAACGCCGGGAACACCACAGCCGACCGCCGGCGGCACACCAAACAATACTTATCCTGACGACATCGATACTTTTCCGATCTCCGTCACGAAAGAAGTCGTGCTGCGCGGTCGCGAACGTTACGAAATCTTTTGTTCCGTCTGTCACGGTTTGACCGGAAACGGCGACGGTATGATCGTGCGTCGCGGTTTTCGTCGCGCCGCTTCGTTCAATGACGACCGTCTGCGCCAGGCGCCAGTCGGACACTTCTTCGACGCGATCACAAACGGCTGGGGAGCGATGCCGTCGTATGCGCCACAGATTCCAGTGCAGGATCGTTGGGCCATCATCGCTTACATCCGCGCTTTGCAACTGAGCCAGCAAAACATCGCAGCGGCATCGGCCAGCCCGTCGCCATCACCAGCAGCTTCGCCTGCAACAACTGGAGGACAGCGATGATTCAATCGTTCAATCCTCCAAACATGTCTGACTTTCAGAAGCGCACACTGATCGTAGGCATCGTATTTTTCGTCGCACTCGTGGTTGCGGCTCTGTTGAATGCGAGACAGTTCTTCGAGTCTTATCTGATTGGTTGGACCTTCTGGACAGGAATTACCGTGGGCTCGCTTGCGTTGTTGATGCTGCAACACCTGACCGGCGGCGGTTGGGGACTCGTGATCAGGCGCGTGCTCGAAGCGGTAACGAGAACGCTGCCCGTAATGGCGATCCTGTTTGTGCCCATCATTCTGGGTGCACACTCGCTCTACGAATGGACCGATCGCGAAGTGCTCGCTCAACATCCCGCAGTGCAGTTCAAGACTCCATACTTGAACGTTCCGTTCTTCACCGTGCGCGCGATCGTCTATTTCGGCATTTGGGGCGGGCTTGCGTTCTTTTTAAACAGGTGGTCGCTCGCGCAGGATCGCACCGCAGATAATCGTTACACGAAAAACATGCGCCTCTTGAGCGGACCGGGAATGGTGGTGCTGATATTCACAGTCACCTTCGCTTCGATCGACTGGTACATGTCCCTCGAGCCGGAATGGTTCTCTACGATCTACGGTTTCATTTTCGTAGCAGCCTGGGGCCTGAGTGCGCTGGCGTTTGTGATCGCGGCGATGGCAAGGCTGTCGAACGAAGAACCGATGAGACGAATCGTCGCGACGCTGCATTTTCACGATCTCGGCAAGCTGCTGCTGGCTCTCGTGATGCTGTGGGCCTACTTCGCTTTCTCGCAATACCTGATTATCTGGTCGGGCAATCTGCCGGAAGAGATTGCTTATTACCTCGGCCGCATACGCGGCGCATGGGGCGCGCTCATCGTGACCATAGCAATACTCCATTTCGCGGCGCCGTTTTTGTTTTTGCTGTCACGCGGCCTGAAACGCAATCCGCGGATGCTCGCTCTGGTTGCGATGCTGATACTTGTCATGCGCGCCGTAGATCTCATGTGGATGCTTGTTCCGGCATTCAGGGATCACCGGTGGATCTGGTTGGACGTAATCGCATTGCTTGGATTTGGTGGTTTATGGCTCACAGTGTTTACGTGGCAGTTAGGTAAGCGGCCGTTGATTCCGATTAACGATCCGCAGTTTGAATCAACACTGGAGCAGATGCACGCGGGGCATTGATTTACGCAGATGAAAGAGAACCACAGAGGCGACGGACATAAAACGGAGACACCTGACGTTTCGCACATTCGCAACGTCGAAGTCACGCATGAACGGAGCGACGTCAGTGTCCGCGGTGTGATGACGTTTGTGATCGTGCTCACGATCTGCGGCATTGCCATTCACCTCGGCGTTTGGGGGTTGTTCAGGTACTTCAACGCGCAGGAGGCGAAGGAGCCCGGCCCTGGTCCAATGGCTTTGAAGGAACAGGAACGCTTGCCGCCGGAGCCGCGTCTTCAGGCTGCGCCGGGATTCAGACTCGTGCTGGAAAACGGACAGGAAGTCGGGCTCGGGAAAGCAGCGCCGCAACAAGAGTACAAGCTTTTGCGAAAGCAGTGGGAAGAGAATCTCAAGACTGGATTAAAGGATCAGTCAGGCAAGGTAGTTGGTATGCCGATCAATGCGGCAATCGACAAAGTCGCATCGGAGGGCTTGCCGTCACGCGTTAAAGGTCCGGGCGGAAAGTTGACTGACTACGCCATCAGCATGCCGACCGCTGCAAGCTCCGGCAGAGAAACGGAGAAGAGGGTGCAATGATTCGTGTTTATCCGCGTCATCTGTGGCTAATTCTTACGGCTTGCCTGTTTACTGTTTCAGCATTCGCACAAAAACCTCCTGGTCCAAGCTCGCCTCTTTACGGTGCGCGCCCTGAAACAGGAAATCCCTCGACCGGTCTGCCGACAGCTTTGCGTGACGTTCGCATCGAACAGAAACTCAACCAGCAGTTGCCGCTCAATCTCGTCTTTCGCGATGAAAGCGGACAGCCAGTCAAGCTTGCGCAATACTTCGGCCAGAAGCCTGTCGTGCTCTCACTCGTCTACTACGACTGCCCGATGCTCTGCACGCAAGTGCTCAACGGGATGGTCACATCCTTTCGCGTGCTCCCGTTTCAAATCGGAAAAGATTTCGACGTCGTGACTGTTAGCTTCGATCCGCGCGAGACAAACACTCTCGCGATAGCAAAGAAAAAACTTTACATCGATTACCTGCCGGAAAGGATGCGATCCGGCGCAAATAACGGCTGGCATTTCCTCACTGGCGACCAGGCGAGTATTACGCAGTTAACTGACGCAGTCGGCTTTCGCTACCACTACGACGAGACGACGAAACAGTTTGCGCATGCCAGCGCGATCATGGTCGCAACGCCGGAGGGAAAGCTTTCACGTTACTTCTATGGCATCGAGTATCCGGCGCGTGACCTGCGCCTCGGATTGATCGAATCATCCGAAAACAAGATTGGAACTCCGGTGGACCAGCTGCTGCTCTATTGCTACCACTACGATCCGGCGACGGGTAAGTATGGCGCGGCAGTGATGAAGATAATGCGAATCGCCGGAGTTATCACTGTGCTGGCGCTTATCGCGATGTTGCTGGCTCTAAGAGGACGCCACCCGAGAATGGTTAGCGTGAAGGGAGGCGCTGCCCGGTAATGCAGTCGTGGATTCCCTTAGTGCCCGATAGTGCTTCGACTTTCTCGTGGAAGGTTGATGCACTCTATTTTTACCTTTCGGGCATCACGCTGTTCTTCACGCTGCTCATCTCCGGCGTGCTGATCTTTTTTGTGATTCGGTACCGTCGACGAACACCATACGAGATTCCGCGACCCGTGGCAGGTTCACATAAGCTGGAGACGATTTGGACCGTCATTCCTTTCCTCATTGCAATGACGATGTTTGGCTGGGGGGCGCGCGTCTATTTCGATCAGTACAAACCACCAACTAACGCGATTGAAGTCTACGTTGTCGGAAAGCAGTGGATGTGGAAACTGCAACACGCCACCGGCCAGCGCGAGATCAACGAGTTGCACGTGCCCGTCGGACGCAAAGTCAAATTGATCATGACATCAGAAGACGTGATTCATGACTTCTTTGTGCCGGCGTTCCGAACGAAAGCTGACGTCGTGCCTGGCAGGTATACAACGATGTGGTTTGAGCCAACCACACCTGGAACGTATCACCTGTTTTGTGCGGAGTACTGCGGCATGAATCATTCGGGAATGACCGGCTCGATCATCGTGATGGAGCCGCGCGAGTTTGATAACTGGCTCAGTGGCAACATTGGCGCCACTACTCCCGCGGCCGCAGGCCAACAGTTGTTTCAAACGCTCGGTTGTGCTTCGTGTCACGGAGCAAACGGTGAGGGTGGACGTGGTCCAACTCTCGCTGGTGCCTTTGGCAAGATGACGCCGCTCCAAAGTGGAGAGACAGTTCGCGTGGACGAGGGCTACATTCGCGAATCGATTCTGAATCCGCAGGCGAAGATAGTCGCCGGATTCGGCCCCATCATGCCGACATTTCAGGGACAGGTTAGCGAGGATCAGCTGGTGCAGTTAGTTGCGTTTATCAAATCGCTGCGTGCTACCGGACAAACACCGGCGACTGCCGCAAGTCCGGCTCAGACTGCGTCACCAGGGACGGCGCCATCGCCAACAAGGAACGTAAGATGAGCCGCAAAAAGGCACAAAAAGCACAAAATATTTTCTTAATCCGTTTTGTGCTTTTTGTGCCTTTTTGTGGCTAATGATTTTGTGACTTATGAGAGCAATAGAATCATTCGAAGTACCAGCTCCACCAAAGGTCAACTACATCAATGCGCAGTACGGCCTTAAGTCGTGGCTGTTGACCAAGGATCATAAACGCATCGCTCTGCTCTATCTCGGGTCGATTACTTTCTTCTTCTTCATCGGCGGCCTCTACGCGATGATGATCCGCCTCGAGCTGCTGACACCGCAGGGCGATCTCCTCCAGTCAACTACCTACAACAAGGTCTTTACCCAGCACGGCATCATAATGGTCTTTTTCTTCCTGATTCCGTCCATACCGGCGACGCTGGGTAACTTCCTCATCCCGATGATGATTGGAGCGAAGGATCTCGCCTTCCCCAGAATCAATCTGCTGAGCTGGTACATATATCTGCTGGGCGGCGTGGTTACGATCTACGCGCTGCTTGCCGGCGGCGTTGATACAGGTTGGACTTTCTACACACCGTTCAGTACGACTTTCTCGAACTCCTATGTCGTAGCGACAGGTCTCGGCATTTTTATCAACGGCTTCTCTTCGATCCTGACCGGGCTCAATTTCATCGTCACGATTCACACGATGCGAGCGCCCGGCATGACCTGGTTTCGCATGCCATTGTTTTGCTGGTCTCTCTACGCTACCAGCCTGGTCATGGTCCTGGGCACACCTGTAATCGCTATCACGATTTTGCTGCTGGCATTTGAGCGTGTCTCGCGTGTGGGCATTTTCGATCCCGGTTTGGGTGGGGATCCCGTTCTATTTCAGCATCTGTTCTGGTTCTACTCGCATCCGGCTGTGTACATCATGGTGTTGCCCTCGATGGGCGTGATCAGTGAGCTGGTCGCAAACTTCTCACGCAAGAATATTTTCGGCTACAGCTTTGTGGCATTTTCAAGTCTGGCGATTGCAGTATTCGGGTTTTTGGTTTGGGGTCATCACCTGTTCGTAACCCCGCAATCGATTTATGCGGGCATGATCTTTTCGTTCCTGAGCTTCGCCGTAGCTATCCCATCAGCAATCAAGGTCTTCAACTGGACGGCAACACTTTATAAATCGTCGATCTCATACGACACGCCAATGCTTTACGCGCTCGGGTTCATTGGGCTCTTTACCATCGGAGGAATGACGGGTCTCTTTTTGGCTTCACTCGCCGTCGATGTCCATTTGAGCGATACGTATTTCGTCGTAGCTCACTTCCACTACATCATGGTCGGTGGAGCGTTGATGGGGTACCTCGGCGGACTCCACTACTGGTGGCCCAAGATCTCGGGGCGCATGTATCCGGAAGGCTGGGGAAGGTTCAGCGCTCTGGTGATCTTCGTCGGTTTCAATCTGACGTTCCTGCCGCAGTTTGTTGCCGGCTATTTGGGAATGCCGCGCAGGTATCACGCGTATCCGCCGGAGTTTCAGGTATTCAATGTGCTCTCGACCGCGGGCGCGTCGATTCTTGGGTTTGGCATGTTGATACCTGCAATCTACTTCGTCTGGTCCATGCGTTATGGAAAACATGCGGACGCAAATCCCTGGCATCTGCCTGGGCTCGAGTGGCGCACGCCATCGCCGCCGCCAACTGAGAACTTTGAAGTCACGCCGATCGTGACATGGGACGCTTATGAATTTGCACCGCGCGAGGAGACTGAGGTCGTCGGCAAATTCCGGCCGGAGCTGGAGCGCACTTGAACATGACTACTGACGCGACAACAGCACCTGAAGTCCACGCCCACCGCGCGCTCCAGCACCATTTCGAAAACATGGAGCAGCAGCGTGAAGCCGGCACGCTCGGAATGTGGGTCTTTCTGGTGACGGAGATCATGTTCTTCGGCGGAATGTTCCTGGCATACACGCTCTACAGATCGCTCTTTCCGGCATCATTCGCGTCGGCCAGCAACCACCTCGACATCACGCTCGGCACGCTGAATACAGGCGTGCTGATCTTTAGCAGCTTTACGATGGCGATGGCCGTGTACTTCACACAGATTGGTAAACATCGGCCGCAACTCCTTTGTCTCACAATTACTCTGCTCCTCGGCCTGACGTTCCTCGGCGTGAAAGCAGTGGAGTATTACGACAAGTATGAAGATCACCTGATTCCGGGCCGGTTGATTCCCGGTAATCCGTTTAATCCGGCAGTGCAGGAGGAAGGTCAGAAACCTGATCCTCACAAGCTGCACTTGCTGCAAGGCGCAACCGTGCCGCAGGTCGAGATGTTCTACTGGATCTACTTCGCGATGACGGGCATGCATGCCTTGCACATGATCATTGGCGCGGGGTTGCTGACGTTCCTGCTGATTTTTTCGCTGAAGCGACGATTCGATCCTGAGTATCACAGTCCGGTTGAAGTGATTGGACTTTACTGGCACTTCGTCGACATCGTTTGGATTTTTCTGTTTCCGTTACTTTACTTACTCGGGCGTCATTTCGAGCACGGATAGATCACAATGAGCGAACACATAGTTCCGGTCAGAGTTTATATCGCCGTATTTTTAGTGCTGCTCGCCGGCACGGCGCTGACGGTCGCGGCCGCGTTTTACGATTTTCCGTGGCAGCTCAATACGATCGTCGCTCTGACCATTGCGACTGCGAAAGCGACCTTCGTCGTGCTCTATTTCATGCACGTGCGGTACAGTGTTCGGCTGGTGTGGGTGATCGTGGCTTCGGCGTTATTCTGGATGGCGATTATGTTTGCGCTAACGTTCAGTGATTACAGGACGCGTAAGTGGGATGGCCGGCTTGGCATGATTTATTCGCCCGGTTGCAGTGTTGTTTCCCGCACTTCGATCATGCGCCGGCAGGACGGGCAGTTCAAACGAATAGTCGCGTCTGATGTTTTGATCGGGGCTTCGCAGAAGGGACAGGCGCCGTTGATTTCGTTGTGATGAAAGAGGTCGCGCATCATGAAAAGCGGCAAAACCAAACCGGCGATGAGCAGCGGGACGCCGAAAATAAGACCGATAGTTGCTCCCTGACCAAGCGTTAGACTGATAACCAAACCGGCAATGAAAAGCACCAGACC
>DASUYO010000090.1:0-7307 GCA_036377375.1 Pyrinomonadaceae bacterium
CCCTGGTGGTAGGTGACAAGCTGGAAGACTATTCAGATCTCGTGGCGTGGAGCGAGCACTCGGGCATCGTCACAATGTCAGAAGCTGCACGCTTGATTAAGGAAAGCAAGCAAAAACCGGCGGCAGCAAACGCTGTGTTTCACCGTGCTATTGCATTGCGGGAAGCACTCCACCGCATCTTCAAGACAGCGGTGACGGAAAGCGTGCCCCAGAGCATTGATCTGGAGACAGTGAATAATGAATTACTGAAAGCACGAAAAAATGAAAGGCTGATTAGTACTGACAACGGGTTTACGTGGGAGTGGATCGGCGAGAAGACTGCGCTCGATCGCATGCTCTGGTCCATAGCGCAATCAGCTGCTGAGTTTCTGAGTACAGGAGACTTGTCGCGTCTGCGGGAGTGTGGCGGTGAAGAATGCGGTTGGCTGTTTGAAGATACAAGCCGAAACAGGAGCCGACAATGGTGCCACATGCAGGATTGCGGAAATCTGGCAAAGGTTCGTCGCTTCCGCACACGTTTGCGGAGCGGTAAAGCACAAAATTAGGAGGTGCTGCAAGAAATGGAGTGGCGTTACGTTCCATTGCTAATGGCAATTATCGCAAAGCCAAAAAAGCAAGGGAACGATTAAATGACTTGAGCGTCTAATTAACAAATCGCCAACCCAGCCATTTTCCGAGGAGGTTCGAACAATGACCAAATTCACCGTTCGCATCCTGACAGCCGTAATGACCTTTGCAATTGGAGTCGCAATAGCCACAGCCTGGGTCTTCGATCGTACCGAAGAACCAACAATCGCACCCGTCAGTTCAGATGGGCCAACCATGGAGATGGTTTTTGTTTTGGATACCACCGGCTCAATGGGCGGGCTGCTGGCCGGAGCGAAGGAGCGGATTTGGGGAATCGTCAATGAAGTAATGCAAACCTCGTCGCTTTCGTCAGTAAAAGTTGGGTTGGTTGCATACCGAGACCGCGGCGATCAGTACATTACGCAGGTACTTCCTTTGACCGAGGATCTGGATAAAGTTTACTCGATATTGATGGACTACCAGGCTGCGGGAGGAGGCGACGAGGCCGAGAATGTGAGGCGCGCTTTAGCGGAAGGAGTGACGAAAGTCGGCTGGTCACGACCTTCTCCAAGTCACGCACAAATACTCTTTTTAGTGGGCGATGCTCCGCCTCACGATTATGCTGATGAGCCTGACCCTCTCATTACTGCCGACCTGGCAGTTAAGCAAGGAATAATCGTGAACACGATTCAATGTGGCAATTCTGTCATGACCAAACAGATGTGGGAAGTGATTGCGCGCCGGGGTCAGGGGCAGTATTTCCTAATTCCGCAGAACGGCGGCGTGCAAACAATCTCTACTCCCTACGATGAACAACTTAGTCAACTTGGTGGTCGTCTGGGAGGAACATACCTCGCCTACGGCGGCGGCGCAGGTGCGGAAGGAGAAAGCTTTAGAGAGGTGCAAAAGGGAATGGTAGATAGGGTCGAGTTGTCCGTTGCGACGCGTTCTGCACCATCGGCAGCGGCGGAGAGATCGGTGAATAAGGCATTGAACTCGAAAGCATATATTGGTGACCTGTTGCAGGATATTGAAAACGGGTCGACTAAACTGGAATCAGTTAAGACTGAGGACCTACCATCCGAGCTCCAAAAGCTTTCGGCTGAAGAACGAACGAAGGAAATTGCAAAACGACTCGCTGAGCGCAGTGAGATCCGCAAACAAATCCTGGCTCTTTCAAAGCAACGCACCGAATACATCACCGCGGAACAAAAGAAACGCAATGGCGGAGCACAAAACAGTTTTGATGCGGCTGTCTCAGCAGCATTACGAGAGCAGCTCGCGAAAAAGGGAATTAAATAGGAGCTAACACGAGGCTATAAACATCGTGCTCCTCCGGAGCACCTCGCTAAGAAAGTTTCTAACTTCCTTTCCTGTAATCGACTGTTGGGCGACGACGTAAACGCGGCTAAAGCAGGCAAGCTAAACGAGTCCGATGTCCTTTGCCTTGATAGCGGCCTGGGTCCGATCACGGACTCCCAGCTTCCCAAGGATATTTGTGACGTGATTCTTTACTGTGCCTTCAGCGAGAAAAAGCGCGTCGGCAATCTCCCGGTTACTGCTGCCATTCGCAATCAGCCGAAGTATTTCAACCTCACGTTCGGAAAGTGGTTCGCTAAACGAATTCGAATGGTCGATTGTCTTCCGCGTGAGACGGGCGAATTCAGCTACCACCTTCGCTGCCACCGATGGTTGCAGAAAGGTTTCCCCGCGCGCGGCGACACGGATTGCCTCAGCAAGCTTCTCTGACGGAGCATCCTTTAATAAGTAACCCACTGCTCCTGCTCGCAAACCGTCAAATACCATTTCATCATCGTCGAAGGTAGTTAAGACGATTACGCGGCACTGGGGATATTCTTCGTGCAAGCGACGCGTCGCCGCCACTCCGTCAAGTACAGGCATTTGCAAATCCATTAGAACTACGGAAGGCCTATGCGACCGCGCTAAGTTAATAGCCTCCTGGCCATTACCAGCTTCCCCAACTATCTCAAAATCTGAATGAACTGAGAGAAGGGTACGAAGTCCTTCGCGGAAGAGAGGCTGGTCGTATACCAGCAGAATCTTGATTAAGTTCATTCTGGCACTTCCACTTCAAGGATAAATCCTTTTCCCGCGTCGGTGGTTACGCGCACGCTGCCATTTAGGAGTTGAACGCGTTCGCGGATTCCGAGCAGACCGAATCCACCTTCCGACTCGCTTGCTCCAATGCCGTTATCCCTGATCGTTAACCGAATTCGATCATCACCATAATTCAAACGGACATTAACAGTAGTCGCGCTGGCGTGTTTCGCTACATTCGTTAATGCCTCCTGTCCGGCACGATAAAGCGTCAGATTGGTCTGAGGTGTTAGCGTACGCACAATCCCGGATAGACGAAAATTCGCATTAAGGCCTGCCGCTTGCCACTGATCGACAAGCGCGGTGAGTGCTTCCGGGAGCGGGCGACTTTCAGTGGGCGAAGCGCGCAGGGCAGCCACTGAGTGCCTCACTTCGGCCAGCCCTTCTTGTGTTAGAGATTGGGCCTTCGATAGATGTTCAAGCGCACGGGAACGATTCTGATCAAGCACTGTCCGGGCAGCTCCGATTTGTACGTTCACCACTGTCAAGTAATGACCTACGCTGTCGTGTATCTCACGCGCTAGTCGATTGCGCTCCTTAGTCGTCGCTAACTCTTCGACTTGCAATGCGTGATCACGCAAAAGTTGATTTGCTTCTGCGAGCGCATTGCGGGCGTCACGCTCACTGGCGGCAACGCGAGTGAAAACCGCAACGAACACTATCCCTGTGCCATAGATTAGCGCGAGAGCGATTGCATCGATCCACCGCCCACGAAGCAGGAAAGGCATAACTAGAATTGTGTAAATCGAGAGACAAAGAGGGACGGTCAGGTAGATCGGTAGTATCAGCGCTGTCTGGCCTGCCAGGGGCAAGAGTATCAATGACAACTCTCCGGTTGAACCCCGCCGGATTAAGGTTGTGCCCAGTGACAGTTGAATAGCAAAGTACACGACCCCTGCCAGCAGTGACCGTGACTCACGGACTCTGGTGAAACCGTAAGTACCGACAAATAGATATGCAACCCCCAGCGCCAAAAGAACAGCAGCTTCGAATCGGGTGACAGGCCGATGCGAATAAAATATGGCTGCCGTGCCGGACGCGTACGAAGCACACACCACGATCGCGAATGCGATGTTTCCACTGGTGAAGAGACTTCTACGAGCTTGCCTTTTCGTCATTTCGCGAACGCTACTCTAATACACTCGTTTATGATCGGGACAGTGACTTTCGTCACGTCTAAACCGAACCCAGGTCATATAAAAAAGTGACCTCACAAGGTGACAAGCGGCACATCAATTCAAGCAGCAGTTAGGTGTAATTATTCGCCATCATGCTAAATCAGAATTTGAATGATGCTGACGATTCCCTGGACACCTTGGAAGAGATCGAGGTGTTCCCTGGTCGCTTCGAACGAAGGTACTTCCTCATAGGCTCGGTATGCTCAATTGCAGCCGCGGCTGTGTTGAGCGCATTAGGACGCACGACGTTGAGTCAGCAACCAGACAAAGCGCTTCCAACGTCAACAGCAGATCTCGCATGGGACGATTTCATCGAGACCGCCATTCCGGTTGCTCAGAAGCTTATTGCTGAGCCCGGTTTCTCCATTGACGAATACCTCTACCGAATAGGCTCGTTGGCCACACGCTTAAAGGAGATTCCTGACAGCCCACTGGGTCCCTACACTTCCGTCGATCGACGTGTCTGGTTTGGCCCAAGCTTCAGAGGCTCACCGTTCTTCATTATTCAATGGCGAATGGAACCGGGCGCTTTCCTGCCACCGCACAATCATCCGAATGCCAGCGTGTGCACCGTGGGCTTTGAAGGTGAGGTACGACTACGTAACTTCGAAATCATCGGCGAACCACCCACTTACGAGTCGAAGAAGACATTTCGGCTGCGGGAGACGCGTGACGAGACTATGAAGCGCGGCAAGATCAATACGCTTAATCCTGTACGCGACAACATTCATTGCTTTCGAGTGGGCAAAGAAGGCGCACGAGGGCTGGACATTAACACTCTTCACGGCCCCATGAGTGCATTTAGCTTTCTGGATATGAGCGCGAAACCTGTGGACGCCGAGAATCGAATTTATGAGGCGACTTGGAATCCTGAGCTGGGCCAACCTCCGAAAAAGAAGGGCTAGAACAAGCCTACGCACTGAATCAGACTCGAAGCCGGCTTTGCACGAAAAGCCAGTTTCGCATTTGCTCCGCCTGCGAAGCAGGCGAAAGCATAAAGCCTGGGGCGCAAGCCCCAGGTTATGATGCAATTTAGGGATGGAGCCCGCGCTAGCGGGCGAAAGCTTGCCACCTTAAGACTATCGCCCGTTTCACGGGCTGCAAAATATTTATTCCGAGATCCTGGGGCTTGCGCCCCAGGCTTTATGCTTACGCCTGCTTCGCAGGCTGACCAAAGGCCAATCCGACTTTTCGTTTTATTTAGTCCGCGCTTCAGCGGAGCGCGATATGCTTTGGTGTTTCAGTTTACATGCCGCTCCTAACGGAGCGGAATCAATTACTAACTGGAGAGCTATAAACATGTTGCTCCGCTGGAGCAAAGCACTTGGTGGTGCCTCAAAAAAAAGTCATCCGATCCTATGGTTGGGAACAGTCAGTACCACCTGCGATAGCGGGTGGGTCTGCCAGGAGTATCAAAAACATTAGGAAGAGCGGTGACACAACCGCCAAAGATAACGAGGCGAGCTACCCAGCCCACCGTCCGATCTTAATCATCGGCGGTACGCGAGGTACTGGCCTTCTGATTGCGAAACTGCTCGAACAGCGCGGATCTTCAGTGCGCGTGCTGGCTCGCGATCCCGCGGCTGCGAAACCGAGGCTGGGAGCCGGTATTCAAATCGCTGTCGGAGATATTACGAAAGCCGAGACATTACCAGGCGCGATCAAAGACGCAAAGCACATCATTTTCACTGCGGGCTGCCGCAGCGGCCGTCCGGCAAGGGAAGCGCGGATAAAGTCTACTGAGTATGAAGGAGTTCTTAACGCTATCGCAGGGGCGCAGGCCGCGAGTTTTCGTGGCCGTTTCATGTACATGACGGCCAGCGGAGTAGACAGTCAATCGTGGATGGCGAGGTGCCTTAATTTGTACAAAGGCAACACTCTGCGCTGGCGCCGGCGAGCAGAGGAGGCCATTCGCGAGAGTGGCTTGGATTACACGATCATTCGCACGGGCGTCTTGCAAAATCGAGGTGGCGGAAGACGCGCCATCAAAATTACGCAACAACCGCTACCGCTCTCGGTTCGGTATCGAATCGCTCGTGCCGATGTAGCGCAGGTGTTCGTACGAGCAATGGAGCATCCGAATGCTTCATGTGCAACGTTCGAAATCACCTGGGGTGATAATGCTCAGTCAGAGCCTTGGTCTAAGTTGCTGGAGACACTAAAACCAGACGCTGCATTAACCTTGAAAACACACATGAATAACGGCAAGAAAAGACGTATCGCTAATTCAGGACTGGCAAGTCACGGATCAGACTTAACCGGCGTCAAAACCTAGGGGACAGAGCACGGGACCTTGGCATCGTCGGCTCTTGAGGATCGCCTTGGCGCATTATAGATTCCGCCGTCATTCACCACGTATCCCCGTCTTGATCGAACGCGCAATCCCACTCGACAAGAAATCACCTCCAGCTTTCGGTACTCTCCCGGCTTTGCTTCCGCGAGGGGTCTCTGCGGTCGGTATGTGACCACGTACTGAGAGTCGATTTCGCGTGCTGCGTCACCGGCTTGCAAGATCATTCCATTCGCAGTTTCAGGTAACCAGGCTACGCCACCGGTTTCTTCAGCCAGTTGGGCGAACTCCAATTCACGCCGCGCCATTTCCTTTTTTATCCCGCTTCTACGAAACATGCGTTCGACGTCTACAGTGACTCCACCCTTCGCTTGCAGAATGTCTTTCATGTCGTATACAGAAGGATCTCTCGGGTCATGTGTGTGCGGCATCGCCAGGATTAGCTCCTGGGGCACACTGCTCTTTTCTCTCGGCCGCGATACGGATGGCGTATGGACCTTATCTGTGAGCGAGGTGTAACTGATGACGTGTATTGTTATGCCAGTCGTTGTCATGTCTTTCATGACTTCATCCAACTTGAACCGACGGTTACTGCCGTCCAGGCCATCAGAAATGATGACCAAATGGCGGTTGCCGACAGGCGTTTTCTGTAAATTCTCAATCGCTTGCATTAATCCTTCTGCTAAGAGAGTACGTTTTCCCGGCAGCAGTTTTGTGCGGATTGAATGAATGGTGTCTGAATGATTTATTGACCAGTCGCTTATCAACTCGACCTTGCCGTTCACCTGCATTACGGCGACAGAGTCTTCCGGTCTTAGTTTGGAAGTGAACTCGACCGCCACATCTGTTGTCAGCCTCACGGTCTTAAGTAGGTTAAGCTCGCCTCCGGTATCCAGCAGCAGTAGTACATGGGCGGGCACTCGATACACGCCTCTAATGCTTTGGGCGACACCATCTTCTCGTATGAACAGGTCACTAGCCGAGAGTTGCATATCAGATCGTCCCTGTCCGTCCGATGCGAAGACGGGTATGCGCACCTCCTCAACCGGAATTTTCAAAACATCCTGGTTCAGATCTCTCAACGAACCCTGATCCGTTTGTTGGGCAGCACTTATTACTGCGCTGACCTGCAATGTGAGGAATGCCACGATCAA
>DASUYO010000091.1:0-6442 GCA_036377375.1 Pyrinomonadaceae bacterium
TTCTGAGGGTCCTGTTCAGTGAGCTGTTGCATGATCTCGGTGGAGGCTTTGTATTCCTCTAACGCGTTTGTCAGTTCCCCTTTATCTTGATAAAGACTTCCAACACGATTCAGAGAAACTGAGAGGTCACGTTGCCACATAGCATTCTCTGGATCGCGCTTTGTGAGTTCTAGCCGGATCTCCTTTGCGGACACGTACTCGCGCATTGCTCTGGCCCAATGACGCTGAGCTTGGTAGATACTCCCGACTTTGTTATGCGAAACAGATAGCTCGCGCAGCCAGTCATTGTTCTCAGGATCCCGTTTAGTAAGTCGTTTCATGATTGTCTTAGAGGCCTGATATTCAGGCAATGCCTCCGTCGAGCGACCTTGGGCTTCGAGAATTTGTCCTATACTGTTGTGCGCAATGGATAAATCCAGCTGCCAACCTGCATTCTCGGAATTGCTGTGCGTCAGGAACTGCATAATCTTCTTATCAGCCTTATACTCGCGCAATGCTTTCTGCGAATGACCCTGAGCTTGATAGATGCTGCCGAGATTGTTGTGCGCAACTGACAATTCGCGTAACCATTCCGGGTTTTTTGGATCTCGCTTATTGAGCTGTTGCATGATCTCTCTGGACGCCATGTATTCGTGTAACGCCTTTCTAAGTTGACCTTGGTTTTGTAGAACGCTACCGATTTTGCTGCATGCGTTTGAAAGCTCGCTTTGCCAATCTGCTTTTTCCGGCTCGCGTTTGAGGAGGCGCTTCGCAATTCGTTTATTAATGGCGAACTGGTTCAGTGCATCTTGTAAACTCCCCTCCGCCATCAAGGTCTCTCCCAATTGATCACGCGCATCTATCTCACCAAGAAGATGGCCGAACTCCCGAAATAGATCCAAAGCTTCAGTTACTAGATCGCGTACAGTTTGCAGAGGCAGGCGGCCGCGGGAAATTGAACTAAAGCAAACTAGAGTCTGAGCGCGAGCCATTGGCATCATCTGGGCCGAACGAATCAATTCGCCGAGCGCGAGCCCCAGTGCCTGTAACGGTTCATAGCGTCCTGCGCGTCTCCACGTTTTCCAAAGGCACTCCAAATCTTGAACTGCTTTATCCGGCTCAGCCAGCAGCCGGTGATAAACAGCCTCTATCTGCCAAGCCGGGTCATCGCTTTTAAAGTAATTAGCTGCACGAGCTGACAAAGACTGGAACTGCGCAGGTCTCTCCTCAGCAAGTCGACTTCGTAATGCCAGCCGGGTAGCTTCGTGAACGTTCCAACCATTCCGCACAGCAAAGGTTTCTACCATTGGCAACTCTCGCAGTTCTTTCACCAATGCGTCAGTCTTACTTTCGTCGATTTCCAACAATACGCTAAGGATTTGGGCATCAAACCAGTGAGGCATAACTGCGGCTTCGAGAGCCGTGCGTATCATGGGCTCGTATATCGCAATGACGATGTCGAGTGTGGCTAGGCTAAGCTTTGTGGAGTCACCGTCGGCAGCTTCGAGCCGCGCTATTATTTCTTCGAAATCATCAGAGTTAGTCATTGGGATTAGCTTGTAAATTACGAATCAAGCTCTCCAATAGCGCGCTCAGTTGCCCAGGGTTGCCATTGGTTGCTCTGGTCAGTGTATCAACCCGTTCTCGGTTTACTGGGCATTGCCATTTGGCTTCAATGTAATTGATCCAATGATCCACCACCCCAATTGAGCTCAACTCAAAGACTTTAGCGAGGGGTCGCCAGAGATATCTCGCCGGGTCAGGAATCCGCTGACCGCCTATAACAATAAGAACCCCAGGAGTTCGGTCGAGCCGCGGCAACAGTTGATTCTCGAGCCATCTCTGAGCATCAGAAGATGCCTGCTCGTAAGTATCAAAGACGAGCAGGACGGGCCAATAAAAGTTCTGGAGATCTGAGATCACCTGATAGAACCTGGCCGTTCCGGTGAGATTGTGAGCACGACAAAGAATCTCAGGTCCAAGATCAACGCGGAGCGCTTCAAAAAGATCATCAAGTGTCGGGCAGCCTTTGAAGTCGAGCAAGGCCGCCGCCGCGCCGAGCTGACGACTATAGGCGAATAGTTCGGCTAAGCAAACCGTTTTACCGGTATTGCTAAGGCCTTGCAACATGAGAATTCGCTCTTTTGATTTGCCACTGATCATCGTTTGGAAAAAAGCGAATTCGTCGTTTCGGTCAGCGAGAGGCCAGGGGTATCCAGTCGCTGGCTGAGGCCAATGAATTTCCGGCGGTGGGATCTGCAATCCCTTGAGCCATTGCAGAAGATGTGAGTAGCCTTCTTGTTCGTAGAGCAGAAACCGCTGATAGTCTTTCAACTGCGTGGGAATGTGCTCGTTATCTGATTCGGAAAAGAGAACTACCCTAAACTTCTCATTGTAGCCTCCCGAGTCATAAAGAAGCCGCCGTATGATGCGTGCCTCAAAAACCGCCCCGAGCCCGCGTCCGGGAGCTTCTTCTGAATCGTATCGGCGACGATAGTTTTGGGTGCAGACGATTAAGACTAGCTCTGAATTTTTTACTTGCGCCTCGCACCATACAGACCAACCTTCTGGAGGGCCGGCCGGCTGCTGGTCACAGTCCATGGTGATTTGGACCCCATCCGATTTGATCTGATCAACCAGTCTTCGGACCAGTGCGCTGTGGTCGTCGCTATCGTGACTGTAGCTAAGGAAGACTCGCCTCATATTGAAGGCTTCTCCAATCCCCACTCCCTCTGCAAGACAAGTTATTTCAAACCGGGTAAGTGAGTTCGGCAGTGCCCTTGTTGGCGTGAAGAATTGTTCTCGTGGCTGTGGAGTATAGCACTCCTCGAGGCCTAAGCGAACATTTTGGAAAGGACTCTACCTTGTCAGAATCTTTCGTGTCTTTTGTGTCTCTTTGTGGCCAATACAATTACGCAGAGACCAACGATGGCACGTCGATATTGTATTTTCTGATCTTGCTGTAAAGACGCGGGCGGTAGATTCCCAACAGATTAGCCGCCGCTTGCTTGTTGCCCCCGGTACGCTGAAGAGTCCGCTCAATTACGAGTCGCTCGATATCCTCGAGTGTCATGTTAGGTGGCACGTCCCAAGTGACATTCGAGGAGGTGCCTTCCGGAAGTGTGCCGTTGTCAAACGGTAAATCGATCGGCTCGATCTGTTTGTCTTTGGCGAGCAGCACAGCACGCTCGATCACGTTCTGCAATTCACGCACGTTACCCGGCCACGTGTGGCCGAACAGTCTTTGATAGGCAGCCTGGGAAACACCCGTGATGGCACGTTCATACTTCTGCGCGTACATGTGCAGGAAGTGTTCGGTCAAGAGTTGTATGTCTTCACTTCGCTCACGCAAAGGTGGCACGTGAATCGTGATCGTTGAAATACGATAGAAGAGATCGTCGCGCAGCAGTCCGTCGCGTATCGCATCGGCAGGCGGCCTGTTAGTCGAGCAGACCAACCGGAAATCGACTGCATAAGTCTTCTCCGATCCGATCTTGCGATAGCTTCTTTCCTGCAACACACGCAGAAGTTTCGGCTGCAACTCGATTGGCATCTCCGCAATTTCGTCGAGCATCAGCGAGCCGCCGGCAGCGTGTTGGACCAGACCCTCTTTGTCTGCATGTGCGCCGGTGAAAGCGCCCTTCGTGTGGCCAAATAGCTCCGACTCAATCAGCTCTTTCGGAAGCGCGGCACAGTTTACTTTGATGAATGGTTTCTTCGAGCGGAGTGACTGATAGTGAATGGCGTTAGCAATCAGTTCTTTACCGGTGCCAGACTCGCCAACAATCAGAACGTTCGCGTCTGACTTGGCCACTGATTCAATCGTCTCATAGATCTGCTGCATCGGTTTCGACGCACCGATGATGTTGAAGTATTCCGCACGCGTCGAGAGTTGGCGCCGCATGTTTGTAGTTTCAGCAACGAGCTCGCGACGCTCGAGAGCTTTTTCCACGAGTGGCTGAAGCTCTTCAAAATCAAACGGCTTCTCAACGAAATAAAACGCGCCGGCCTTTGTTGCTTCGACGGCTTTTTGCACTGATCCATACCCGGTGACGACAATCACTTCTGTTGTCGGTCGTGCGTCTTTCATGTGACGCAGCACTTCCAATCCATCCATGTCCGGTAGCTGCAAGTCGCAGATGGCAAGGTGATGTCCGCCCTGATCGAAGAGCTCGATGGCGTTCGCGCCTGTTGGTGCAGTGTCGACTGAGTATCCCTCCTCAGCGAAATTCTGCCGCAGCGAATCGGCCATTGTTGGTTCGTCGTCTACCACCAGAATCCGCACTTCTTTGTTCTCCACCTTTTTCTCCTCCCTCAAAATTGCTGCGCCTTGGGGCATCATCATTACTCCCTTTGAGAATTGAAACTGTCATCCGGAAAGCGGAAGCACCACTACAAACTTTTTATCCGTAAACTGTGCCGACCCGCCGTGAGCCTCGATAATCTTTGCTGCCAGCGCGAGCTTGATCTCGTCACTACCGGCGAAGGATCGAAATGGATCGTGATCCAATTGGCGTAAGCCGGACCACTCAATCACGACCTGACTGGCCGTTGCCGCTTTGATCGTCACGGCAATTGCGCCGGCCCCATCCGGGTTTTGGCGGTGCTTTATCGCGCCTGCACATAGCCACTTGAACGCATCCGCCAGCTTGAAATGATCGACCTCGGCCTGAACCGAATCTGAACTCGACTCCATAACGATTTGCGAGCCTGTCTCGTTGAAACCTGAAGACGCCGCACGCAGCACTTTATCCACTTCAACCCCGGCCTGCTTTTTCAACTCTACCGGCTGTCCGTACCGCACAATAGTCGACAAGTCGTCGGCCGCTCGGTCGAGTCCGTTAATTAATTTACCAATCGTTTCCTGCTCGTCACCGGGACGCTCGCTCTTCTCAATTCGGCGTCGCAGGAACGTGGCATAGAGTTTGAGACCATTTAGCTGATTCTTGAGGTCATGAACTATTTGCATTGAAGCTCGCCCAAGGTCTTGGAGCCGTTCAGTCTCTTCGGGCCTCGACATTGCAGTCTTCATCTTGATGCAAATCTCTCTCAGCTCTAAAAGGGGGGCCGCAGGGGGAGGGAACTTCACACCAGTTCGAGTGTACGAATTAAACGCTGGCCTAAGATCCATTTGTGTTGCGTTTCAGTGCGGGGATGATAGCAAAAATCGCGTGCGTATTCTAGTGATACAGCAAAATCAATAACTTGCGAGCGGCGGGAGCAATAAATTTGGGGGCAAAGTCGGGTGCGAAAATGAAGGAGAAGGCCGAACCACCCACCGTCTTGCTGGTCGAGGACACGGAAGACAACCGGTTCATGATGCGGCGGCTGCTCGAGATGACGGGTTATCGAGTGGTCGAAGCGATGAACGGGGAAGAGGCGGTGAAAATCGCGAAGGCCGAGTCGCCGCAATTAATCCTGATGGACCTCAGCCTGCCCGTGATCGACGGACTCGCCGCGACGCGTTTGATTCGCAGGCTTCCGGAGTTTAAGTCAACTCCGATCATTGCAGTTTCTGCCCACGACACGTCTGACTTTCAGTCCGAAGCGATTGAAGCCGGCTGCAACACCTACGTCACGAAGCCGATTGATTTCAACCAGCTCGAACAGTTGATCGTGCAACTGCTAAAAAAGTAGGGCCGCAAAAAGGCACAAAAAGCACAAAACAGATAATGAAGATTATTTTTGTGCCTTGTGTGCCTTTTTGTGGCCCGTGCTTCTTGTGCCTCTTTGTGGCACAATTCTTTCGCTATGGCTGTTCCGGACCGACGGATCGAAAGCAGCGAATCAAATCGAACTCTCATCATTGGCGTGGCCGTCGCGGCTGCTGTGGTCATCGCGCTGGTCTTTTATCTGTTGATGCGCGCCGGCGGAGGTGGTGCCTCCGGTGACGCGGGCCTGCAAGGCGCAATACGCCCCGGCTCGTCGGAATTCGATAAGTACAAGCCGAATATCGTTCTTGATGATCCAGAAGCGACAGAGGCCAAACGCGCGCTTGGCGATATCGTGATGAGCCTTCAAACGACGGTCCGCAATCTGACTGGAAAGACGTTGACTGGACTTGAAATTCGCGCTGCGGTGGTTGATTACGACGGGAAACCTGTGAAGCAGAGAACCGTTGTCGTGATCCCAACGCGCCAGCTCGAGCTGGCGCCAAATAAGACGATGTCAGTGCCGGTGATGCTGGAGGGCATGAGCGACACCGATGCCCGCGCGAATATCAAGATGGAAGTGACGGGGTTTAAGATTAAAGAATAGGGCTTAATTCAGAAACAGCTCTTCCAGCGATTGCTTCACCGGCTTAACCGAAACAACCTTTCCACCCGCTTTCCGCAAAGCTCCTAACACCGTTTCAATCTCATCTTCCGAAGCTATCTCGATCCGCAGTCCGCGTGGTGTGGCAGTGACCTCCGTATTCGGAAGCTGTTGTCGCAATGTCTTCGCATCAGCACCAGTTGCCAAG
>DASUYO010000092.1:0-16276 GCA_036377375.1 Pyrinomonadaceae bacterium
GATGAAGAACCAGTACGAGACCGTGCAGCGTGCGCAACAGCAGCAGGCTGAACAGCAGAAGAGCGAAGCCGAGCGACGCCTGGAAGATCTCGCGCGCCGGCAACAAGCAGCACTCGAAGAACAGCGCCGCCGACAGCAGGGGCCAGCAAATGGCTCCGGCAGCAATCAACGTCAACAACAGGAGTTGATTGATGAGACTCGCAAAGCGGCGCGCGAGCTGGAACGACTCTCGCGCGAGCGTCGCGACGAGCAGATGCAGGAGTTGAGCCGGCAGCTCAATCAAACTGCCGATGAAATGCAGAAAGCACAGGCGTCTTCTCGCAGTAACTCCGGCGAGTCGATCGCACAGAACGAACGCGCCCTCGAACGACTGCAACAGGCGCAGCAGCGTTTGCAGCAGAGTGGCTCGTCGAGTAATCGTGGCGCACAGTCAGGAGCATCGGGACGCCAGCAACAGATCTCGGATCTGCGCCAGCGCGCTGCACAGGCAGCTTCGCGACAGCGTGAGATAGCGAAAGACATGGAGAATCTTGCGCGTCGCGGTGGACAAACCGCGCAGGACGAGAATTCGCGTGCGAAGCGTGAACAGTTGGCTGAACGGAAAGACACACTCGCTGAAAGCGTCAACAGCTTGCAGCAGGACCTGGAGCAGTCTGCACGTGCGATGGGCGGCGGCAGTCAGGGACAACAACGCGCTGCACGACAGTTGAAAGAGGCTGCCGACTCACTCGCGCGCGATCGCGTCGCAGAGCGGATTCGTGAAGGCAAGCAAGCCTTGAACGGTCAGCAGGGAAATAATGGTCAGCAGGGTGCAGGTCGCACAGACGAGCGCGCGATCGAGCGAAGTCTTAACAACGTGTCAGAGCGGCTTCAGGCAGCCGAACAGAGCGCACGCGGAGCGAATAGCTCGAGTGCGGAAGAAAATCTCGATCGCACGCGGCAACTTGCTGACAATCTCGATTCGCTGCGTCGTCGTCTCGATGAAAGAGCATCGCGTCGCAACGGACAGCAACAAGGCAATCAACAAGGTCAACAGCAAGGGCAGCGGGGGCAGGAAGGTCAGCAAGGACAGGAAAGTCAGCAGGGTCAACAGGGAAAGGAAGGACAGCAGCAAGGTAGCCAGCAGTCGGGCGGCACGCAAACTGGTAGTCAGCAGTCGCAAGGCAATCGAGAACGTTACGGGCCCGACCGGCAGGTGGTGATGGGAGGCGGCGATGGCTGGGGTGATGCCCGGCAGCTTCCGAGGGAGATACGCGAGCGTCTGCAGGAAGCTGAGGACTTGCGACGCGAGTGGGGAACAACAGCTGGCCCGGTGCGCAGACTCGATGACGTGATCGAAGATCTCAAGCGACTTGCGGACGGCAGGATGGAAGGCGACGCTGCAACTGCTGCGGCACTGAAAGCCGACGTGATCGAGCCGTTGCGACAGCTCGAACTGGAGTTGAGCCGGCAGGTGCAGCAACTGAGCGGCCGCACGAATTTACGTTTGCGCGATGAAGGCGCCGCACCGGAGAAGTACCGGCGCGCGGTTGAAGAGTATTACCGGCGATTGTCGGGCGGACGACAACGATGAGCCATCAAAGGGAACGAGGCATAGTTTAGAGTTCAAGTTTTAGCTTGTGCTCTAACTTCTCAGGCAGCAAACCAACAAGCTAAAGCTTGAACTCTGAACTAGACATTATGACCATGAGAGTTTTTAAGAGCTTGGTCCTGCCCCTGCTGCTGTTTGTGGCGCTAATGATTCCAACCCTGGGCCAGCGCTCATTCGACGACTTCCGCCAGCGTCGCCGCCGTCCCGTATCGTCTGCACAACCAGATGGCCCATCATACGGCGAATACACTTTCGTCCGCACGATTTACGACTCACCTGTGCGCGGCCACCGAAGCTACAATTATGTTAGCCTCGGTACATGGACCACCGACTATCCCGAAGCTGACAACAACTTTATCGTCGGACTTCGCGAATGGGCCGGCACCAATCTGAAGATCGCACCTCGCCCTGAAGCACTCGAAATCATGGACGATCGGATTTTTGACTACCCCATCCTCTATGCTGTCGAGCCGGGCTTCATGGAGCTCTCGACTGAACAAGCCGCACGGCTGCGCGAGTACATCATGCGCGGCGGTTTTTTCATGGTCGACGACTTCTGGGGCGAGGCTGAATGGGAGAATGTTCAGGAACAGTTTCACAAGATACTGCCTGAATATGAAATCAAAGATCTACCGCTGAGTCATCCGATCTTTCATTCATACCTCGACATAGAAGAAGTGGTCCAGGTACCAAACGTTTACAACGCGCAGCGTGGCGTCACTTCAGAGAAGGGCGGCATTGTCCCTCATTACATGGGAGTCGAGAACAAGGATGGCCGCCTGGTTGCATTTGTCTCGCGCAACTGCGATCTCGGCGACGCGTGGGAATGGATCAACGATCCTGTCTATCCGGTGAAATACGGCCTCCCCGCCTACAAGGTCGGCATCAACGTCGTCATCTACGCAATGAGCCACTGATTGCGCGGAGCAAAAGCACGGATTTAGTTTTTACCTTCTGTCCCTCTTTATCTCCGCTCTTCATCTGTGCACGAAGCAGATCGGCCTGCGGCAGTATCACGTCGTCCATTGATCCCGTGCCTCCCAATGAGACCCATTGGACCATCGAAGCGACGAACAACTCCTTCAGGTATGCAAACGAGAACCCTTCCGTCGCACCAACCAGGGCTGCTGTTCCCCTGTCACTCACACGCATCTCCGGCTGAACTGTCTCGTTCCATCGCTCGACATACGCGTGGCGCTGCGGTTCGGCCGGCAATTGAAAATAGTACTTGCGATCGAAACGGCTGGGCCGATCGAGAATCGACGAGTCGAGCTTCTCCGGGTGGTTAGTTGTAGCAAGCACGACAACGCCGGTGTTTGACTGAAATCCATCGAGCTCGTTGAGCAGGAAGGATCGATTTGCGTCGTCGATCATCGAGTCGAGATCTTCAAGGACGAGCAGGCAACCAGTTGTCATGCGAGCGCGCGCAAACACTTCAGCCATGTTCCGTTGCTCTGTGTCATCATCGGATTTGAAGCTACGGACATAGAGGCACGGTTTGCTGAGCTGGTTTATCAGCGCTTTGAGCGTGTGCGTCTTTCCGTTCCCAGGCGGACCAATGAAGATCGCACCACGCTTCCAGGGAATCCCATAGCGCTCATAAACGTCACGCGAATTGAAGAACTGCTGAAAGTCGTTTTCGATCTGCTGCTTCAGCGATTCAGTCAGGATAAGGTTGTCGAAGGTCGCGCTCTTGATCGACTTGAAGAGTTGCTTGTCTTTCTGAAAGTAGCCGTCGTGAAAAACGAGAATCTCTGCGCGCACTTCAGCCGACCAGTCGCAAACCGTCTGGAAGAACTCTTCCCCAATCTTTCTTTCATCCGCGATGATCCAGTGGTGTCGTCGCCGATAGCAGCTCTCGGCCCAGCTGATGAGAACAACATCGAGTAACTGCCCTTTCCAGATCACGTGGAGCCAGGAGTTCTCGGTCGATTGCTCCAGCTTCTTGCCGACGCCTTCCCACTCGGCCCTGACGTGATGAAAGACAGACTTCTGCTCGACGACCGAACATTGGCCTGCGCGCACGAAAGCGTCCAGGTCAAAGTAGAAGGTCTGCCCTTCGATGATTACCTTTTCCGGATGCAGCTCCGCCAATTCCCGCCCGACGTGGTAAGCGACATAGTCGTGCGGTTGATGAAGCGCGTCACGAATAAAATTTTCTAAGCCCATAACGACAACACACGAATGCGTTTACATTTGGAAAATTTGTTTAGATAGATTTCGAGGTCACGACCGACGCGGTCGCAAAAGAACTAAGAGAAGATGTAACTGAGGCGGAGCATAATCGTGACACCTTACAGCAACTTTCAAAATCAGTCAAATCTTTCTGCGGCTCACTTGGCGTAGTAGCCGGGACGGTGGCGTATTTCGAGCTTCTCTTTTTTCAACTCGGGATTTGTGATCTCGATCGTGATCTTGCGGTAGGCTCCGTCGTGTTTTTTATTTGTCGAAGAGTAAGCGATGAGATACTGAGTCCGCAGCTCACGCTCGATCTCCGTAAACGCTGCGTTCAAGTCAAACTTCTTGTCGGGAAAGAACGCGCGACCGCCGGTGCGTTGAGCGATGTCGTGCAGCGCGCCTCGATCTAATCCGTCGCGCTCGCTGCCAATGCCGATCGCGTAGACCACAGCTTCAGCAGCCAGCGTCCGATTGATAGCTTCCTTCTGGCTCAAACGTCCGCTGGTGTTGATGCCATCTGTTAAGAGGATGATTGCTCGTCGCCTGAGTCCCGGCGCGTTCGCCAGGATGTTACTTGAGGTAAGCCCGATGGCATCCCACATTGCCGTCGTGCCCTCGTCCGGCGGAGCTGCTAACCGTGGTCCAGTTGGTATCCCGGTCAGCGGATGGCCCGCACCAAGATAGGCTGGAGCTGCGATTTCGACTCGTTGCAGCACGCGATACACGCTCAGCATATCGCGCGTCATCGGCTGTTCGAGATATGCCAGGCCGGTAAACGGAATGAGCGCCACCTGATCTTTATTCGACTGGACCACTTTCTCGATAAATGCTCTCGCGGCCGCTTTCTCATCCGGCAGTGTGCCCTCCTGCGAAATACTGACATCGATCAAAAACGCGAGGGCGAGCGGCCTGTCGGTTTCCCGTTGGAAAGTGAAAAGCGTCTGCGGCATCCCGTCTTCCAGCACGCGAACGTCTTCGGCTCGGAGGCTCGTGATGAAGCGATGTTCTTTATCCATCGCGGTGAAGGGCAGGTTAGTTATGTCTGTGTCAACACGAATGACATCGTCCTGATCCAGCGTTTGCCCGAACAACGCAGACATCGAAAAGAGCAAAAATACAATCAGGAAAAACACTCGAGTCATAATTACTCCGGCAAGCGCATTCGGTGTACCAACTCCTTGAACCTTGGATCAGATCGAAGCTCGTCAAACTCGAATGCGACGCTGAGCAGCGTCATGCGAAAGTCGCGCTCTTCGTAGCCTTTTTCCAACCACCTGAGTGCTTCGTCCTTTTGGTCGAGTCGAGCGTAGAAAGTCGCGACAAAAAACGGTGGCAGCTGAGCCCCTTGTGGCGATAGCACCACTTGATTCAGATTCGCCTGCACATACGCCTTCCAACCCGATGTCCTGTAAATCTCTTGTAGCTTTTTAAGCCTCTCCGCAGGTGCCTGGTTGAGTGCGCCTGTCTTCGAGTACTCCGCGACTGCCTCATCGTACATTCCCTTGGCTTCGTAGGCACGTCCCAAAAAATAATGTCCGATCGGCAAATTGGCCTCCAGCTCGATTGTTTTCTGATACTGCTGAATGGCTTCGTCGAATCGTCGTTCATCCAGCAGAATATCGGCATGGATCCGATTCATAATCATTGAAAACGGATCTAGCTCGAGCGCTCTTCGAATTTCCACCATCGCTTCATCAAACCGCTTCATTGAAGAGAGATACTCTGCCAACCACTGGTGTGCTGTTGCATAGTTCGGATTCAACTCGATAGCGCGGCGGTATTCACGCTCAGCCATCGGAAAGTCGTAATCGTAGTACGCCGCGATTTGACCGAGCGAAGCGTGTGCTTCGGCAAGCTTGTCATCAAGCGCGAGTGCTTTGATTGCCGCTTCCTTGGCTCTCGGCATCAACTGGTTTGGAGGCTCAATCGAGTAAGCAGTCAATAAAGCGTAACTGTCGGCGAGACCTGTGTAAGCAAGCGCGTAATTGGCATCCTTATCGATTGCCTGCTGGAAGAACGTAATCGACTTTTGAAAATCCGCCGGGGTGCGCTTGTTCCAATAGAAACGGCCTTTGAGATAGAGCTCATAAGCTTCGGAGTTCGCGGTGTACTGCTTGTCCATCTGCGACCGCTCGACTCCAGACAACGTCGGTCGCAGGTTGTTTGTGATTTCACGAGCGATCTCGCGCTGCACGGAAAGCATGTCAGCAAGTTTCCGCTCGTACTGGTCACCCCAAAGCTGTTTGTTATCGCGAATGTCTATCAGCTCGGCACTGATAAGCATCGTCTCGCCACGCTGCATTAACCGCCCTGTCAACACTGCGCGAACGCCCAGTTCTTTACCGACGGCAATCGGATCAGTTTCCCTGCCCTTGTAACGAAACACGGAGCTGCGCGCGATGACTTTGAGATTCGGAAGTTGCGTCAGGTTGTTGATGATGCTTTCTGTGAGCCCATCGGAGATCCACTCGGCATTCTGATCCTTGTTCTGATTTACAAACGGAATCACTGCGATCGACTCAACAGCCACTTCTGTGTCGCGAGCGTGGAGGTAGGATCGAATGCCAAACACAGCGGCGGCAGCGACGATCAAAACGACGACCGCACCAATGACGGTTGCAGTCTTGTGTCGCTTCAACTCGTTGATGATGAACTCTGCACTTGAAGCGCGCGTGGAAGTTGAGACTGACCGTTCCGCAGTAGCTGCCTGCGACTGCACGCGAGTGGTTTCTGACTGCCAAGTGGGCGCAATATTCTGGTCCTGCTCCTGCAAACTGCTCGTGTTCCTCTCACCTCCCTGCATCTCGCGCCGAACCTCTTTCAACTCAATCGCGACGTCTTTGATGTTCTGGTAACGCTCATCCGGATCTTTTGCGAGACAACGTCGAACTATTCTTTGCAAATCGGCAGGTGCATTTGGATTGAGTGTAGACAACGAAGGAGCCGGCTCACGAATGATCTTGTTCAGCGTGTCGATATGGTCTTTGCCCGCGAACGCTTTTTGTCCGGTAATCGCCTCAAAGAGAATGCAGCCGAAAGAAAAGATGTCGGAACGATGATCGATCTCTTTCGTCTTGCCCTGTGCCTGTTCGGGTGACATGTAACCCATCGTTCCGAGGATCAGTCCCGGAGTCGACTGCGGCTGCAAGATGGTCGGGTCTTCACCGCTCGTTGCGCTGCTGGTTTGCGGCTCGATCAGTTTGGCGAGTCCGAAGTCGAGGATCTTCGCGTGGCCGTCCGACGTGATCATGATGTTGTCGGGTTTCAGATCGCGATGAACGATACCTGCGTCGTGCGCCTTTGCGAGTCCTTCTGCGACGTGTTGCAACACGCGCAGGAGCTTTGGAAGCTCTTCGTGTTCCTTGTGGATCTGATCGCGCAGCGTTGTGCCGTCGACGTACTCCATCGCGATAAAGTTCAGATCGTCTGACTTGCCGATCTCGTAGATGTGCGCGATGTTTGGATGATTGAGAGATGCCGCAGCGGTCGCTTCCTGTTTGAAGCGGCGCATACGATCCTGGTTTGCGGCGACGTCGGCAGGCAGAACTTTCAGTGCGACTTTGCGATTCAGACTCGTGTCGAGTGCCAGGTAGACCTCGCCCATGCCACCCTTACCGAGCAGGAAGCGAATCTCGTAACGCCCGAGCTGTGATTGGGGAGGAAGGGTCATTTAGAAGGTAACATTTTATCAAAGCTCACGAAGCGGGACGATCTACAGCCCGCGAAGCGGGCGACAGAATAAAGCCTGGGGCGCAAGCCCCAGGTTACGGGTTAAAAATAACGCACGGAGCCCGCGAAGCGGGCGACAGCGCTCAACATAAAGCGCTGACGCCCGCTTCGCGGGCTCCGCGGGCTGATGTTTTTCGTGATTGTACCTGGGGCTTGCGCCCCAGGCTTTATTCTGTCGCCCGCTCGCGGGCTTAAAACCTATGTCGCGCTCTTCGCGGCCGTGTCCGACTGCCCGGCCTGCTTGTTTGGCTGCGGCGTAATCCGCAGGTATGGCTTCGGTGCTCTCCAACCGGCCGGGAACTTCTCCTTCGCTGCCTCGTCAGATACGGAAGGAACGATGATTACGTCGTCGCCATCCTTCCAATTCACCGGTGTCGCAACGCTGTACTTCGCCGTCAATTGCAATGAGTCGATCACGCGCAGGATCTCGTCAAAGTTGCGTCCAGTGCTGGCTGGATAGGTGATCATCAGCTTCACCTTCTTGTCTGGGCCAATGACAAACACCGAGCGAACGGTAAACACGTCGCTGATCTCCGGATGGATCATGTCGTAGAGCTCTGCGATCTTATGATCCGGATCTGCAATCACTGGGAAGTTGAGCTCGGATCCCTGGGTCTCTTTGATGTCCTCAGCCCATCTCTTGTGTGAATCGGCCGGGTCAACGCTGAGTCCAATCACTTTCACGCCGCGCTTTTCGAAATCGGGTTTACATCGCGCAACGTACCCCAGCTCGGTCGTGCAGACCGGAGTGAAATCCTTTGGGTGGGAGAAGAGAACTGCCCAGCTATCGCCAATCCATTCGTGGAAGCGAATCGGGCCTTCGGTGGTGTCTGCTGTGAAATCGGGTGCTGTGTCGCCAAGTCTAAGGGCCATTTGTAATGTATCTCCTTCTATTCGGAAAAACCGATTCCCGGGTATCACCCGGGAAGTAGGATGCGGATTAAATTGTCTAATGAGCCACTTTTACAACTATTGGTGGCGGCAAGTCAAACCTCCGCGCGCCTCGCTTGTAAATAGCATCTATAGGACCTATAAGACATATACAACCCATATGAAACTCGCACTTAACGGCGCCACCACCATGCGGGCTGACCTGGCCACTGACTTGCAGTCAGCCAAGGCCGCAGGCTTCGATTACCTGGAAATCTGGGCTGCCAAACTCCGCGCCTTTCTCAAAGAAAAATCTACAGCGGAGCTGAAAACTCTCTTTGCCGATGCTGGTTTGTCGCCGCTGAGTATCAACTCGATCGAGCACATTACATTTCGCGATGCTCAGGCGTACGAATCAATCAAACAGGAATGTGAGGAGCTAAGCAGCATCGCCGCTGCCATTGGTTGTCTCTGTATCGTCGTGGTTCCCGGCCGCTTGCCGAAGACCGGCGCATCACGCGCGACTGTCATCGCCGAATCGGTCAAAGTCTTGAACGAGCTCTGCGATATCGCTGCTGCTCACGACGTCTCGCTCGGTTTCGAGTTTCTGGGTCAGCCCGATTGCAGTGTTCCCACACTCGATCTTGCACACGAGATCGTGCGTGAAGTGAACCGGAAAAATCTCGGACTCGTCATCGACAGCTTTCACTTTTATGCCGGCAACTCAACCTTCGAAATGATCGAAGCTCTTGACCCGCAGCTCATAGAGATCTTTCACATCAACGATGCCGAAGATCTTCCACGCACACAGTTGGAAGACCGGCACAGGCTTCTGCCGGGTCTCGGCATCCTCCCGCTCAGAAAGATGATCGCGGCGTTTAAGAAGATCGGTTACGACAAAGTCGCGAGTGTCGAGATCTTCCGTCCTGAATACTGGGAACAAGATCCGTTTGCACTGGCGCGTGATGCGCGTGCAGCGACCGAACGTGTGCTCGCGGAGGTATAGATGAAGACGATCAGAATCGGCATCATGGGCGCCGGCTATATCGCGGGAGTTCACGCGAGTGTTCTCGCGCGTGACGAGCGCACGCAACTCACGGCGGTGTACGACGTAGTCCCGGAGTTTGCCCTAAAACTCGCGGGCTCGTATAACGCAACCGCTGTTGCTACGACACTCGAGCTACTCGAAAGATGCGACGCGGTTTTTATCACTACTCCAAACACGCAACACGTTTCACTGGCGCTGGCCGCTATCGAAACCGGTAAGCACGTCTTTTGTGAAAAGCCTCTCGCGACAAACATCGCTGAGGCGGAAAGAGTTTTTAAGCAAGCCGGTAACGCACAGGGTGTTTTTCAAGTTGGACACAATCGTCGCTTTGCTCCGGTTTACGTGACTCTGAAACGAATGCTCTCGGAAACGCACAAGCCGCACTCAGCGCACGTAAAGATGAACCGCGGTGAACTGCTCAAACCGGAGTGGACCAGCGATCCTGCGGTTACCGGCGGCTTCCTTTACGAAACGCCGATTCATATGTTCGATATGATGCGCTTCCTGTTCGGCGAGGTTGAAAGCCTGCATGCAATCGGCTCGACACACGAGTACAAAGAGATCGACGACTTCTCGGTATTGCTGAAGTTCACGAGCGGCATGCACGCGACGCTTGCTACCGCAGCGGATGCAAGCTGGTTATGTCCTTTCGAGCGTGTCGAGGTGTTTTGTCATCATGCAACGCTGGTGACGCATGAAATGGAAACGCTGACTTACAGCACGAATGTCGAGGGCAATTATGCAGTCGAGACGATGCAGCAACTGCCTCGTGAAGAAAAATGGGGTTACGCGCAGGAGGATCGTGCGTTCATCGATGCGATTGTCAACGGAACTGAGCCACTCGTTACCGCTTTCGATGGTCTAATGTCGGTTGAAATAGCAAACTCTGTGTACGAATCCGTGCGCTCGCAGGGACCAGTCACTATTAATAACCGCAAAAAAGGCACAAAAATCGCAAAACATTGATTCATCTTTTTTGTGACTTTGTGCTTTTTTGCGGCTAGATCATTTTTTGTTAATATCGGCTACCCCTGCATAACTTCCCTCTGGTAAGCGTATGGCTATATCCCAAGAGGCCTCTTCACGTCGAGAAGTTCCGGTTGAGCCAACCGCTCGGCCCGTTGAGCTACACGGCGATCTCTATCGAGAGATCTTCGCGCACTCGAAAGAAGCCATCGCGATCATCGATCCCGATGGTGTCTACCTGCAACAAAACGGTGCTCATTTCACACTGCTTGGTTACGCCGACGACGACCTCAAAGGCAAAACTCCTGCGATCTACTTAGGTGAAGAAACCTTCCGCCGCATCTTCAAGCAACTGGTCCAGGAAGGGGATTATTCCGGCGAGTACATGTGCCGCACAAAGAGTGGCGAAGAAAGAACCATCGATCTTTCGATATTCACAATGCGCAGCGGCCTCGGCGAGCCGCAGTGTTACATTAGTATCGAGCGCGACATTACGGCGCGGAAAAACACCGAAGCGAAGCTGGCCCAACTCCTCATCCGCGAACGCACCGCGCGCGCCGATGCAGAAAAGGCGAATCGGTTGAAAGACGAGTTTCTCGCCACACTGTCACACGAGTTGCGCACGCCCTTGAATGCTGTCATTGGGTGGTCGCGAATTTTGAAAGCGGGCCGGCTCGATAACGAAAGCAACCTTCACGCGATTGAAGTCATTGAAAGAAATGCATGGGCTCAGAAACAGATCATCGAAGACATTCTCGACGTCTCGCGCGTGATAACCGGAAAACTTCAGCTTCATCTTGGACCAGTCGATCTGGTGTCGGTAATTAGTGCGGCTCTCGACGCAGTCAGCCCGGCTCTGGAAGCAAAGGACATAAAGATTGACACGCAGTTTCAGAAGGGATTGAAAGTCATCGCCGGCGATGCCGACCGCCTGCAACAGGTCGTCTGGAATCTCCTCTCGAATGCGTCGAAATTTACTCCAGTCGGCGGCACTATCGGTGTGCGTGTGAGCCAGAATGAAACTTACTCAGAGATCGAGGTTCGCGATACTGGACCAGGCATTGCCGCCGAGTTTCTGCCGCACGTATTTGAACGTTTCCGGCAAGCGGACGGGTCGACAACGCGCACTCATGGCGGTCTCGGCCTCGGGCTCGCTATCGTGCGACACCTGGTTGAGCTGCATGGCGGCTTGATTGCTGCCCGGAACGTAAGCGATGGCACGGGTGCGGTGTTCACTGTCAAACTTCCGCTGCCGAGCACGGAGCTCAGTTTGGAGAGTGTGCCACCTGCTACTCGTATCGATGAGAATGTGACTGAAATCGATCTCGCGAATGTTCGCATCCTCGTAGTTGAGGATGAGTTGGACGCGCTCGATCTCCTCACGATTGACCTCACTGCGCATGGGGCGAAAGTGCGTGGCGCAACGTCAGCCGCGGAGGCGCTGGACTTGATGCGATCGGAGCCGTTTGATCTGCTGATCAGCGACATCGGGATGGCCGATACTGATGGTTATAATCTGATCAAACAGGTACGAAAGCACGAAGTTGAAGGCGCGCACATTCCGGCGATCGCTCTTACTGCCTACGCGCGAGCTCAGGATCGAATTCGGGCGATCAGTGCGGGATACAACACGCATGTGGCGAAGCCGGTTGAGATCAAAGAGCTCGTCACAGTGGTTAAATGCCTGACCGGGAAGATCGGGTGACACGGATTTACACGGATTCTCTTCGGATTTGCACGGATGAAGCGTTGCTCCTGGGCCAAGACGCCATTATTAATCTCTTACCACGACACCGAGTGGGGTTTGCCTCTTCATGACGATGTCCGTCTCTTTGAGTTTCTGATCCTTGAAGGAGCGCAGGCAGGTCTCAGTTGGGAAACTATTCTCCGAAAACGCGACAATTATCGCGCGGCTTTCGATGGCTTTGATCCCGCGAAGGTTGCGAAGTACAACCAGCGAAAGATTGCCGCGTTGCTCCAGAATGACGGAATCATTCGCAATCGGCTCAAAATCAATTCCGCAGTGACCAACGCTCTTGCATTTCTTCAGGTGCAGCGCGAGTTTGGCAGCTTCGACGAATATGTGTGGCGATTTGTGAACCGCAAGTCGCTGCGACGAAAGCGTGGGCAGCCAATCGCCGCTCGCACCGAGATCTCCGATGCGCTCAGTAAAGATCTCATCAAACGTGGATTCAGGTTCGTCGGCTCGACGATCTGCTATTCGTTCATGCAGGCGGTTGGGATGGTAAACGATCACGATTCAAGTTGCTTTCGTTATCGCGAAGTTGAGAAGACCCACAACAATTAGGTCGCAAAGAGGATTTCGTGATAGTTCAGAGTTCAAGCTTTAGCTTGCGTGTGCCGAGACAGCAGCCTAAAGGCTGAACTCTGAACTAAGCTAAATTCAATATAAATGTCTTTGCCGGGAAACGTGTTTATGCGAGTATTCCCCAACTTTGGTCACAGGAGGTCCCTCAATTTGCCACATACGTCTTTCAAATTACTATTAACCCTTATCTTTGTTCTGCCGATCGCTGTTTTCGCCCAAAACCCTTCCGCCGCCCTCGCTTCGCTCCCTGAAGCAGACACGCTCATCTACGTCAGCCCGCAACGGATTCTCAATGAAGCTGCGCCGCGTGTCATGACGCCCGCTGATCTAACGAAGATGCGCAGCTCATTCGCCGATCTGAAGAAAGCGGTCGGCGTCGATCCAGCAACGATCGAGTATCTCGTGATCGCGGTTCGCTTCAACAAACCCGCGAGCGATCTGAGCTTTGTCGCACCTGACTTGATGGCCATTGTCGGCGGAGACTTCAGCTCGGATTCCCTGATGACACTCGCACAACTCTCGCTTCAGGATAAAGTTCGTGTTGAGAAGTACGGATCGAAATCGATCACACTCATGAAGATCGATCCCGTTGCAGCTCAAGCAGAGAAGACTCCGATACTGAAACCATACGTCGACGTCGGAGTGGTGCCATTGAGTGCAAACTCCATAGCCATCGGCAACTTGCGTTATCTGAAATCAGCCATTGACGCTGCCGAGGGTAATGGACGGATCAATGCCGCCACGCTCGAGTCGTTATTCCGCGATCCAAATGTGCTCATCGCCGCTTCAGGCGCTCCGTTGGCTTCGTTTGCAAAGAGCTTTGGTCTTCTCGGCCTGGAGAATACGTCCCGCGAGTCGCGCTGCGACACGCGCTTTGGCAACTTCTACGCTGCCGTTACAATGAGCGGCACGAACTTCAGTCTGCGGGGTGCGATGAATGCGGATAACCCCGACACAGCAAAGATCATCAACAATCTGCTTTCGGGGTTGATGCAGCAGGGCATCGGTGCTGTACCGGATAAACAAGCGCAGACGATTTTGCAGAGTCTGAAGATGACGGCAAGAGAGAACGAGATCGTTTGGGAAGCCGAAATTCCGGAACAAATGGTGGCCGAGTTCATTCGTAGCGCTCCAAAAACGGCAGCGACACCGGCATCGACTAAGCCCGTAACCGCTCCGAAGCGGCCCGTGAGGAGAAGACGAAGCAAGTAAAAAATTCCTGAGGAGAAATCGAAACTATGCGTAAGTCAATCACTTTGTCCTTCGCTGCGTTTTCATTGTTGCTATTCGCGTCGATCTTAATTGTGAGCTCGTTTGATATTCCGATAACGTCGTCGGCCCAAAACGCAAACAGCTCCACCACTACGAACAAGAATCAAAACGACTCCCGATCGATCGGCGACAAGGGCCAACAACCGGACTTCTCGAAAAATACGTGGGAGCTTCCTGAGGACGCTGACAAGACAAAGAATCCCACCGAAGCCACGCCGGAATCCATCGCCAAGGGAAAAGAGCTGTACATGGAGCGCACGAAAGGCAACTGTATTTTTTGTCATGGCGAGACCGGTGCGGGCAACACAGAGAACCTGCCGAAGTTGCGCAGGAAACCAGCGGACCTAACGAACAAAGAGCGGATGACGGCGCAGACTGATGGAGAGCTCTTCTGGAAGATCTCGAAGGGTATCACCGGAATCATGCCGGCCGGCGAAAAGCGCATGAGTGAAGAGGAGCGCTGGCACGTGGTTAACTACGTGCGGACGCTCGCGAAGGACAAGCAATAGATTTTAGCCGCAGATTTTCGCGGATGAACGCAGATCAGCGTTTATCTGCGAGAATCTGCGGCTAAAAAAATCGTTCGGCATAAGCCCGGATTTCCTTCACCGACGATTCCGCCAGCACCCTAAACACCTTCACCTCGCATCCCGCTGGTATCCGTGGCGCCATCAACGAATCAGTAATCACGAACGCCGCCGAACGCAATCCCTTCTCCCAGTTGCGTTCACGCGCGTCACGAAAACTCAGCGCGTCAGCATCGAGTCCTGCCGCTACCAACATCGTTCTGGCCGAGCGCAAAAACTCCGGCCATCGCGAGACCACCGCGACCAGCGCATCGCGTGGCGGTCGTGTCTGCCCGCGCATCCGTTCCACCACCGACGCCGAGTGAAGCACGATCGGATCGACACCGCGCTTGATCCGATCTGCAAACATGCTCAGGTGGCCATACAGAACCAGCGGTGCCGCTCCGGTCAGCGCTCCGTCAAACTCAGCCGCCCCGACGCCTCTTACCTTTACTCTCGTCGCTGTAGCAATCTCCGCAACGAGGATTTGACGCAACTCCGGATCGGGTTCGAGCAGCAGGAAGTGGTCAGGCCGCTGCATCGACAAAGATCGCTGCACGCCTGCTTGTATTTCCGCGAGTGAGTATCCTTCGCCACGAAGATTTCTGAAGAAACGAGCGATGAGTTGATCGAGTGCGAGGCCGTCGTCGAGTGTCTCATCGTTTCGTGCGCGAACGTAAACACCACTTCCCTTGCGAAACTCCACCCAACCACGTCGTGCCAGCTCGCGATATGCGGAGCTGACCGTGTTTGCGTGTATCTCGTAGCGCCGGGCAAGGTCGCGCGTGCTCGGCAAACGCTCCGCGACTTTTAAGTCGTTGCTGACGATCCCGAGCACGATCTGCGTCACCAACTGTTCGCGAATCGGGACTTCACTGTTCTTTGAGATCCATAGTCGCATAGGGAGTTTGACAGGATTTCAAAATTCACCTGATTATAGCGAATCGATGGATACGCAGTCGGCATATTTACACTTGCTGAACGAAGGACTGCTCGAAAGTCGCGTCGAGCAACTCGAGCATCTGCTGGAACGCTGCACCGTTTGCCCGCGTGATTGCCTGAACAATCGCCTCAACAACGAGATCGCTGCGTGCTATTCGGGCCGGCTGCCGATCGTTTCATCTTACACACCACACTTCGGTGAAGAGCCGCCGCTGGTTGGTACCGGAGGTGCCGGCAATATCTTCTTCGGCAACTGCAACCTGCGTTGTGTTTACTGTCAGAACTATCAGATCTCACAGACGCACAAACAACAACTCAAGAATGAAGTCACGCACGAGCGTCTGGCTGAGATGATGCTCGAATTGCAATCGCGCGGCTGTCATAACATCAACTTCGTTTCGCCAACACATTTCGTGCCGCAGATGGTGCGCGCGATTTTGATCGCCGCACGTCAGGGTTTGCGTTTGCCAATTGTCTATAACACGAACGCATACGATTCGGTTGCTGTGCTGCGATTGCTCGACGGTATCGTCGACGTTTACTTGCCGGATTTGAAATACGCCGACGATGAATCGGGTTATCTCTATTCGAAGGTGAGTGGCTACAAGGAGTTTTCGCGCGCCGCGTTACGTGAGATGTACCGGCAGACTGGCGATGAGTTGGTGTTTGATAAAGACGGTTTGTTGAAGCGCGGATTGGTCGTGCGGCTGCTCGTTTTGCCAAACGACATCGGCAGTATTCGTGAATCAATCGAGTGGATCAGAGATGAGTTGAGTCCGCGCGTG
>DASUYO010000093.1:0-3765 GCA_036377375.1 Pyrinomonadaceae bacterium
TCGGAAACAAGCTCACCAGTTAAAGGTGCGAGTAGGATTCCGTTTCGGTAATGCCCAGTTGCATAAAACAGCCCGTCAATTTCACCACAAGGGCCCAGCACAGGCAAACCGTCAGCGGCGCGCGGCCGCAGTCCCGCCCAGGTATCGACAACGGGCAAATTCGCGACTGACGGTGAAATCTCGAGCGCATTCCGCAGGATCGTGCTGATTCCACCGGCCGTGACGCACTTTGCGAATCCCACTCGCTCGCTCGTTGACCCAGCCAGGAGCCGGCCGTCCTGACGCGGCACGATGTAACCGCGCGGACTGTAGATCACGTGGCGTGTCAATTGCGGTTTCGCTTCGAGACACACCATTTGTCCGCGCACAGGCTCGACCTGAGGAATGTTACAGGGAACAGAGCTCTTGATGAAACTCGTCCAGCTTCCCGCAGCAATCACCGCCACCGAACATGCAACAGTGCCTTGATTCGTTTGCACGCCTGTCACGCGATGTTCTTCGATAATCAACGACTCGACCGTTGTTTGCGTGACGATAGTGACGCCGAGTTTATTGATGCTGTTGGCCAGCGCGGTAAGAAGTCGACGATTCTCGACCTGAATGTCTTGTTGAAAGAGCAGTGCGCCAACGGTTAACTCGGAGATGCAGGGTTCCAACTCGCGCGCCGCCGCAGCGTCCAACATCTCAACTGAGAGTCCGGCGCGGGTTTGCCACTCGTATCGTTTTTCGATCTCGTCGTGATCATATTCGTTAAGGGCGAGATAGAGTGTGCCGGTCGTGTCTAACTCGACGTCGATTCCAGTCTCTTCACGCAATGCGGCTGCAAATGATGGATACAAATCGCGGCTTTGAATGGCGAGATTGAAGAAGTCGTCCTGAGCGTCAGCTTCAGCCTGCGGGACGAGCATTCCGGCAGCCGCAAATGACGCTTCTGTGCCGAGACCTCCTCGTTCAATGAGCGAAACATCGCGCACGCCGCGCAGCGCAAGTGCCCGCGCAATAGTTAGACCAATGACGCCGCCGCCAACGATGACAACGTCTGCACTTCCTTTGATAGACGCCATTTGGTTACTATCCAACAATGCATCGTATCACACTGATTCCAGGCGACGGCATCGGCCCTGAAGTGGCCTCAAACGTAGTGCGGATCATCGAGGCATCCGGCGTCGATGTTCAATGGGAAACCTATTACGCAGGCGCGCAGGCACTCGAAAAATTCGGCGAAACGCTGCCGCAAGAGCTGCTCGATTCCATCCTGCGAAACAAGGTCGCGCTCAAAGGTCCAATCACAACTCCTGTCGGCAAGGGATTCACCTCAGTCAACGTCGGGCTGCGCAAGACGCTCGATCTTTATGCGAACCTGCGTCCGGTGCGCGCGTTACCAAATGTGCCGTGCCGGTATCCCGAGCTCGATCTGATTGTCGTGCGTGAGAATACGGAAAGTTTGTATGCGGGGTTGGAACACGTCGTGGTGCCGGGTGTGGTTGAGAGTTTGAAGATCATTACGGAGAAAGCTTCAACTCGCATCGCGCGGTTCGCGTTCGAGCATGCGAAACGTGAGTCGCGAAAGAAGGTGACGGCGGTCCATAAAGCCAACATCATGAAAATGTCGGACGGTTTGTTTCTCGACTGTTTTCGAAAAGTCAGTGTGGACTATCCGGACGTTATTGCGGACGACAAGATCGTTGATAACGCGTGCATGCAACTCGTGATGCGGCCGGAACAGTTTGACGTCATGCTGTGCGAGAATCTCTATGGTGACATTGTCTCGGATCTTTGTGCGGGTTTAGTGGGCGGATTGGGGTTGGTGCCTGGGGCAAACATCGGTGAGAAGGGTGCGGTGTTCGAAGCCGTGCACGGCTCCGCGCCCGATATCGCGGGTCAGGGCATCGCGAATCCGACGGCGCTGCTGCAATCAGGGATTTTGATGTTGCGCTACATCGGCGAACGTGAGGCGGCTGATCGAGTTGAGAATGCGATGCTTGCTGTTTTTGAAGAAGGGAAAGTACGCACACGCGACGTCGGTGGGACGGCAAAGACCGCGGAGTTTGCGGACGCGATCATTCAGAAAATATAAGCCACAGATGAACACGGATGACACGGATTTTTCCTATCTGTGTTATCCGTGTTATCTGTGGCTCATTAATGTCTCTATTTCCTCGGCGTGCTTGGGGACTTTATTAGTCAACACTCTCGGGCCATTATTGGTGCACAGCACATCATCCTCAATACGCACACCAATCCCAAGATACTTCTCCGGCACGTCTTTAGTATCTGGCGCGATGTAGAGTCCGGGCTCGACAGTCATGACCACACCAGGCTCAAGCGCGCGTGATTCCTGCCCAAAGTAATATCGACCGACATCATGCACGTCGATGCCGAGCATGTGCCCGAGCCCGTGCATGTAAAACTGCTCGTATTTCTTTTCCTTGATGAGCTCTTCAGGCTTGCCTTTCAGCAGTCCGAGCTCGACCATACCCTCAGTCAACATTTCGATCGAGTGCTGCTTCAACTCGTCATGCGTAGTGCCCGGCCGCACCATCTCCACACACTGCATCTGCGCCTTCAACACCAGGTCGTAGATCTCGCGCTGTGCCTGCGTGTAGCGGCCATTGATCGGAAACGTGCGCGTGATATCGGAAGCATAACCCTTGTACTCCGCGCCAGCATCGATCAGTACCAGGTCGCCATCGCGAAGCTCGCCATCGTTGTTGATGTAATGAAGCACAGTGGCGTTTGGACCAGCACCGACGATCGACGTGTAAGCTGGACCAGCAGCTCCGCGGCGGCGGAAGATCTGCTCGAGCAGCGCTTCAATCTGATACTCTTGCATACCAGGCTTCACGGTCTTCATTGCTTCACAATGCGCTTCGGCTGCGATATCCGCGGCAGTTTGCATTAATTCGATCTCGTCGGAACTCTTCAACACGCGCATCTCGTGGAGGATCGTCGCCGGATCGATGATCGTCTGTGGCGGATGAATTGGCTTGCGATTCAACGAGCGCATGCGCGCGATCTCTTTGACAATCGTGTCATCGAGATCGCGATCCGTGCCGAGGCGGTAGTAAAGCACTTCAGCACCATCGAGAAACTCGGCCACCTTGGATTTGAATTCTTCCGTCGGAAAAGCGTCCGCTGCTCCAAACTCGCTCTTCGCACCTTCGACACCGGCGCGACGTCCATCCCAAATCTCTCTTTCAGGATCTCGCGGCCGCACAAACAATATGTACTTTTTGTCTGACTCGGGTTTGATGACGGCGAGTGCATCCGGCTCTTCAAAACCTGTCAGGTAGAAAAAATCAGAGTTCTGACGAAAGCGATAATGGGTGTCGTTTGAGCGCGGCGATTCGTGTGCGCCGGGAATAATGGCTACGGATTTCGGCGCCATGCGCCGCATAAACTCTTTTAGCTGCGGTCTGATCATTGAATAGTCTCCTCGTAGTGACATTATACAGAACCGAGCGCGGTAGCGCCGGGTCAACCTCCATATCGAACCCGGCGCTACGGCGCTCGGTTCTGTATAATTGGGACAATGACCACCCTCTTGGCAACGCAGACACGCGAGATCATCTCGGTTGATCCTTCAACCGGCGAAGAGATCGGGCGTGCGCCGTTGATGGATGCAAGTCAGGTTGCTGCGGCAGTCAGCAGGGGCAGGAGTGCCCAGCCTGCATGGGCCAAACTCTCTTATCGCGAACGTGCACGCATCATCCTCCGTGCACGCGAAATCGTATTGGACCATCTCGAAGAAATCGCGAAGCTCAT
>DASUYO010000094.1:0-9008 GCA_036377375.1 Pyrinomonadaceae bacterium
AAATTGTTGGAAGGTGCGCCGTCGACGGTACTCGCACAATCCGGCGCCGTGCAATCGTTGGCTGGTGCCTACATTGATGCCGGGCGCTTTTCTGATGCCGCGGCCTTACTGGCGAAGACAACCTTCACGTCGGGTGAGGGAGAAGACGCCGCACTCGGGCTCTATCGCAAAGCACATCTCGGAATGGCGCGCAAATATCGAGAAGCGGGCGAACACTTGAAAGCAGCTTCAGAGTTTGCGGTAGTTACGGAGTTTCCGCGGAACTTTGGTGTAGGACGACCCGCGATGCAGTCGCAGGCACAGTACTACGTCGCGGCCGCGCGGGAGTATGAGGCTGCGGGACAGCGTGATGAAGCTGAGCGTTGGTGGCAACGTGCTGCTACTGAAGCATTGAATCCCCCGTCGCAACCGGAAGAGCCGTGGTCTGAAAACTATTACTACAAGGCTGTCGCGCTCGAACATGTCGGGCGCAAGGCTGAAGCGCGAAAACTGTATGAACGTCTCGCTTTATTGAACGACGACCAAAAAATGTTGGACGAGGAACCGTGGCCGCCGTCTGGTGCCATTCGATTTGTACTCGCGGGCGCGGGGCTGAAGGCTCTGGGTCGCACGGATGAAGCACGTGTCGCACTCGAACGCGCGCTCAAGCTGGATCCACAGAACGAACTCGCAATTTCACAACTCGCAGAACTAAAGCGCGCCGCGAATTCAACTGTAGGGGCGGCCCTCCGTGGCCGCCCGTCGCGGAAGTAAAAGAGCGGTTCTATTCCTGAGACGGGCGGGCACGGAGGCCCGCCCCTACAAAAATGCCGAAGATTCGTTAACCCAAAATGCGATTTATCTTTGTTTCCCTCTGTATCCTTTGTGTTCTCTGTACTGCTGTTGTGAGTCGCGCACAAGAGAGTACCCCCGAAACGCGGCTGGCCCAACTTGTTGAAGCCAACATCATCGCCGTTCACGCCTTTCAGGTATTGCTGGCAAAGAGCTCCGGAAAGGGCGAGGCATGTTTCTCACCCGGCAAGCTTTCGGAAAACGACCTCAAAGCACTTTCAGAGCATCAGGCGAAATTACTCAAATCGGATATCAAACAACTGCGCCTTTGGGCCCAGGGCCGTGAAAGCGCTTTCAATCCCGCGGAGGATCTGCAACCAATCCTCACGTCAGGACTCACAATTCCCGCTAACGCTCCAGTAAACGTCTTCACAAACTACTTACGTGAAAACACTAAAGCGAGTGACGTAAAGATCCGCGCAATTGCGAGCCTCTATCAAACAGTTCTCGAAGTTGAGCGCGACGGCGATCGATTGCAGGAGGAGTTTGCCTTCTACATCGGACTTGGATTGCCGGTATACGTGGGCCAGCTCAATTTGCCTGGGACAGACGCGGACCTTCTGGCAGTCGGTCGCAAACTCGAAGGACAGTCGTGCGAAGGGCCTGTTGGTACGAGCGCGGCTGAATGGCAAATCGCCGGACGAAAAATTTGGAATTGGGGTGAGAAGAATCTGCATATTCGCGATGAGCGCGTGCTTGCGGCAGAGTTGTTGAAGGAACCTGAAATAAAACGAATCGAACCGCAGCTGCGCGCGCTGCCGGCTCAACGGATCGCGGTTGTCGGTCATTCATTTACGATGGGTTTGCATTGGTCTTCACCGTCGAGTTTCGTACCCATCGTTATCGACGTGTTTCGTCGCGAGAATCCGAAAGTCGAATTCAAGCAGTACGCGGCAGGTGGTCTAACTGCCTCGCGAGCACAGAAGCGGTTTTATAAGGACGTGCTCGCCTGGAAGCCTGAAAAAGTGTTGCTCGTTGTGATGACGCGAACCGACGAGGATTACGAGGCACTGAAGCAGATGGGCCAGGGCTTACGGGCCGCAGGCATCAAGACTTACATGTTTGACGAGGTTCACGATCCGGCTGCGGTGACTCCAGGCACAGTTGAGCGTGCACGAAAGGCTGCCGAAGACGGCGGTATTCAAGTGATCGAAGTCGGAAGGATTCTTGAAAACTCGCCTGAGCGGCTGAAGTTCATTTGTCTTGACGGCATTCACATGACTGAGCCGTATCACCGGCTCATGGCCAAGGAATGGCTGAAGTATTTGGCAGGGGCGCGCAGTGAGAAAGCAGAAACAACGCGGAAGAATTTCTCGCACAGCGATGCAACGGCACAACCTTCGATTACACGGCCTCGCATGTTGATCGGCGAGAATGATCCACTCACGGGGTTCAGAGTTCTGCGCGCGAGGTATGAGGCTGGTGCGCGTCCGTCCGATGACATGGATGGTTGGGCACTGAGTTATCTCCTCACCGGTGACGAAACGTTTGCAAAACGCGCAGTTCAAAAGATGCGAGAGAATCACACGCCGGAACTGGTCGGTTCTCGTACTTATCCGGAATATGTCAAATGGTCACTGACGTTCGATTGGCTTTACAACTATCCGGGTTTTGACAATGCACTAAAAGATCGCGTGGCTGGCGAGCTGTTACGTGCGGCAGAAAAGATGTTGCAGGACCAGTCGCTGAAAGAAGCTCAACTCGCCTCGTACCACAACTACACTGTGCGTTACTTAACGCTTGCACTCTTTGCGTTGACTGCAATCGAAGGTCATCCATCAGTTGAATCCCGTGCGGCGCCGCTGCGACAACATGCACGCGCCGTACTCGATCATATTCTTGACCTCACAAACTTCATCACTCCCGATGGTGGATATCATGAATCGATGGACTACCAGCGCATCACCTTTGCGCCGCTCGCGATGATGGCGGAGTTGTTGCGCACCACGGCTAACAGTGATCCAGCGCTTCGTTACACACTGTTTCAGCATTACACCGACACGTATCTCTACAAAGTGTTGCCGGATGGCACGACTGCTCGTGATGACGATAACGAATTTCCGTACCTTCAGTGGGAAGACAACATCTGTTTTGGATATGCGATCAATCGTTTCAAAGATCCGTATGCCGCGTGGATGCTGCGCAAGAGTGGTTGGCCTGCACAACCAAAGTGGCGCATCGCGATAACGCAGTTTCTCTGGGGCGATCCAACTGTAACTCCGCGAAATCCAGCCGAGAGCACCAAAGCTGAAATTCCGCGTGCTTATTTCTTTCGCGGCATTGGCCATCTGATTATGCGCGACGGGTTTGGTCCTGACTCGACCTGGATACAATTCAACTCCGGCCCATATCTCGCAAAACACGATCATCTCGACCAGAATCATTTTGTTATCTATCACAAGGGATATCTGGCGACTGAGAGTGGCGCAGACTACACAGACACGGAGAGTCCGCATTATCTGAACTACTACAGGCGCACCATCGCGCATAACTCGATGCTCGTCTACGAAAAGGGCGAGAAATTTTTCTGGGCAGAGAATCTTTGGCCCGCAGCAAACGACGGCGGCCAGCGAATGGATTCGTCGCGCTATTGGAATACAGTTCGAAGCAGGGAAGACTTCGAGCGAACGCGTGACTTGTGGGCCACGGGTCACATGGAAGTTACGGATATCCAGGACGGGTCATACGTCTACGCGCGCGGCAATGCAACGAACGCCTATCAGCCTTCAAAGATGGAGCGATTCACACGCGAGATTGCCTACACGCCTGCGAACAATGTGCTGGTTGTTTTCGATCGCGTGCGAACTACAGACCCTAATTTCAAAAAGGTGTGGTTACTGCACGGAGTAGGTAAACCATCGATTAGTGCAACAGATAAAGGTAAGGATGTCGGTCACGGAGGCACTGCATACTCAAACGCCTCAACTTTCACTTACGAAGATGGCGCGGGACGTTTGCGAGTTCACTCGTTGCTGCCTCGCGAACGTGAAGTAGTCACGCGTGGCGGACCTGGGTGGGAGTTTTGGACGCCGGGCGATGAATTCGGCGGTGCATGGGGTTCCGGAAAGAACTGGCCTCTCGATCCTGCGGCAGGTGGTCCATTGCCTGACGATCCTTACCTGCGAAAGATGTGGAAGACATTCTGGGGAGATGATTTTGAAAAGTTGCTGCCTTCGAATACGCGTGCTGTTGTTCCGGCAGCATGGCGGGTCGAAGTGTCGCCTGCGAAGCCGGCAAAAGAAGATTTCTTTCTCCACGTACTTGAGATAGGTGACAAAGGAGATCCGGGCTCACCAAAAGTCGAGTTGGTTGATGGTTCGAACTTGATCGGTGCTCTCGTCGAAGGGGGAACCGTTACGTTGTTTGCGACAGGCGAAGGTGTGGTGACTGAGGGTGAGGCAACTATTCCAGACGTCGAAACAGCGAACTTGCTCATCACGGGTTTGCAGCCACACGCAAAATATGAACTGCAAATGACTGGCGGGCGAGCAAACTGGCGAGGCGGCCTTTTCAACGGCGTACCCGCAGGAATCTTCGTCGGAACTGCGAATGAATCTGGCGTGTTATATGCGCCGTTCAAAGGGCAAAAGGACGGAAGACTCCGGCTTCGGATGCTTACTGCTCGTTAATTGGGGTTGTGTCCTGAATCTAAGATGGATGGGAAAAAGTTCAGAGTTCAGCCTTTAGGCTGCTGTTTTGAGAAGCTGCAAGCTAAAGCTTGAACTCAGAACTTTTTCCCATCCATCTTAGATTCAGGACACCGGGTTAATTGGTTACAGCATGAAACTTTATCTTTCGGCCATACTCGTCGTTACTCTTTGTGTTTTAGGAAGTGCACAACGTGACCTGATGAAGTCATCACTTCGTGAGGTCAATAAAGTCGCACAACCGCCAGCGACATCTGTGATCGCGATCGTCGGAGCAACTCTGATTGACGGTCGCGGAGGAGCAGTAGTTCCCGATTCGGTGGTCGTCGTTCGCGGTGATCGAATCATTACTGTTGGTAAACAAGGTGAGGTGAAAATTCCGAGCGGCGCTGAAGTTGTCGACGCAAAAGGTCTAACGCTCTTACCCGGATTAATCGACTCTCACTTTCATATCGACGGCGACAATTCGCTGCCCGCGCTCTACCTTTCACATGGCGTGACGTCTTTGCGCGATCCCGGCCAGTGGATCGAGGCGTACGACGCCGCACGCAATGCTTCAGCGCCCGTTCCGCGTTTGTTTTTGTGTGGACCTCACCTGGATTCACCACCACCCGCTTATCCTGCGGATTCTTTTATTGTCCGTGACGCGGATGAGACACGCCTCGCGGTAAATCGCTTTGTCGACGATGGCGCTTCGGCGATCAAAGTTTACTTTCGTCTCCCTCTTGCATTAGTAAAGGTTGCGATTGAAACTGCACATGCGAGAGGTGTCCCGGTCATGGGCCATCTCGAGATCCTTGATGCACGCGACGCGATTCGTGCAGGGATTGACGGCATCGAGCATGCGACCTCTTTCGGCACGGCATTGCTCCCACTCCGTGATGCCGAGAAATATCGACAGTCGGTGTTGGCTGACAACAATGCCAGACGTGAAGGACGTTACCAGGTTTGGAACTCGATAAACCTGAATACAGCGCAGGCTACGTCTCTCTTTAAGTTGATCATAGAGCACGGCGTAGTTGTTTCGCCGACACTTGCTGTTTTCGAGCGGCAACGCGGAGACAAGGACACAACGGACGTTCACGTTCATGCCTTTAAGCAGATGGAAGCGTTTGTCGGACTCGCTAATAAGGCAGGAGCAAAGATCGTCGTCGGCTCTCACTCCGACGTTCCACATGCAAAGAGAGGTTGGGCTTATCAACGCGAGCTCGAGCTGCTCGTCGAATCAGGTCTGACTCCGATGCAAGCTATCGTGGCAGGGACGATTGAAAACGCTCGCTACTTTCACATCGCGGATCGGCTGGGTAGTGTTGAAACAGGAAAGCTCGCGGACCTCGTTTTGGTTGAAGGTGATCCTTCACAGAACATCAGTAACATGCGACGCATCAAGCGTGTGATGCTCAACGGAGTCTGGCAACGAGCCGAAGGCGAAAGCAGATGAGTGCTCGCTGTTACGCTTTCATTCTGTTGGTACTGATGTCCGCGCTCGCTGCGAACGTTTCGGCAAAGACTGTTTACGTAGATCTGCTTAGCGCAGATGCGCGTACGGCGGACGGCACTTACGAGCGTCCTTTTAAATCGTGGCGAGTCGCGCTTCAGCATGTTACGAGCGGAGATACGATCGTCGCGAAGAATGGTGACTATCGCAAAGCTGGTGCTCAGGCGAAATGGGGCGGATTGAGCTTAACGCTCACGCTCGCAGACGAACTGCAAAAAGAGGATCCTCGTCCGTCTCTTACCGTGCGTCCTGACGCAACGGGTATCTATCGTTACGATCTGGGGAACCCGCTGACGATCCGCGCCGAATCGAAACACGGCGTGATCATCGATCACATTCGTTTTCATCTCGCGCGGGGAATTGTAATTGATGGATTCGAGGTCTTCCCGAATCCATACTATCGCGATGCCGCAGGGAAGAAATTAAACTCGCGTCGAGACGGAATTCATGGCGATAGTATTTATGAACCCGAAGATTCCTTCAATCGCGTGAAGACAAACGATCCGCCCGGTGGTTATAGCTCCGCCTGGTACGACCGGAATCTTTGGACCAGCTACATCACGATTCGCAATTGCAAAGTGCACTACGAGTGTCCTCCGACCGGATGCACGGCGTCCTACGATCCAATGCAGGACGACGACCGCCTATACCTGATCAAGTTCAACCAGTCGCATCACATCACAATTGAAGATAACGAGCTGTTTGACGGCAAGAACTATCAACGCAAGCCTGCGATCGATCTGCCTTGCGTGGACGACGCCACCGTGCGCCGGAACCTTATTCGCAACTGTCATCGCGGCGTTGTTTCTAAAGGTGGTGGAAGTCGTGTGCTCATTGAAGCAAACGTGTTCGTCGATAACTCGGGAGCGGCATTCTCCGGCGGTTCAACGGATCCGAATCTGTTCATTGACGGACGCTACGGTGATCCATGTTCTTTTGTGAAGTTCGAATCGTACGACATGACAGCGAGAAACAACCTCGTTGTTTCGATGCGTCCGGGTGAACGACCTGTCGAACCTGTTTCGATTTGGGCGGCGAAGAATGCACGTATTGAAAACAACACATTCGTTGGTATCGGCGAGCGCGGAGTGCTGCTGATTCGACCGGGCAATGAGGTTGACAGTCCGGCTCACGGTTGTGGACGTTCCGTTCGATTGGCACATTCGGACAATGTCGTCCTTCGCAGCAACATCTTCATACTCTCAGGAGTGGTTGACGAGACGATGCTTTATCAGGTGACAGGTGAAGGCGTGAAGGTTAGTAACTTCGATCATCGCGATAACACCTTTTTCAACAACGGACGTGACATACCGGTCGGCGGCCTGGCGGACCCAAACCAGGAGCCTGGTTTCAGCAACGCCGATCCAAAGCTTACAGGTGGAATTGGGACGAATTACGAGACATGGATGGCCACTGCGCGATCGAAGATCAAAGGCCGAGGAGTTTCACCCGAGTCCGAAACAGAGCGCCAACGGCGCGGAATGCGAAAGCCAGGGGCAAGCGCGAAGCGCGTCGCCCTGGTTACTGACAACGCAAGGACCAAGGCCTGAAGGGCCGAAATACACAAGATATTACGCCCTTTCAGGGCTGGGCCGGCTTGACCACGTTACCAGGGGCGACGAGCTCAGCTCCGCTTCGCGCTTGCCCCTGGCTTTCATATTCCGCGCCTTCGGCGCTGCGATTCGTATGTTTGCGACTTTTGGGAAAAGCCTTCAACAGTTGGAATTGAACTGCATGGTCCAAAGCTAATGAGCGCTGATTCAAAGCAACCAAACACAACTGAACAACCGCACCTGTTGCGGCGCTTTGGATTACTGGAAGCGACAGCGCTCAACATGACCAACATGATCGGCATTGGCCCGTTCATCACCATCCCGCTGCTCTTGTCCGCGCTGGGTGGACCACAGGCAATGCTGGGTTGGATCGTTGCCCTGGTGATAACGATTTCCGACGGAATGATCTGGAGCGAGCTGGGCGCCGCCATGCCAGGATCCGGCGGTTCATACATCTATCTTCGCGAAGGATTTGGGCGCGAGACGTTTGGCCGCCTCATGGGCTTTTTGTTTATCTGGCAATTCATCCTGAGTGGACCCTTAGAGATTGCCTCCGGTTATATCGGTTTCACGCAGTATCTCGGTTATATCTGGAAAGACATGGGTCGGCCTCAATCGCTGGCGGTGATTGTCGCGCTCGGTGCATTGAACATCAGTCTGCTGTACCGTCGCATCACTTTCATTGGAAAACTGACGGTCAGTTTATGGATTGGAACAATCCTGACCACGCTCGCTGTGATCGTGACTGGCATTTTTAACTTTAATCCTCATATTGCTTTTGACTTTCCACCCGGTGCGTTCAATTTCTCGCTGGGTTTCTTTTTAGGTCTAGGCGCTGCTACCCGAATCGGCATCTTCGATTATCTTGGCTACTACGACATCTGCTACATCGGCGACGAAGTTAAAGTACCGGGCCGAACTATTCCCCGCTCAGTGATCATCAGCGTCATAGCCGTCGCGCTGATCTACATCGCAATAAACTTTTCTGTAATCGGTGTGGTGCCGTGGCGCGAGTTTGTGCCGGCCGACCAGCACCCTCAGTCGAACTTCATTGTTTCGGTTTTCATGGAGCACGTGTACGGGAGGAGCGTTGCGACGTTCTTCACCGCAATGGTCCTCTGGACAGCATTCGGTTCAGTGTTTGCTCTTTTACTGGGATACTCGCGTGTCCCGTATGCCGCGGCTATCGACGGTTATTTCTTTAAGATCTTCGGTCGCCTCCATCCCAGGAAAAACTTTCCTTACGTTTCACTCGTCGTACTCGGCGTAATCGCGATCATTTGCAGTTTCTTTTCGTTGGGGATGGTGATCGATGCGCTTATCACCACGCGAATTCTGATTCAATTTATAGGTCAGATCGCGGCAGTAACACTGTTGCGGCGAAATGAGCCGAAGCTGGAGCGCCCGTATCGCATTTGGCTATACCCGATACCAAACTTGCTCGCCCTACTCGGCTGGATATTTGTTTTTGCAACGACA